>NZ_JAMYTM010000012.1:0-173423 GCF_040322475.1 Mesorhizobium sp. M0140 | reverse complement strand
CACGAACAGGATGGAAACGAATCTCCATCCTGTTCGATAGGTCTTACCAGATCCTCATCCAGCCCAACTTAAGTGAACTGCATTACGGCCATGTGCCGCCCTTTTTTGTGAACTACGCAGAACTGCCGTCAAGCCGTGCCGAAGGCGCTGGCGCCATGATCGGCGCGGCCGACCAGTTGTCGAAAGCCGGCAAACAGCTCGCGGCCGAAACCGAACTCGTTGCCGATGAGATCGGCATCCGCCGTCCGGCGCAAAGCGAAGTCGCCGGCCGGCACCAGCACTTCGAGTGTGCCGGCTTCGGCGTCGAGCCGGATGATGTCGCCTTCGTGGATCCTGGCGATAGGACCCTCCTCGACCGCTTCCGGCGTGACATGGATCGCCGCCGGCACCTTGCCGGAGGCGCCCGACATGCGTCCGTCGGTGACCAGCGCCACGCGCTGGCCGCGATCCTGCAGGATGCCGAGCACGGTAGTCAGCTTGTGCAGCTCCGGCATGCCGTTGGCCTTGGGCCCCTGGAAGCGGATGACGGCGATGAAATCACCGATCAGCGTGCCGGCCTTGAACGCATCGTTCAGCCCTTGCTGGCTGTCGAAGACCTTGGCCGGCGCCTCGATGATACGCCGCTCCGGCTTCACCGCGGAAGTCTTGATGACGGCGTGGCCGAGATTGCCTGACAGCACCTTCAGGCCGCCGGTCGCCTGGAATGCCTTGTTGAACGGCGCCAGCACCTTTTCGTCGCCGCTTGCCTTCGGCGAGGCCTCGCGCACCACGCCTCCGTCGGCGCCGAGCTTTGCCTCGACCGCATAGGGCCGCAGGCCTTCGCCCCACACCGTCTGCACATCCTCATGCAAGATGCCTTCGTCGAGCAGCTCGCGGATCAGGAAGCCGAGCCCGCCGGCGGCGTGGAAATGGTTCACGTCGGCGAGGCCGTTCGGATAGACCCGCGCCAGCAGTGGCACCGCCTCCGACAGGTCGGAAATATCCTGCCAGGTGATGGCTATGCCGGCCGCCGCCGCCATGGCGATCAGGTGGATGGTGTGATTGGTCGAGCCGCCGGTGGCGTGCAGGCCGACGACGCCGTTGACGATCGAGCGTTCGTCGATCATCCGGCCGACAGGCGTATAGGCGTTGCCGAGCGCGGTGATCGCCAGCGCCCGCTTCGTCGCCTCGCGGGTCAACGCATCGCGCAGCGGCGTGCCAGGGTTGACGAAGGAAGCGCCCGGCGTGTGCAGGCCCATGATCTCCATCAGCATCTGGTTGGAATTCGCCGTGCCGTAGAAGGTGCAGGTCCCCGGCCCATGATAGGATTTGGACTCGGCCTCCAGCAGTTCGGCGCGTCCGACCTTGCCCTCGGCGAAGAGCTGGCGGACCTTGGCTTTTTCGTCATTGGGCAGGCCTGATGTCATCGGTCCGGCCGGAATGAACACCGCCGGCAGATGGCCGAAGGTGAGCGCTGCGATCACCAGCCCCGGCACGATCTTGTCGCAGACGCCGAGATAGACGGCGGCGTCGAACATGTTGTGCGACAGGCCGATCGCGGCGGCCATGGCGATGACATCGCGCGAAAACAGCGACAGCTCCATGCCGGGCTGGCCTTGCGTGACCCCATCGCACATTGCCGGTACGCCGCCGGCCACCTGGGCGATGCCGCCGGCTTCGCGGGCCGCGTCCTTGATCAGCGCCGGGAAGGTCTCGAACGGCTGATGCGCCGACAGCATGTCGTTGTAGGAGGTGATGATGCCCAGGTTCGGCACCTTGTCGGCGCCAAGCGCGAGCTTTTCCGAGGGGCTGCACACCGCAAAGCCGTGGGCGAGATTGCCGCACGACAGCACAGCCCGGTTGGCGGTGCGGTTCGATGCCTCGACGATGCGGCCGAGATAACGCTCGCGGCCTGGTTTTGAGCGCTGACGGATGCGTTCGGTGATGGCTTCGATGTCGCGTCTGGCGGTCATGGCGGTCGGTCCTTTCAGGCGAGGTCCCGGAAACATCCTCCCGCCGTTTGCCGGGACCAGAGTAAATCGAGATTCAGGGGGCCCAGAAAACCTCTACGGGCTTATGTGCTGCGTCGAGCACGGCACGGATTGGCTTTCGCGGCCCGGGCGCAACCGCGCCGTCGAAGGCGGTACGCTTGTCCTCACCCTCTATGTGCAGCGCGATGAAGCCGGCTTCGACGATGCGCGCCAGCGACAGGGTCAGCCGCGGCTCGCCCGCACTTGCCGCATGAACCGGCAGCACGATCCTGTCGCAAGACGGGTCGAGCAACGTTGCCAGATCGTCGGCATCGGGAAAGAACGAAGCGGTGTGGCCGTCCGGCCCCATGCCGAGCACGACGACATCGAGCGGCCATGGCAAGGACCGGAGCGCTGCATCATCGGACGAGGCCGCATCCTCGATGCTGGTGGCTTCGTGATAGAGCGGCACGAAACGAGCCGCCTTGGCCGCGTTCTGCAACAGATTGGCGGCTACCAGCCCGGCATTGGAGCGTGGCGAGGAGGCCGGCACGAAACGCTCGTCGACCAGCGTCACGATCACCTTGTCCCAGGCGATAGGTATCGCCGAAAGGGCGGCGAAGAATTTTGCCGGCGTGGTGCCGCCGGAGACGGCGAGCAGCCCCGTGCCGCGCTCGGCGATCGCCTTGGTCAGTCTGCCTGCAACATGGCCGGCAAGGGCGGCCGCCAGTTCCTGGCGCCCGGCGAAGCCGTTCCAGCTATAGGCGGCGCTGTTCAATTGCTCTCGTGCCATGTCCGCCCGTCACGTTCGATCAGTGCTATCGAGGCCGATGGGCCCCAGGTGCCCGCCGTGTAGCCCTGCGCCTCCTGCCTGGCACTTTCCCAGGCATTCTGGATCGGGTCGATCCATTTCCACGCCGCCTCGACTTCGTCACGGCGCATGAACAGGGTCTGGTTGCCACGGATGACGTCCATGATCAGCCGCTCATAGGCGTCCGGCGCGCGGCCATCGAAGGACTGCGCAAAACTCATGTCGAGCGAGATCTGGCGCAACCGCATGCCGCCCGGACCCGGATCCTTGATCATGATGAACTGCTTGACGCCTTCGTCGGGCTGCAGCCGGATGACCAGCTGGTTGGCGAAGATCGGACCAGCGCTGTCGCCGAAGATCGAATGCGGGATCGGCTTGAATTCGATGACGATTTCCGAAACCCGGGTTGCCAGCCGCTTGCCGGTCCTGAGGTAGAACGGAACGCCCGCCCAGCGCCAGGTGCCGATCTCGGCCTTGATGGCGACGAAGGTCTCGGTATTGCTGTCGTGGGAAAGCTCCTCGACATAGCCCTTTACAGCTCCGCTGGCCGAGGCGCCTGCGCGGTACTGGCCGCGCACGGTGTGCTTCGGCGCTTCGTTGCCGTTGATGCGCTTCAGTGCCCGCAGCACCTTCAGCTTCTCGTCGCGCACGGCGTCGGCATCCATCGATGACGGCGCTTCCATGGCGACGAGACACAGCAGCTGCAGCATATGGTTCTGCACCATGTCGCGCAGCGCGCCGGCCTTGTCGTAATAGGTGACGCGGTCTTCCAGACCGACGGTCTCGGCGACTGTGATCTGGACATGGTCGATATGGGCTGAATTCCATAACGGCTCGTAGAGCGCGTTGGCGAAACGCAGCGCCATCAGGTTCTGCACCGTCTCCTTGCCGAGATAATGGTCGATGCGGAAGATCTGGCTTTCGTGGAAGTCGTCGCCGACCAGGTCGTTGAGCTTGCGTGCCGAATCGAGATCGCGGCCGATCGGCTTTTCCAGCACGATGCGCGAGTTCGGCGTGATCAGATTGTGCTCTTTCAGCTTGTGCGAGATGTCGCCGAACAGCGCCGGCGCCACCGCCAGGTAGAAGGCTCGGATGCGGTCGCTGTCTCCGATCGCCTTCTTGAGCTTGTCGAAGCCGGCGCCGCTCGTCGCATCGGCGGAGACGTAGGACAGCCGCGCCAGAAAAGTCTTCAGTTCCTTGGCGTCGATGTCGGCCGGCTTGACGTGCTCGGAGATCGCCTGTTTGGCGAAGGCTTGGAATTCCTCATCGCTCATTTTCGAGCGCGACGTGCCGATGATGCGTGTCGGCTCCGAAAACTGATGGTCGCGCTGGCGATAATAGAGCGACGGCAGAAGCTTGCGTTCCGACAGATCGCCGGTGCCGCCGAAAATGATGAAGTCGAAAGGCTCGACGGGGATGATCTGGCTGGTCATGGTCTGTCCGCTTTGACGCCGGTCGCTGTGACGCGGCTGATATAATCTAATCGATTTAAATTTTCCAGTGCCATGGTGTCACATCTGGGTGTATGCGCCGGCCCCTTGACAGTCCGATGACCCGGAGGCTTGTCGAAGGCGCGGCTCCGGAAGCCTTCGCAGTTGCAGCATAGAGCGGGATCGACGCGAAAGCCAAAGGAGAAATCGGCGATGGACCCACATCTTTCGGCCAATCCGGTCAGAAGCCGTGGCTTTGCGCGGATGAGCGCCAATGACGTGCCCGTTGATGGTCACCAATAGTGAGCGGAAAAAACATGCGTCTGGAAAACAAGGTTGCGATCATCACCGGCGCTGCGTCGGGCTTTGGCGAGGGCATTGCCAGGCGTTTTGCGCAGGAGGGCGCCAGGGTCGTTGTCGCCGATCTCAACGCCAGGGGCGCGGAGCGCGTCGCCGGCGAGATCGGAGAAGCGGCGATCTGGACCCAGACGGATGTCTCGCTGCGCTCCGAATTCGACGAGATGGTCTATGCCGCGAAAAGCGCCTTCGGCCGCATCGACATCATGGTCAACAATGCCGGCTACACCCATCGCAACGGCGACATGCTCAACGTCGACGAGGACACCTTCGACCTGATAACCGCCGTCAACATGAAGGCGATCTATCACGCGGCACTTGCCGTGGTGCCGATCATGGAGCGGCAGGGCGGCGGCGTCATCCTGACCACGGCCTCCACCGCGGGTCTGCGGCCGCGCCCCGGCCTCACCTGGTACAATGCGTCGAAAGGCTGGGCGATCACCGCCACCAAATCGATGGCGGTGGAACTGGCGCCGAAGAACATCCGCGTCAACTGCCTCTGCCCGGTTGCCGGCGAGACCGGCATGCTGGAGAAATTCATGGGCGCCGACACGCCCGAGATCCGCGAGAAGTTCCGCGCATCGATCCCACTCGGCCGGCTTTCGACGCCGCTCGACATCGCCAACGCCGCACTCTGGCTGGCCTCGGACGAGGCCGCCTTCATCACCGGCGTGGCGCTGGAGGTCGATGGCGGCCGCTGCATCTGAAAGCCTGATGTATGTCGCTCGAAAGCGGCCCCGGTTTGGGAGAACGACATGCATCAGAACAACAGGCCTGCCTCACGCAGAGCGGGGTACGTCACGCGCCAGTCTTGATGTAACTCTTGTAGATCCAGCCGGTCTTGCCGTTGTAGGTGATCTGGCACCATTTCTTGCAGCTCATCACCTGCACCGAGGTTTTGGCTGGCACCGTACCGATGGCGGCGGCATTTTTCTTCGGGCCGCTTCGCATGGTCACGGCCCTCAGGATGCGCCCTGTTCCGGCGGCTGCGGCTTTCCTGGGCTTCGCCTTGGCTTGGCTGTCATCGCCTTCTGCCGCTGGCTCTTGCGGCTGCACCGCGGGGATGGCGGCGGTTTGTGCGCCGTCGGGGTGGTTGCCCGCGGCTGCGCTGGGCGCGGCTACCTTGGCAAGTTCGGTGGCGGCATCGGTATCGGCTGCCGGCTGTGCGAATGCCGCAGCTTGCTTGTCCGCTGCCTGGCTGGGAGCAGTCGAATCGGAAGTGGCGGCGTCCTTCGGCTGCGAACCGGTCCAGCGCGGATCGTTGGCGGCGAGTGCGGGGATGTTGGCTTGCGCGGCCGCCACGGTTGTCGGAATAGCGTCGGACTTGCGCGCCTGCGGCACGGCTGCCGCGGCGACCGCGGCCCCAACCGGGGTTATTTTCGTCGTCTTCACCGGAACCGTTGGAATGGTCTGCTCGGGGCTCGCTGCCGCTTGTCTGTCGCTGGCCGGCAATGCCAGCCACAGCGCCACGGCGGCGACGCCAAGCAGTGCGGCGGTGCCGATCGCGGCGATCACCAGATGCGAGTTCGAACGGATTTCCTGCCAGAAGGACGGCCGCATGTCGTATCCGAACTGCATGGCAAAGCGCCGACGTTCCGGCGTACCGAAACTGAAGGGCTCTCTCACTCTTGCCACCTCCATAAGCGGGCCGACGTTCTATCGGTCGGTGCCGGAAGTCCGGCGTCTGATCCGCATAGGTCAAAAAAACAACGCGGGCAGTCCCGCAACAATCCCCGAACAATCGCCCAGAACCGGCAGCTTTCGCCTGCGATTGTGGCATCAGTACGCCATTATAGGGGATTCTGCGCCTTTGCGGGAAATTGCGCAATGCGTCGCACGGGCAACAAATGTTACAATGAATATTACAATATTACACCAGGTCGGTCGGCTAGATCCTGTCCCGCAACGCAAACCAGTTGAGCGCCAGGAACAGCAGCGGCGTGCGGAAGCGCCGACCGCCGGGGAACGGCGGGATTTTCAGATCCTCGATCAGCTTCAGCCGGTCGCGGTTGCCGGCAACGGTTTCGGCATAGAGTTTACCGAAGTAGTTCGACAGCATGACGCCGTGGCCGGAATAGCCGCCGGCCGAGATCACATTGGGCATCACTTCGCGCACGAAAGGCTTTCTCGGCACCGTGATGCCGACATAGCCGCCCCAGCCATGCGTGATCTCGACATCCCCGAGCGCCGGATAGAGTTCCGCGATCTGGCGGCGGATGTGAATGTGGATATCCTTCGGATCGTTGACGCCATAGACCTCGCGTCCGCCAAACAGCAGCCGTCCGTCCTTCGATCTGCGGAAATAGCGCACGACGAAGCGGGAATCGTCGACCGCCTCGCCGCCCGGCAAAACGTTCGAGTCCGCTCCCAGAGGCACGGTCGCACCGATGAAGGAACCGATCGGCATGATGTGCGCCGCACTAACCGGCTCGAGCGCGCCGCCATAGGCGTTGACCGCTATCAGGCATTTCTGCGCCGTCACCGTCCCCCTCGGTGTCGAAACCTTGACCTTGCCGCCGCTGGAGATGATGCCGGTCGAGGGCGTCCCCTCGAACAGCTGCGCGCCTGCAAGCGCTGCCACCCGCGCCGTGCCGATCACCAGCTTCATCGGATGGATGTGGCCGGTGCCGGTGTCGCGCGTGCCGCCGAAATAGGCGGTCGAGCCCAACCGCTCCGCCGTCTCCCTGGCATCCATGAACGAGATATGCGGGTAGGAAAAACGGCTCGCCATGATCTCGGCATGCGCCTTGTAGTCGTCGACATAGCGCGGCTTGTGCGCCACCGAGAGCTGGCCCGGCATATAGTCGATATCGATCTGGTTGGCGGCAGTGAATTCGAGGAGATGCGCCTTGGCCTCTTCGGCAAGATCAAACAGCGCCTTGGCGCGGGCCAAGCCATACTCGGCTTCCAGGTCCTCGGCCCAGACGCGCTGGCCGGTGCCGAGCTGCCCGCCATTGCGCCCGGAGGCGCCATCGCCGAAGCGGTAAGCGTCGATCAGCACGACATTGGTGCCTGCCTTGGCCAGATGCGCCGCCGCCGACAAACCGGTAAAGCCGCCGCCGACGATGACGACATCGCATGCCCGGTCGCCATCCAGCGCCGGGTATTCAGGTCTCGGACCGGCTGTGTCCTCATACCAGGACCGGCCGGGGGAGATCGGGGATTGGTAGGGCATGATGCTCGCAGGGAGTAGGGGAGTAGGGGAGTAGGGGAGTAGGGGAGTAGGGGAGTAGGGGAGGCTATCCGGTTGCAAGTCTACGGATGAGAAGTCGAAGAAGCTTTCCCACACTTTCGGTGTTCGCCAACAACGAGGCCGTCGTCGCTTTCGGCGCGATGCCGGTGCGTTCAGCAATCAGAAGCTGAGTTTCCAGTTCCTTCAATGATCCTTGGGCAATACGGAGAAACTGCAGATAAGAGCCTCGAATTTCTCTGCCATACCCCTCCGCTATGTTTGCCGGCACCGAGCTTGCAGCGCGTCGCGCTTGGCTGGTCAGTCCATAAAGTTCTTCCTTTGGCCAAGATTTCGTTGCGCCGTAAATAGCCACTACAAGGTCCATCGCCTGCTGCCAAACCAGCAAGTTCCTTGTAGGAGCCTGTTTTTTCGGCCATTCGTTCCTACTCCCCTACTCCCCTACTCCCCTACTCCCCTAAACATTCAGCAGCAGATACTCCCGCTCCCACGGGCTGATCACTTCCATGAAGGTCTCGAACTCCGCCCGTTTGATCGCCGCATAGGTGGCGGCGAAGGACTTGCCCAGATGCGCGCAGAGTTCCTCGTCGCCCTCGAACAGGTCGACGGCTTCGAGCAGGCCGCGCGGCAGGTCGATCTCGTCGGCATTGGCGGTGGTCAGCACGGGAGGCTCGGCCTTGATCTTGTTGGTGATGCCGATCAGCCCACAGGCAAGCGATGCCGCAAGCGCTAGATAGGGGTTGGCATCGGAGGACGGGATGCGGTTTTCGACGCGCCGAGCCGCCGGATCCGAACGTGGCACGCGAAATGCCGTGGTGCGGTTGTCATAGCCCCATTTGTTGTTGACCGGCGCCGACGCCGCCTGTGTCAGCCGGCGGTAGGAATTGACGTAGGGCGCGAACATCACCAGCGCGTTCGGCACATGCTTCTGCATGCCGCCGATAAAGTGGAAAAAATCGTCGGTTTCCGAGCCGTCAGCGGCCGAAAAGATGTTCTGTCCAGTCTTCTTGTCGATGATCGACTGATGGATATGCATGGCGGAGCCGGGTTGCCCCTGGATCGGCTTGGCCATGAAGGTGGCGTAGATCTCGTGCTTCAGCGCCGCCTCGCGAATGGTGCGCTTGAACATGAACACCTGATCGGCCAGCTCGATCGGGTCGCCATGGCGCAGATTGATCTCCAGCTGCCCGGCACCTTCCTCGTGGATCAGCGTATCGATCTCCAGGCCCTGGCTTTCGGAGAAATGGTAGATGTCGTCGATCAGTTCGTCGAATTCGTTGACACCGGCGATCGAATAGCCGGCGCCGCCGCCGATTGCGCGTCCAGAACGGCCGACCGGCGGCGTCAGCGGATAGTCCGGATCGGGATTCTTGCGCACCAGGTAGAACTCGATCTCGGGCGCCACCACCGGCTTCAGGCCGAGCTTGTCATAGGCAGCCACCACACGCTTCAACACGTTGCGCGGCGTGAACTCGACCGAGCGTCCGTCCTGGTGGACGAGATCGCAGATGACCGCGGCCGTCGGGTCTTCTTCCCAGGGCACCACCGTCAGCGTCGACAGGTCGGGCATCAGTTTAAGGTCGCCGTCGTCTTCCGGATAATGGAAGCCATTGCCATCCTCGGGGTAGCCGCCGGAGATCGTCGTCATGAAGACAGCCGAAGGCAGTGCCAGCGAGGTGTTGGAGGTGAATTTCTTCGACGGCATCATCTTGCCACGCGCAACGCCTGCCTGATCGGGCGTGATGCACTCGATGTCCTCGATGCCGCGCCACTCCAGCCAGGCGCTGACTTCCTTCCAGTTCTTGACGCCCCGTTGATTTTTCACGAAGGCAGGCGTGCGGGCGCGTCCTCCGCGGCTCGACGGACGGACTTCCTTTTTTGCAGGCGGCATCATTCACCAGATTGGGTTGCGGATTGTGGAGTATAGCCGTGCCCCCCTGTGGAAGGGAAGGGGAGCCGCGTCGGGCATTGGCCGGTGCGGTTGAAAATCACGCCAATCGGCCTAGTTTCGGCCGTCGCAATTCCAATCGAGGCCCAAATCTTAATCGAGAAATTGAATGCGGCCCAACGGCAAACTGACGACGATCGGATTCGATGCCGACGACACGCTGTGGCAGAACGAGCAGTTCTTCCGGCTGACGGAAAAGCGCTTTGCCGCCATGCTCGTCGACCATGGCGAAGCCGAGCATATCTCGGCACGATTGCTGGAGGCCGAAAGGCGCAACCTCGCCGTCTATGGCTTCGGCATCAAGGGATTTACCCTGTCGATGATTGAGACGGCGATCGAGGTCACGCAAGGCCGCGTACCGGCCTCGGTCATAGCAGAGATTCTCGATGCCGGCCGCGAAATGCTGAGTCATCCGATCGAGGCCTTGCCGCACGCCCGCGAGACGGTCGAAAAGCTTGCCGGCGCATTCCGGCTCGTGCTGATCACCAAGGGCGACCTCTTCGACCAGGAGCGCAAGCTGGCTGGCTCTGGCCTTGGCGATCTGTTCGACGCGGTCGAGATCGTCAGCGACAAGAATGCCGCCACCTATAGCAGGATCTTCAGCCGCCACGGCGATGGTGCCGCGAAAAGCATGATGGTCGGCAACTCGTTGAAGTCGGATGTGGTGCCGGCCATCGAGGCCGGCGGCTGGGGTGTCCATGTGCCGCATGAACTGACCTGGGTGCTGGAGCATGTCGAAGCGCCGGTAACCGCATCGAGGTTCCGCCAGATATCCGATCTCGGACAGTTGCCCGGACTGATCGAAAGCATCATCGATCCGTGATTGCCGGGCCTTACCTAGTTTGCTCGATTCCGGACGGAAAAACCGTTACACACTTTCCCGCAATTGCCTTAGCGGCCGATGAGGCGATCGATCACCGGTTGCAACCGTTCGGGCGTGATCGGCTTGGCGACCACCACGTCGATGATACCAGACAGGCCCAGGCTTTCCGTCGTGCCATTCTTGGTTGACAGCAGGATTACCGGTGGCAGCGATTTGCCCGAGGCGCGGCGCAACGCGGCGATGCTGGACATCAGATTGTCGCAGTCCGTGTTGTCGGCGCCGCCGTCAAGGACAACCGCACCGGGAATGAGGGACCGCAAGATCCTTGCCGCCGTGTCGGGAGATTCCGAGATTGGCTTGAGCCCGGATCGCTCGACGATCTTTGAAATCACCACGCGATTGATTGGCGATTTCCCGACGACAAGCACCTGCGACGGATCACGGATCGCCTCGGCGCTCGAGTCACGGGTCGCCAGATTCGGATGTCTTGGAGTCTCGCCTTCGCGGTTCACCGGGCACACAAGTCGGCCAAGAAGCTCGCCCCTATTTCAATGCAGAGTTGAATCCGGAGCGCAATTGGCGTGAGATCGGAGCCTATGTCAAGTTGAAATAAAAGTATCCTAAATCATCGCCGGGAGCAGTGAATTTCAAGCAACGCTACTGTACTCAACTGTCCACACGTGAGCTTGATGAAAAGAAAATTCACCTGCGCAGAGGCTGCGCAGGTGAAGGGTCGGTTGCATGGATTTCGGTCAGCCGTGGCTCTGCTGCGTGACGATCACCGGGATCAGCAGATCGCCCCAGTTGCCGTCGCCGCCGTGATGTCGTGCCGAGCGCACGAGCTCGACCGAGACGCCCGCCTCGACCGCCTTCATCACCGACTGGTTGAGGCGGTGCAGGTCGTTGGCCAGCATGCGGATCGTCGCCTGCTGGTCGACGCTCATCGTCGTCGACTGCTCCTCGGCGCGTTCCTTGACGCGGCTTATCGATGCCATTGGTCTTCTCCTTGTGTTCCAAGCCCTGTTGGGCGTTTCCTCTGTATTTCTGTGATCCGCTATTCCGCGGCTGGTTTGAACTGCGCGTGCTCGGTCGATTCATGCATGGCGGTGGTCGACGACTTGCCGCCGGTGATCGCCATAGACACGGCGTCGAAATAGCCGGTGCCGACCTCGCGCTGGTGCTTGGTCGCGGTGTAGCCATTGGCTTCGGCCGCGAACTCCGCTTCCTGCAACTCGGAATAGGCCGCCATCTGCCGCGCCTTGTAGCCGCGCGCCAGTTCGAACATGCCGTAATTGAGCTGGTGGAAGCCGGCGAGCGTGATGAACTGGAACTTGTAGCCCATGGCGCCGAGCTCCTTCTGGAACCTGGCGATCGTCGCGTCGTCGAGGTTCTTCTTCCAGTTGAACGAGGGCGAGCAATTGTATGCGAGCAGCTTGTCGGGATGATGCTTGCGCACGCCCTCAGCGAATTTCCTGGCCTGTGCCAGGTCGGGTTTCGAGGTCTCGCACCAGATCAGATCCGCGTAAGGCGCATAGGCGATGGCGCGGGCGATGCAGGGCTCGATGCCGTTCCTGACATGGTAGAAACCTTCCACCGTGCGCCCGGCGTCGTAGTCGACGAAAGGCTGGTCGCGTTCGTCGATGTCCGAGGTGAGCAGCTTGGCGGCTTCCGCATCGGTGCGCGCGACGACCAGGGTCGGCGTGCCCATCACGTCCGCCGCCAGGCGCGCGGCATTGAGGTTGCGGATGTGCGCCGCGGTCGGGATCAGCACCTTGCCGCCGAGATGGCCGCATTTCTTTTCCGACGCAAGCTGATCCTCATAGTGGACGCCGGCGGCGCCCGCCTCGATGAAGGCCTTCATGATTTCGAAGGCGTTGAGCGGTCCGCCGAAGCCGGCTTCCGCGTCGGCAACGATCGGCGCGAACCAGGTCTCGACCGAAAGCCCGTTGCCTTCGGAGGTCTCGATCTGGTCGGCGCGCTGCAGCGTGCGGTTTATGCGCTTGACCAGTTCGGGCGCCGCATTGGCCGGGTAGAGCGATTGGTCCGGATACATCGCACCAGCCGTGTTGGCGTCGGCGGCAACCTGCCAGCCCGACAGGTAGATCGCCTTCAGCCCGGCGCGCACCTGCTGCATCGCCTGATTGCCGGACATGGCGCCGAGCGCGTTGACGAAGTCCTCCTCGTGGATCAGCTTCCACAGCCGGTTGGCGCCCATTTCGGCGAGGCTCTGGCGGATCTGCACCGAACCGCGCAGGCGCTTCACATCCGCCGCGGAGTAGGGCCGTTCGATACCGTCGAAGCGACCTTCCGGGGCCGATGGGACGAGGTTGTAAAAATCAGTCATTGGTCACTCCGAGGGATTGCTGATCTGTGTCAAGGCGTCAAGAATTTGGGGTCGTTGGGTATGACTGGATTTACATTTCTGCGCGAAATCAGCCACATAAATCCACAAAGCCGGCAGAATATAAGAGAAAACCTGTGTTGTGTTTTACAGAGGTGCATTGTAAATTTGTCATTGTTGTAAAAGGCCAAAGCCAGAAAATTCGTGTAAATGCTGTAAAGGACAGTCCGTGGCTGACCAGAAGATCTTCGCCGGGCCGCGCATCCGCCGCATCCGCAACGCCAAGGGCCTGACCCAGACGGCGATGGCCGAGGGTCTTGGCATTTCGCCATCCTATCTCAATCTGATCGAGCGCAACCAGCGGCCGCTGACGGTGCAGCTGATCCTCAGGCTGGCCTCCGTCTACAAGGTCGATCCACACGAGCTGCAGGGCGAGGCGAGGGGATCTGTCGCTGCCTTGAAGGAAGTGTTCACCGACCCTCTGCTGGTCGGCGAGTTGCCGGGTGATCAGGAACTGATCGAGCTTGCCGAGGCGGCGCCCAATGCGTCCGCGGCGGTGATAAAACTGTTCCGCGCCTATCGCGAGCAGGCCGAGCGCCTGTCCGATCTCAACGAGCTTTTGGCGCGCGAAGGTCGGGCGACGGCGCTTTCCGGCGCCCGCCTGCCGATCGACGAGGTGCACGAGATTTTCGAGCGCCGGCCGAACCATTTTGCTGCCCTCGAGGAGGAGGCCGCGGCGTTCACCTCGGTGCTCGATCCCGGCGACGATCTGTTCGGCGCGCTGAAGGCCTGGCTGAAGCGCGAATATGGCATCGTGGTCAAGGTGCTGCCGGTCGCGACCATGCCGAACTGGCGCCGCCGTTATGATCGTCATTCGCAGCGCCTGTTCCTGTCCGAACGGCTGTCGCCGTTCGACCAGCTGCGCGAAGTCGCGATGGAGGCCTGCCTGATCCGCATGACGGTCGCGGTCGCCGGCGAGATCCAGGCGCTCAAGCTGAGCACCGACGAGGCGCGCCGCCTGGCCCGCTTCGAACTTGGCCGTTATGCGGCGCATGCGCTGATGATGCCCTATCAGGCCTTTCATGCGGCTGCCGTGCGCGCCCGCTATGACATCGATGTCCTGCGTTCGCGCTTCGGGGTCTCTTTCGAACAGGCAGCCAACCGGCTGACCATGCTGCAGCGGCAGGGTGCCTCGGGCGTGCCGTTCTTCATGCTGGAGGTCGACAATGCCGGCAACCGCTTCCGCAAGGCCGGCAGCCAGGGGTTTCCGCAAAGCCGCTTTGGCGGCGGCTGTCCCAAGCTGCCCGTGCATGTTGCCTTCACCCAACCCGGCCAGATCTTTGTCGAGACGGTGGAAATGCCCGACGGCGCCGAGTTCCTGTGCATCGCCCGCACACTGGAAGGGCCGCAAGGCGCGTTCTCGGAACGCCCGCGCCGCACCGCATTGCTGCTTGGCTGCGACATCGGCTTTCGTGACGACATCGTCTATGGCGCGGCATTACCCGGTGCGGCAATCACCGCAAAGGCTGGCAGTATCGCGGCGACGCCGGTCGGGCCTGCCTGCCGGCTTTGCGAACGCGTCGGCTGCCTGGCGCGCGCCGAGCCGCCGGTGACGCGCCCGCTCGGCCTCGACGAGATGGTGACGGGCCTGAGTGCCTTCGATTTCCAGTAGCCGTGTTCCTCTGAAATAGGAGCAAGGTGCCACAATTGTCGCCGGCCGCTGGCTCAGTTCCGGCCTGCGCCTTTGCGGTACGCGAACAGAGCATCTTTTTGTCGTCCCTTGCGCATCGTCCCGTCCACAAAAGCCCGACAGTCGCGCTCATGATCGATACCGCATCGCCGATCGTCGCATCGCCAGCCGTCTCGCCGCGCGAGGAACGCGTCGGCATGCTTTTGGTCTTCCTGTCGGCGCTGATGTGGAGTTTCGGCGGCACCATCGCCCGCTTCATCACTGTCGGTGACAGCTGGACGGTCATTTTCTGGCGCTCCGTCTGGGCAGCCGCCTTCCTGGTCTGCTTCATGGTCTGGCGTGACGGCTGGCGTGGCACGCTGAAGCTGTTCCGCGACATGGGTCTGCCCGGCCTTGCCGTCGGGATCTGCTTCGCCACCGCATCCACAGCCTTTGTCGTCGCGCTGGCCTACACCACCGTCGCCAACATCCTGTTGATGCAGGCCGGCGTGCCGTTGCTGGCGGCGCTGTTTGCCTGGGCATTGTTTCGCGAAAGGGTTGGTGTCGCGACATGGGTGGCAATCGCCGCCGTCATCACCGGCGTCGCCATCATGGTGTCGGAATCGCTGGATGGCGCCGTCTCGCCCATAGGCGATGGGCTGGCGCTGTTGATCGCGGTCATGTTCTCGGTCGCCACCGTCATCACCCGGCGGTTTTCCGGCGTGCGCATGACGCCAGCGACGTGCCTCGGCACCATGCTCGCGGCCGGCTTTGCCGTCTCGCAGGCATCGACCTTCGCCGTGTCGGTCAGCGACATGGGCTTTCTGTTTGCCTTCGGCGTGGTCAATCTCGGCCTCGGCCTCGCCTTCTTCGCCACCGGAGCGCGGCTGATACCGGCGGCCATCGCGGCGCTGCTCGGCACGTTCGAACCGATCCTCGGTCCGATATGGGTCTGGCTCATCCATTCCGAGGTGCCGTCGGGGCGCACCATCATTGGCGGTGCGGTGGTTGTCACGGCGCTGCTCGTCCATATCGGGCTCGAATTCAAGCGCCAGGCACGGCCCGAACGCGCCGGGGTCACCGGGGTGCCGTCGCCTAATTGAAGCGGCCTGCAGCTTTGCCATTGACAACGTCGCTGCAGCACGGGCAGGCTGGGAATACGGCAACAACAAGACAGGCGTATCTTGCCAAGTCTCCCAGCCGGTCCGATCGAGACCGGACCATATCGTCGTATCTCTGCCCGCGCCACGGCGAAAGCCTATGACGGTATGCCTCCCAGCCCGCCTCAGGGGCATCGAGCCATCTCATCGAACCGCCTGCATGGTCTCGGCAGTTCGCGCTTGTCGCCCCTTGGAAAGCTCAATAGTCTGAAGAAAATGCCGGTCGCGCTGATATCGCGACGAGCCGGTGAAGGAACACTCATCAAAGGAGAATAGCATGATCCGCAAAGCGCTCTGGCTTTCGGCAACCTCGGCATTCCTGACACTTTTCACCGTCGGCGGTCACGCCGAGGATCGTGTCGTCAACGTCTTCAACTGGTCGGACTACATCGACAGTTCGATCATCGACGATTTCACCAAGGAAACCGGCATCAAGGTCGTCTATGACACCTTCGATTCCAACGAAATCCTGGAAACCAAGCTGCTTGCCGGCGGCAGCGGCTACGACGTCGTCGTGCCCAGCGGCAACTTCCTCGCGCGCCAGATCCAGGCCGGTGTGTTCCAGAAGCTCGACAAGTCGAAACTGCCCAACATTTCCAACATGTGGGATACGGTTACCGAGCGCACCGCCAAGTACGACCCCGGCAACGAATACTCGGTCAACTACATGTGGGGCACGGTTGGCATCGGCTACAACATCAAGAAGGTGCAGGCGGCACTCGGCACCGACAAGATCGACAGCTGGGATGTCTTCTTCAATCCCGATAGCCTGGCCAAATTGAAGGACTGCGGTGTCTACGTGCTGGACTCGCCGGCCGACATCATTCCGGCCGCACTGAAATATCTCGGCCTCGACCCGAACAGCACGTCACCCGATGATATCGCCAAGGCCGAGGAGACCTTGCTCAAGGTCCGGCCTTACATCAGGAAGTTCCACTCCTCCGAATACATCAACGCGCTCGCCAACGGCGATATCTGCCTGGCCGTTGGCTGGTCGGGTGACGTGTTCCAGGCCCGCAACCGCGCGGTCGAGGCCAAGCAGGGCGTCGAAATCGGCTATTCCGTGCCGAAGGAGGGCGCGCAGATGTGGTTCGACCAGATGGCGATCCCTGCCGACGCGCCGCATGTCGCGGAGGCGCTCGAGTTCATCAACTACATGATGAAGCCGGAAGTTATCGCCAAGTCGTCGAACTACGTGCTCTACGCAAACGGCAACAAGGCCTCGCAGCAATTCGTCGACAAGGCATTGTTGGAGGATCCTTCGGTTTATCCCGATGCCGAGACCATAAAGAAGCTCTACACCGTCTCGCCGTACGATCCCAAGACCCAGCGCGTCATCACGCGCACCTGGACCAAGATCGTCACTGGCCAGTAAGCAATCCGACACGGTCCCGGCAGCCACCTGCCGGGACCGTTTCTACCTGGGGCAAGAAGCAAGAATCAGGACGGAGTGGGACATGAAATCGCTTGGCAGCATCCGCAGGGATTTTGCACCGTGGAACGACCCGAACGCCAAGCCGTACATCCAGTTCGACAACGTCACCAAGAAGTTCGGTGACTTCACCGCCGTCAACAATCTGTCTCTGACCATCTTCGAGCGCGAGTTCTTCGCGCTGCTCGGTGCTTCCGGTTGTGGAAAGTCGACGCTGCTCAGGATGCTCGCCGGCTTCGAGGAGCCGACAGCCGGCCGCATTCTGCTCGATGGCCAGGATCTGCGCGGCATCCCGCCCTACCGGCGGCCTGTCAACATGATGTTCCAGTCCTATGCGCTGTTCCCGCATATGACGGTCGAGAACAACATCGCCTTCGGCCTCAAGCAGGACGGCATGCCGAAGCCCGAGATCGCATCGCGCGTTGCCGAGATGCTGAAGCTGGTCAAACTCGAGCAGTTCGCCAAGCGCAAGCCGCACCAACTGTCCGGCGGCCAGCGCCAGCGCGTCGCGCTCGCCCGCTCGGTCGCCAAGCGGCCGAAGGTGTTGCTGCTCGACGAGCCGCTTGGCGCTCTCGACAAGAAGCTGCGTGAGGAGACGCAGTTCGAACTGATGGACCTGCAGCAGAACCTCGGCCTGACCTTCGTCGTCGTCACCCACGACCAGGAAGAGGCGATGACCATGGCCGATCGCATCGCCATCATCGACAAGGGCGAGGTGATGCAGGTGGCAACGCCGGCCGAAGTCTACGAGGCGCCGGGGTCCCGCTTCGTCGCCGGCTTCGTCGGCAATGTGAACATGTTCGAGGGCAAGATCGCGCGTGGCGAGGCCGGCAGCGCCAGCATCGATGCCGGCAACGGCATCACCATCCGCACCGACAATGCCGGCACCGCCGGCGCCGGGACGGCCGTCACCTTCGCCATCAGGCCCGAAAAGATCAAGGTGTCGTCGAAGAAACCGGCCGAGGCGGTCAACGCCATCGAGGGCGAGGTCTACGACATCGCCTATCTCGGCGACATGACCGTCTATCATGTCAGGCTGGACGACGGCCAGGTGGTGCGCGCCAGCACCATGAACGCGGCCCGCATCACCGAGGATCCGTTGAGCTGGAACGACCGCGCCTGGGTTTCCTTCCGGCCCGACGCCGGCGTCGTGCTGACGCGGTAGGGGCGACCATGTCGAGCGCCGCCGTCACCACCGCATCAGCCTCTCCGACGACCAATGCCGGCAAATCCATCCTCGCCAGGCTGGGTGCTGCCTTCGTTGGCCGACTGGTCATCATCATCCCTTATGTCTGGCTGCTGTTCTTCTTCCTCATTCCGTTCGTCATCGTCTTCAAGATCTCGCTGTCGCAGACGGCGATCGCCATTCCGCCCTATACGCCGGCGCTCGATTTCAGCGGCGGAGTTTCCGGGTTCCTCGCCCAGCTGAAACAACTCAGCCTCGACAACTACGCCTGGCTGACGCAGGACGCGCTCTACTTCAACGCCTATGTGACCAGCGTCATCATCGCCGCGGTCTCGACGGTCCTGACACTGCTCGTCGGCTATCCCATCGCCTACGGCATGGCGCGCGCGCCGGCGACGATCCGCCCAACCTTGCTGATGCTGGTGATCCTGCCGTTCTGGACCTCGTTCCTGATCCGCGTCTACGCCTGGATCGGCATTCTCAAGCCCGAAGGGCTGCTCAATCAGCTGCTGCTCGCCACCGGCGTCATCCACCAGCCGCTGATCATCCTCAACACCTATACGGCGATCTTCATCGGCATCGTCTATTCCTACCTGCCGTTCATGGTGCTGCCGCTCTATTCCGCGCTTGAGAAGATGGACTATTCGCTGATCGAGGCAGCCAAGGATCTCGGCTGTCCGCCGACCAGCGCGTTCTGGAAGATCACCTTCCCGCTATCGCTGCCCGGCGTCATCGCGGGCTGTCTGCTGGTGTTCATTCCGGCCGTCGGCGAGTTCGTCATTCCCGATCTGCTCGGCGGATCGCAGACGCTGATGATCGGCAAGACGTTGTGGAACGAGTTCTTCGCCAATCGCGACTGGCCGGTATCGTCGGCCGTCGCCGTCATCCTGCTGTTGCTGCTGATCGTGCCGATCATGCTCTTCCAGCGGGCCCAGGCGCGCGCTCAGGAAATGGACAGGTGACCTCATGAACGCCACCTGGAGCCGCTTCAACATCACCTCGATCGTGCTTGGATTTGCCTTTCTCTATCTGCCGATCGTGCTGCTCATCGTCTTCTCGTTCAACGAATCGAAACTGGTCACGGTCTGGGGCGGTTTCTCGACCAAATGGTACGTCTCGCTGTTCCACAACCAAGGCCTCATGGACGCGACCTGGGTGACGGCGCGTGTTGGCCTGATCTCGGCCACGGTTGCGACGGTGCTGGGCACCCTGGCGGCACTCACCTTGACCCGCTACACGCGCTTCAAGGGCAGGGTGCTATTCTCCGGCATGGTCTTTGCGCCGCTGGTCATGCCGGAAGTCATCACCGGCCTGTCGCTGCTGCTGCTCTTTGTCGCCGTCGGGCTCGACCGCGGCTTCCTCACCGTGACGCTCGCCCACATCACGCTGACCATGTGCTTCGTCGCCGTGGTCGTGCAGTCGCGCCTCATGACCTTCGACCGCTCGCTGGAAGAAGCCGCGATGGATCTTGGCGCAACGCCGGTGAAGACCTTCTTCCAGATCACATTGCCGGTTATCATGCCGGCGATCGTCTCCGGCTGGATGCTGGCTTTCACCCTTTCGCTCGACGATCTGGTCATCGCCAGCTTCACCTCCGGGCCGGGCGCGACGACGCTGCCGATGAAGATTTACAGCCAGGTTCGCCTCGGCGTGACGCCGGAAATCAACGCCGCCTGTACCATTCTGATCGCCGTCGTGGCGATTGGCGTCATCATCGCCTCGCTTGCCAACAAACGGCGTGAGGTGCAGCGCCAGCTCGACGAGCAGGCCGCGCAGCGCGGGTGAAAGATAGGAGGCGCGGTGGCGGCCTATTCCCCCGAAACGCCGCGGCTGATCGGGGAAATGAACGGCGTGCTCCATGTCCCGCCGACGAAGAACGACGACTGGTTGGGACCTTGCTGGCCGTTGGCCTGCGTTGCCGCCTGCTCAGGCTGAATGACGCCGCCGGACAAGGCCAGTCCGCGCCCGGCGTAGGACGCGATGCCGGATAGCCAGATCTTGTACTTCGCTGAATTGGCCTCGGCCTTGTCGATCCGCGCTACGCCCTTCGAAATGGTGGCCTTGATCTCAGCACCGTCGATCGGCAATGTTCCGTCAGAGACATCGTCGAGCGCGAAGAAGCCGCCCTGTTCGGTATGTTTGAGGAAGGCCGGCAGGTTGAGCTTGCTCAACGCACCCGGCCCGAACGTCGCCGAGACCGAGCCGTCGGCATTGTCGAAGATGGAATCCCAGGTTCTGCCCGGCCCCTTGAGGATCACCGAGACGGTGCCCGTGCCGACCGGCACCAGCCGCGTCATCCCTGCCGCCGTGCCGAAAGCACCGCCGTCGATGTCGGACGCCAGAAGGCGGATCTCGACCTGCGAGCCTTCCGGCTTGCGATCGAAGCGAAGGCTGGTCTGGATGTTGCCGCCGAAGGCCGAGGCATCGGAAATGTCGAAGACGGACAGACCATCCTTGACCTGGGCGGTGGCGGCGACGTCGGCGAGCTGGATAGGCCCCGCCGTGGCGTGGGCTGCCGACAGCCTCAGATCGAGATTGATCTTGTCGGCGAAACTTGTGTCGATTTCGCCGGGTCCCGCCCCTCCGGTCGGCACCAGCGGGGTGAAGGCCGACAGAAACGATCTGAGGTCGAGCGTGTCGAAGGCGAGCGTGCCGGAGATTACCGGTTGTGCTTCACCAAGCGAGAGGTCCAGTGCACCCATCCCCGGATTGTTGTCGAGCGCAATCGCCGTGTTGTCGAACTTGACGCGCCCGCCGGTCGCGGTGATCTTGCTCGAAATGCTGACCGAGCCGATCGCCGCGCCCGGAGCGATGCCGGCCTGCGACCATTCCAGGACGCGCCGCAGCGAGGGTGCCGAGAACTTCGCCTGACCGTCGAAATAGGTATTTTCAGACATGCTGGCCGTGCCGTCGAACGAGAAGGTGGCGGGTGCCGCCTTGAAGGACAGCGCCAGCGGCGCCGTGCCGCCGGCAAACAGCACAAGCGGTTTGGCCGAGGCGACGTCCAGCGCGACGCTTTCGCCCCGCCAGATCCCTGTTGCCGACAGCGTCGCATTGCTGTTCATCGCCGCCCAATTCGCCTGACCGTTCAAACTGCTCAGGATCTCGACGTCCTTGCCGCCGATGGAGGCGACCATTCGGCCGTCGCGAAACTCGACCGTGCCGAAGGTGTCGGTAGGCAGCTTGTCGAGGTCCGGCTTGGCGGGGTCGGCATTGACCACGCCGCGCGCCGTGTCGATGGAGCGCGTGATGCGCCCGCCGGTCGGGACAGCAGGCAGGAAAAGGCCGGCAGGCGTGCGCTGAACCCGGATCGTCGGCCGCACCAGCCGCGCCGTCGCAAACACCACGTCGCCGCGTAGCGCCGCCATGGCGGAAAGATCGATCTCGACCCGTTCTGCCTCGACCACCGGCGGCGCCTCGGTGTCGGTCCATTGCGAAAGCGTCACATCGGTCAGGATTGCGCGGAATGTCGGCCAGACCTCGATGCGCGGCGAACCGTCGATGGCGACCCGGAAGCCGCTCCACGCACTCATTTCCCAGGCGATGCGGTCGCGCACGATACGGGTGGAGGCGATCAGCGGCAGGGCGGCAACGACCAGCGCGACGACGATCACGGCAGCGCCGATCGCCCATATTCCGCGCCGGATCATAGATGATGGCATATGGCCCCGTATGCTTCCATTCCGACAAATCGCCCGACGGGTGTAACCCCAGTCGTCACCACGACCCCAGTCGTCACCACGACTGCAGTCGTGACCACGACTTCCGGCCGTCACTACGACTTCAAGTTGTCACTACGACTTAGGGCTGAGGCATTTCAAGTCTTTATGGCCCGGCGATGGCATTTGCGCACATCTGGTCGCATCAGCCGAACAAAATCTTGCTCTGCTGCGCTGCGATATGCATAAGCGATGGCGACCGTGGAGGAACGATCATGGCTGCCGGACAACCGCTCTGGACCCCGACGCAAGACCAGATTGACGCAGCACCCTTGACCGCCTTCACCAGGGCCGCCGGAGTGAAAGCCGGCGTAGCTTTTTCCTCGTATTCGCAGCTTCATGCCTGGTCGGTCGATGACCGTGAAGGGTTCTGGAGCCTGGTCTGGGATTTCTGCGGCATCGTCGGCGACAAGGGCGATAACCTGCTCGTCGACGGCGACAAGATGCCCGGCGCTTCTTTCTTTCCCGATGCGACACTGAATTTCGCCGAGAATCTGCTGAAGAAGACCGGCTCAGGCGACGCAATCGTGTTTCGCGGCGAAGACAAGGTCGAGCGCCGGCTGTCCTGGAACGAGTTGCACGCGCTGACCTCGCGGCTGCAGCAGCTTTTCCTGTCGCTCAAGGTGAAGAAGGGCGACCGCATTGCCGCCATGATGCCCAACATGCCGGAGACCGTCGCCGCCATGCTGGCCGCCGCCTCGATCGGTGCCGTGTGGTCGTCCTGCTCTCCCGATTTCGGCGAGCAGGGCGTACTCGACAGGTTCGGCCAGATCGAGCCCGTCGTCTTCATCGCGCCGGATGGTTATTGGTACAATGGCAAGGCGATCGAAGTCGCCTGCAAGATCGCCGCGGTCGCGGCCAAGCTCGGCACTGTCCGCAAGATCCTGGTCGTCGACTATCTCGGCACATCGAGCGATGTCGCCGGGACCATCGACAAGGCGGTAGCGCTGGAAGAGGCGCTGTCGCCCTTCGCCGGCAAGCCTGTCACTTTCGAGCCGCTGCCGTTTTCGCATCCGCTCTACATCCTGTTTTCGTCGGGAACGACCGGCATTCCCAAATGCATCGTCCATTCGGCCGGCGGCACGCTGATCCAGCATGTCAAGGAACACCGGCTGCATGCCGGTCTCACCGATGGCGACCGCTTCTTCTACTTCACCACCTGCGGCTGGATGATGTGGAACTGGCTGGTGTCGGGGCTCGCTTCGGGTGCCACGCTGCTGCTCTATGACGGTTCGCCCTTCTATCCCGACGGCAATGTGCTGTTCGATTTCGCCGATGCCGAGAAGATGACCTTTTTCGGCACCTCGGCCAAGTTCATCGATTCCGTGCGCAAGGCTGGTCTCAAGCCGATCCGCACGCATGATCTGGCCACTGTGCGGGCAATCTCCTCCACCGGCTCGCCGCTGTCGCCGGAAGATTTCCGCTTCGTCTATGACGGCATCAAGAAGGACGTGCATCTGGCCTCGGTCTCCGGCGGCACCGACATCGTCTCCTGCTTCGTGCTCGGCGTGCCGACGCAGCCGGTCTGGACCGGCGAGATCCAGGGACCCGGCCTCGGCCTGGCAGTCGATGTCTGGGATGACGATGGCAGGCCGGTCCGACAGGAAAAGGGTGAGCTGGTCTGCGCAAAAGCCTTTCCGGCGATGCCGATCGGCTTCTGGAACGACCCCGACGGCAAGAAGTATCGGGCGGCCTATTTCGAGCGCTTCGACAATGTCTGGTGTCATGGCGATTTCGCCGAATGGACCGAGCATGGCGGTCTCATCATCCATGGCCGCTCCGACGCCACGCTCAACCCGGGCGGGGTGAGGATCGGCACGGCGGAGATCTACAACCAGGTCGAGCAGATGCCTGAGATCCTGGAAGCACTGTGCATCGGACAGGACTTCGACAACGACGTGCGCGTCGTCCTGTTCGTGCGGCTAGCCGCCGGCGTGCAGTTCGACGAGGATCTGGAAAAACGCATACGGGCAAAAATCCGTAGCGGCGCGAGCCCGCGGCACGTGCCGGCAAGGATCGTCGCCGTCACCGACATCCCGCGCACCAAGTCGGGCAAGATCACCGAGCTTGCGGTGCGCGACATCGTGCATGGCCGCGCCATCAAGAACAAGGAAGCGCTCGCCAATCCAGAGGCGCTTGAGCTGTTCAAGAACCTGCCGCAACTGGCCGAGTAATTGGCAGCCGGCATGGTTAACGAAATATCTCGCTGGAATTTACCTAGATTTCATGAGTGGTACACATTCGTAAATTTTCCGGCGCCCCGGTAAGGAGTTGTTAAGGTCCGGCGTCGATAGTCGCACGTAACTTGAGGGAGAAATCCCGTTCCTCAGCCCCGAGGATCCGAATTCGCTCAAGCCCCCGTTGTGACAGCAATCCCATCTCTTAAGGCGTCCTTTGGGCGCCTTTTCTTTTTATCGGGACCGTAGAGGGCTGACCTATTCCGCGAGCACACGGGTCGACGGAAAAGCCACCTCGACCAGGGTGCCTTCGCCCGGTGTCGAATTGATGGTGAACCGGGCACGGTTGGCTTCCACCATCGCTTTGGTCAACGGCAGTCCAAGCCCGGTCCCGTCGCCGCGTCCGCGCTTCAGGGCGTTGATCTGCTTGAACGGCTTCAGCGCCTGCTCGATCTCGGCATGGCTCATGCCGATGCCGGTGTCGCGCACCCGCATGACGACGTCGCCCGACGTCTCATAGGCGGTCGAGACGATCACCTGGCCGCCGGCCTGGGTGTAGCGGATGGCATTCGACAGGATGTTGAGCGCGATCTGGCGCACGCTGCGCAGGTCCGCCACCACTTCCGGCAGCCGCGAAGCGAAGCTGGAGCGGATGATGACCCGTTCGCGGTTGGCCTGCGGCTGCATCATCGCCACCGTTTCGGCCAGCGTGTCGTTGAGCGACACCGCCTCATAGGCCATCTCCTGCTGGCCAGCCTCGATCTTGGAGATGTCGAGAAGGTCGTTGACCAGGTCGAGCACATGATTGCCCGAGCGGTTGATATCGCGCAGATAGTCGCGGTAGCGGTCGTTGGCGACAGGTCCGAATTTCTCGTCGACCATCAATTCCGAAAAACCGATGATGGCATTGAGCGGGGTGCGGATCTCGTGGCTGATGCGGGCCAGAAAATCGGTCTTCTGCGAGGACGCGCGCTCGGCCACCGCACGTGCCTGCGTCAAGTCCTCTTCGGCCCGCTTCCACTGCGTGATGTCGCGAACGACGGCGCAGAAGCCGCTGTCGTTGGGCAGCCGGCCGATGGTCATGAACAGCGGAATGAAGCGTCCTTGCGATTCGCGCCCGATCACCTCGCGGCCGTCGTTCATGACACTCGCCACGCCGGGCTCGGACAGCCCATTGAGATAGTCGCGTGCCGCGCGCTGGCTTTCGATCGCAAACAGCGAGGCGAACGGCTTGCCGGTCACATCGTCGCTGTCGAAGCCGAACAGTGCTTCGGCCGGCCGGCTGATCGATCGGATGGTGCCGTCACGGCCGATCAGCACGACGCCGTCGGTGGCGGTGTCGATAATGGTGCGCATCTCGGCGATGCGCGCCTTGAGCTCGGAAATATCCGGCTGCGTCTGCTCGTCGCCAACGACATGCAGGCTCGCCGGCGCATCATCCTCGCCGGAGCGTCGCACGACCAGCATCAGCGCCTTGCCGTCGCGCCAGGGAACCGAGCGCAAAATGGCCTCGATCGGGAATTCCTGTCCGTCACGTGTTTTCAACCGCAACGCGCGATCGGTGCCGTCGGAAACGCCGTCATCGGCATAGGGGTCGGCAAACAACGCGCCGAGGCCGCCCGCATCCGCCAGATCGTCAAGCGCCTCGTAGCCGGTCAGGCTGAGGAATTCCTCATTCGCATAATGCAACTGGTCCCCGGAATGGATGAGCAGCGGCACGGGGAGCTTGCCGAGCAGCGACGTGTCCGGAGCCTTGTGTTCATCTCCGGCGGAAAACGCCGACGGCACGAACCCTTCGGCCTTGAGCGGCGGAACCTGCAGGCGAGGGCGCTCGACGCGTATTTCCGCAGCGTCGCCTGCATTGACGACTTCCTCGGCAACCGCCTGCTCGTCGGGCGGCGCGGCTTCCTCGTCGGGCTGCGCCCAATCCTCACTGTCTTCGGCAT
Source organism: Mesorhizobium sp. M0140 (assembly GCF_040322475.1). Lineage (NCBI taxonomy): Bacteria > Pseudomonadati > Pseudomonadota > Alphaproteobacteria > Hyphomicrobiales > Phyllobacteriaceae > Mesorhizobium > Mesorhizobium sp. M0140. Next base: position 147,285 of record NZ_JAMYTM010000012.1, on the reverse strand, counting down.
CGCGAAAATCCGCTGACGTCATGCTGTCGTCATCGAGGCCATCATGTGTCGCGTCAGTGGCTTCAGGCTCTTCGCCGGGCGAAACGGCAGCGGTGTTCTCTGGTTCCGCCGCCGCGGGGCCACGTTCGTCATCTTGGCCGGCATAGTCGAGCAACGAGCCCGTCACATTCATCCCCGAGCGTGCGTCACGAGGGGCTTCGTCCGCGTGACCGTCAAGCCGTGCCAGATCCTGCTCGTCTTCGGCATCGACATCGGATGGCTCGACCGGTTCGTTCTCTGGCCCTGACGCAGGGATGACGCCGCTGTGCATCGGATCGCCGGACACCTTGAGCGGAGCCTCGGCCTCCGCTGTCGACGCCTCCGCAGTCTCAGCCTCTGGCGGCTCGACCGGAGCGCTATCCTTCTTCAGCCGCTCGCCGATTTCGCGGAACGCGCTGCGTTCCAGGGTCGACAGACCCTTGTCGTTGGCTGGCTGGCGATGTTCGGCGAGCCGGATCACCTTGTCGGCAAAGCGCCGCTCCTGTTTCGGCACGATAGTCAACGCCGGCACCTCGCCCTTGAACGGATCCGATGCCTGCGTGTCCTCGGCCTTGGGCTCTTCGGCGTTCGGCGGTTCCGGCGTCGCCGCGGCCTGGCCATTGGGCACCAGCGCCATACCGATGGCCTCCGGATCGACGACCGCGTCGCTGGCGCGGGCGACGCCGAAGCCGCGGAAACCCTCGAAGGCGCGGCTGCGGCCATAGACAGGCAGCGCCGCCAGGTCGACCGGTATCTTCAGATCGGTGCCGACGACCGGCCACAGCACGGAGCGCCCGGACCAGGTATCGCGCCGTTCGAGGAGCCCCGATATCTCGCCGGAGGGGTCGAGACCGAATGTAGCGGCGACATCCCTGAAGCGGCGGCCGATCACGTCGGCCGCCGGCTTGCCAACGATGTCGGCGAATTCCGGCGACAGCGCGCTGAACTTGCCTTCGGCATCGGTGCGCCAGACGAAACGCACCGGCGCCGCGGCGCGGTCCATCGCCGAGACGGTCGTCGGCGTGGCCGCGGAAGTGGACTGGATTTCCAGGGCCGCCGGTTCGGCCGGAGCTTCAGGTCCGGGCGCGGCGGGTCGCGGCGCCTGTTGCCCTCCGTCCTCGCCGGCGTTGAAGTACCAATGGTCGTGCTGCGCCGGCGTGCGCTCCAATGCCGGCTGATCGCTATTGGCCGCTGTCGGCGTCTGTACGGTCGCGTCGGCGATCGCATGCGGCCGCGATCCGGCGACGTCCTCGGTCGGCAACGCGGCGCCTGGTTCGTCGGTCAATGTCTGGCGACCCTGTTCCGGCTGGGAAGCCGCATCGCCAGCAGGTGCCCCCTCGGCAATGGTTTGCCTAGGATGTTCGCCCGCGGGGGCGGTGTCGTCGAGCTGGTCCTCGTCGATCACCACCAGCAGATGCCGCTCCTCGGTTAATCTTGCCAGCCCAGCCGGATAGGAGGCCGTGCCGCCGGGGACAAGGCGCTTGACGATGCGGTCGCTCTCGGCTGCGACGTCGGCAACCAGTGCCGCCAGCGTCTCCGGCAGGATGCCCAGTGCCGAAAATCCTTCCGAGGCCGCCTCGACGCTGCCCCTGGCATCGACAAAGGCGATGAAATGACCATCCTCGGTGAAGCCGCTAATGGCGCGCGCGGCGATTTCGCTGGCATTGCGTGACCCGGTCTGAGCCGCCGGGACTGCCAGCATGATCGCCTTTTCGGCGTCCGGCATGGTCACCGCACTGGCCAGGAAGCCGACGGCGCGGCTGGTCATTCCGGTCGCCAGCCGCACCATGATGGCGCGGTCACTGCCAATCTCGGGAAATCCGCTGGTCGCCATGATCTGGCGCCTGGCGATCACGGGCAACTGCGCCGAGGCGCCGATGATCGCCTCGATGTCGGGATACCCGAACATCGCGGCTCCTGGCCCGTTGGCCCAGATCACCTGCTCCAGATCCGCCGACAGGATCGCGATCGCGTCGCCTGCCGCAAAGCGCTGGCGGACCGCGTCGAGCACGGCGACATCGAGGAAGGAGTATTCGGACGGCATGCGCTTGGCGGACCTCACGGAGCGGCGATTTTGCAGTTAACGCTTTGTTAATAAAAGCCGGAGGCGCGAAGGTCCACAAGCCAGAACGTGCAAAGGCCGGAATCTGGGCTCTTGGTTAACGGCCCAAAGAAATTTATGGTGCACTGCAACAAAGATATTGCAATGCACAAAATTTGCCTTTATATTGCCATCATACATGAACGAGACGGCTTTCTGTCAAAGCCGCTGCCGCTGAAAAGGATGGAAAATGTCCAGGACCAAGACCGCCGAGACGATCGAAAACGTTGAATTCCCGAGCTTCGACGCTTCCAAGGCCACCGACCAGATCCGCGCTTTCGCCGAAAAGGGCGTTGAGCAGTCGAAAGAGGCCTACGCCAAGCTGAAGACCGGCGCCGAGGAGACCCAGAAGGCTCTGGAGTCGACCTACGAGACCGCCAAGACCGTTTCCAACGACCTGTCGCTCAAGACCATCTCCGCTTTGCGTGCCAATGCCGAGGCCGGTTTTTCCCACCTCGAGGCCCTGATCGGCGCCAAGTCGCTGTCGGAAGTCGTCGAGCTGCAGACCGCCTTCCTGCGCAAGCGCGTCGAATCGACCGTCGAGCAGGCCAAGGACTTCCAGGCCGTTGCCTCCAAGGCGGCCGAGGACGTCTCCAAGCCGATCAAGACCGCCTTCGAGAAGGCGATGAAGGAAATCAAGGTTGCCTAACATTTGCGCATGATCGGAAGATGCAACAAAAGGTCGCATTTTCTTAAAAACGATCGGGTGTATGATGGCAGCCATCAAGGAATACCCGGTGAGTGGAACCTCCTCCCTCTGCTCCCCGGGGTGACCAGCCAGCACCTCCTCCCGCTGGCTCGTAACAGGAAAAGGCCGGCACCTCCTCCCGCCGGCCTTTTTCTTTGTCCGGCGCCTGGTCTTCTTGCCAGGCAAATGCCGCGTCGATGTGGGGAAGTGACCTTTGCTTTCCAAAAGCCTTGAATTAGAATCCATAAGCCCGTAAGGACGCATCGCCGAACGACAGAGCGGGCGGATGAGTTTCTGTTTCGATCCGCTCGGGCAACGTGCCGTTGTAGCTCAGATGGTTAGAGCGCCGGATTGTGGATCCGGAGGTCGCTGGTTCGATCCCAGCCAACGGTACCATCGGTTTTCCAGTAAGTAATTGAATTTATTGTAAAAGTTTACCTTTGGGACATAATTTGTATCACAGTAGGTCTCACAATGTGTATCACAAATAGGAACTGGGTGCGCTCGGAAGCGACGCGAAGTGATTGATACCAAAAAGCTTTTTTGCGACACGCGATGATCATTGTCGGAAACCGCAGGATTCTTGGCGAAGAAAATCGAACCGGAAAGGCTTCGGTGGACCGCTTCCCGTCCACCGTGGGAGCCGATGGATGGCATCAGGCGCACCCGTCGTTGGATTGGGACTTGGCGGGTGCGTCGGATCCAGACAGCCATGCCGGCGCCGTTTGACACTCATTGCGGATGGCTCGGCTCTGAGGTAATTTAGATCCTGATCGGATGGGAAAGTGCCTGCTGTCGCGACGGTTTTTTGTTTTCTGTTCCTGTCTCGGCTGATTGTGAGCTCTTTAACAGCCTTGATACCGCAACCTTGGGGGCTTGTGGTCATCAGGTAGCGACGGTGGAAACAGGCCATGCTCCGACTTTGCGGATTCATCGCGGTCTTCTTCGTAGCGGCCCTTACGACCTTCGATGCGTCGGCCGATCGACGGGTCGCCCTGGTGATCGGCAATTCCGACTACCGGCAATTCCCGGCGCTGAAGAACCCGGTCAAGGATGCCGAGGACGTCTCCAAGACGTTTCGACTGGCAGGGTTCGAAGTTTTCGTTGCAAGCAATCTCACCAAGCTGCAGTTCGAAGAGCAGTTCCGCAATTATCTTGCCGCGATCGATGGCGCCGACCTCGCCGTCGTCTACTATTCCGGTCACGGTTTCCAGATCGGCGGCGAAAACTTCCTGATTCCCGTCGATGCCTCGTTGAAGCAGGCGGCGGACATCGAGGTCCAGGCCATCAAGCTCAACGATGTCCTGGAACAGATGCGTTCGAAATCGAAGATCCAGGTGATCGTCCTCGATGCCTGCCGCAACAATCCGTTCCCGCGCAAGAATTACTGGCTGAGAGACCAGCTTATCACCTCCGGCAACGCCGGGCTCGCGCAGGTCAGAAGCTCGCTGAACACGCTCATTGCCTTTGCCACCGAGCCTGGGGCGGCGGCCTATGACGGCAGCGGCGACCTCAGTCCGTTTTCGGCGGCGTTTTCCCGTCGCGCGCTGGCCCCGAACCAGGAGATCCGCACGGTCATGGCGGCGGTGCGCCGGGATGTGGTGGAGGCAACAAAAGGCCTGCAGGTTCCCTGGGAGAACTCGTCGCTGATCGACGAAGTGGTGCTGATGCGCCGCAGCAACCGCCCCTCGCTGCCGCCGGTGCTGGAGAAAATCGTGTTGTCGGGAGTGGGCCCAGTCGATCTCGGCCTGCCGGAACCGGTCGATGTCGACGGCGGAACGATCACCGTGAGCATCGAGAGACCACCTGCTCTCGGCCGCCTCATGCTGGACGGCGAACCTGTCGAGGTTGGCGAACCGATCCAGGGCAAGGACCTGCCGCGTTTGCAGATGGATGTGCCCAAGGGGGTCGACGCGCAGGACGAGGTGGATATGCTGGCCTACGCCACGCATGACAATTGGGGCGGTCAAAGCCAGGGCATCCTGGTGTTCCGGGTCAAAAGCGGCGAAGGCGCCCATGGCGAACAGGTCATGGCCTCGCTCGCGGCCGAGCAAAAGCAACAGGTGGTGGAGCGCGGCATTCATATCACAGGTGCCGCCGAGGCGATCGAAAACCGTGACATTGATGTTCCCGTTGGCGTGGGCCCGGTTGCGCTTAACCTGGATTTCCCGACCGACGATCCCGCGGTCAGTCTCAAAGTTTCGGCATATCCCGCGACAGGAACCCTTTCGCTCCCCGACAGAACCCTGTCACCTCAGTCCAGCCTGATGGCCGCTGAAGTCGACCGCCTGCGCTACGAACCTCAGATCGGCGTAGCCGCGCCGGTCGAGGTCGGCTTCGAAATCCGTGCGGACAGCAGTTCGTCCAAGCCCGCCACGATGAAACTGTCGCCAACCGTCGATCCGTGCGACTCCGCCGCCGGCGAGCCTCTGGACCTGCAAGGCGTCGTTCCCGGCCTGCTGCCGAACGAAATCGGCGCCGGCGCCGTGGAGGTTTGCGAAGCCGCTGTGAAGGCTTATCCCGATGTCCCACGCTTCCGCTACGAACTGGGGCGCGCGCTGCTCGCAACTGGCAAGGTCGAGGAAGCGAAGACAGCCATCGAGGAGGCCGCCAAGAAGGGACATGTGCGTGCTGTGTTCGAACTCGGCTACATGTATGCGACGGGAACCGGTCTGGTCATCGACCGCACGCAGGCCAACGCGCTTTACGCCGCGGCATCCGACAAGGGCGATCCCTACGGCATGACGTCGTGGGGCCGCGCCTTGTTCAATGGCTATGGCGTCAAGCCTGATACCGCCAAAGGTCTGGACCTGCTGCTCAAGGCGGCCGCGATGGGGCACACCTATGCCATGAACGATCTCGCCGCGATCTTCACGGAAGGCCGCAACGGCGTGACCGCCGACCCGGCCCGTGCAGTTGCCTTCCTGGAGGCCGGCGTCCAGCGACAGGACATGTATTCTATGAACCTTCTCGGCCGTAACTACCTGGCCGGCGTGGGTGTCGAAAAGGACCCCAAGCAGGCGCAGGGGCTATTCCAGAAGGCTATGGATCTAGGCCAGCCCTACGCTCCGGCCAGCCTTGCGCGCATGTACCGGGATGGCGTTGGTGTCGAGCAAAACCTCGACGAAGCGCAAAGACTGTTCGAGTTGGCCACGGCACGCGGCGATCAGTCCGGCGCATATGATCGCGCAGCGCTCGAAATGCAGAAGGGCGCCAATGCCGACCAGACGATAGCGGTGCGCTATCTGGCCTTTGCGGTCGCGCTTGATCTTCGCAAGGAATTGCCGGGTGCCCAGACGACGCTGACGAAATTCGAAGTGAAGACGAAAACGGCCGCGCTCAAGCAATTGCGTGGCGAACTCAAGTCGAAGATCCCGGCGAAGGGCTCGCTTGACGACCAACTGGTCAATGCGGCCAGAGCGGTCTGGGAGCAAGCCAATCCGCGTCGGGACTTGTTTTGATCAGTGAGGAGGCAATCGTGGGCAGGGCAGTGAAGCAGGCATTGATCGCCACAGTTCTATCCGGCGCTCTGGTGGCAGTAGCGGGCTGCATGTCCGTTGCGCCCGCGCCCAAGGCCGAACCGACGGTGACGACGACAAAGCACAGGCCGAAGCTCATTCGCACGACGACCACGCCAAAGATCACCAGGCAGAAGAAGGCTATCGCCAAGAAACTCGTCGAACCGACTGAGGAAACCGCACCTGTCGTCGTTCCACCTTTGGGCGGCGGCAATGGCGGCACCGGTGGCACTGGTGGCGGAGGCGGCGGCTGGGGATAATGCTAACAGCAGGTCAGGGTTTCGCGGCACCGCTCGCCGAGGCCGCCTGCCACCATTTGACACGCCAACTCTGCCCCCGGACCTTGACCGGAAGACCGGCTGCAACTGCTCGCCAACCAGCCGCAAGTGCTCTATGCTCTCGCCAGGTGTCGTGTCGATACGGTGGTCCTGGTCAGGGGGCGTTCCATGTTCGAAGTCGTCGCATTCTGGTGGAAGACGAGGCTGAAAGGCCCCGCCACACGAGGTCTTGGCCTGATCGTCGCGCTTTCCGGCTTGCTGCTACTCGCATCGCAAGCCGCCAACGCAGCGCCGAACTGGACGCTTGATCCCACGGCTTCGGTGATCACCTACCAGTCGGTGAAGAAAAACACGATCGTCGAGACAAACAAGATCAGGAACATCACCGGCACGCTCAGCTCGGCGGGTGATGCCAAGGTCACCTTCGACCTCAATTCGGTCGATACCGGCGTCGACCTGCGCAATGTCCGCATGCGCTTCCTGTTTTTCGAGACATTCAAATACCCGACGGCCGAGCTGACGGCCAATGTGGATCCCGCCGCATTCGCCGATCTCGCGACAAAACGCAGGGTGAAGTCGACGCTGCCTTTCCGTCTCAATCTGCACGGCGTCGACAAGGACCTCGAGGCCAGCATCGTCGTCACCATGATCAGTGACGACATGGTCTCCGTTGCTTCGGAAGCTCCCGTCGCGGTTCACGTGGAGGATTTCGGCTTGCTGCCGAACGTGGACAAACTCCAGCAGGCGGCCAACGTCACCAACATCGTGCCCACCGCGTCGGTGTCGTTCGATTTCGTCTTCACCGCCGACGGCAGCAAGCCCGCTGCAACCCAGACCGCCGCGGCGAGTTCGACCGATGTAGGTCCCGTTGCCACCGACGCCGCCAAGGCGAACTTCAGCGATGAGGAATGCTTGAACAGGTTTGCCGTGCTCTCACGCACCGGCGCCATCTACTTCCGGCCGGCCAGCGCGCGGCTCGATGCGAAAAGCCGCCCATTGCTGACGGAGGTCGAAGGTGTCGTTGGCAAATGCCCAAGCCTGAAGGTCGAGATCTCCGGCTATACCGATTCCGATGGATCGCCGGACGCAAACAAGCAGTTGTCGGAGCGGCGCGCCCACGCGGTTGCCGACGCCTTGATTGCCGAGGGTATTCCGCGCAATCAGGTCAGCGCCGCCGGCTATGGCGAGGAGCGGCCGGTTGCCGCCAACGATACGCCGAAGAACAAGGCGCTCAATCGGCGGATCGAGTTTTCCGCCACCAAGCCCGTGAACTGAGGTTCCGGTGAGGTCCGATCTGATCGCCTGTTGCGGTGGCCTCTTTCGTGCCGCCGGGCTTGCCGCGCTTGCCTTGCTTTTGACTGTAACAGCCGCCAGTGCCGAGCGCCGCATCGCGCTGGTTCTGGGCAATTCCCAGTACCAGCACGCGGCGCCGCTCGCCAATCCGGTGCGCGACGCCCAGGCCATGGCCGAACGCTTGAAGAAACTCGATTTTGAGGTCGTTTCCGGCTTCGACCTGACCAAGCTGCAGACACAGGCGACGATCGTGCAGTTCGCGAAACAGGTGCGCGGTGCCGACATCGCGCTGTTTTTCTATGCCGGCCACGGCCTGCAGGTTTCGGGCAAGAACTATCTGCTTCCAGTCGACGCTGCGCTGGAAGATGAAACCTCCGTCGACTTCGAAGCCGTGTCGGTTGATTTCGTTTTGCGCCAGATGTCGCGAGAGACCAGCATCAGTCTGGTGTTTCTCGACGCTTGCCGCGACAATCCCCTCGCCGAGGTGCTGGCCAAGACCGCGGGCGTCAACGGCGCCAGCAGCGGCCTTGCCGAGATCCCGGTAGAGAATGGTGGCACCGGCACGCTCGTCGCTTTCGCCGCCAGTCCCAATCAACTTGCCTATGACGGGTCGGGCGAACATTCGCCTTTCACCTCGGCGCTCCTCAAGCGTATCGGCGAATCCAACGTCTCCATCACCGACGCCATGAACAGGGTCACCAGCGACGTCTTCAAGGCAACCTCCGGCAAGCAGCGTCCCTGGATCAACGTTTCGCTGAAAACGGATGTCGTTCTGCACAAGGTCGATCTCAATGCGCCGTTGATCGTGGGCGAGGCGAGCGCACCTCCAACCGAAGGCGGCTCCGACGCAAGCAACACCGGCGCTGCAGGCGCATCAGGCCAAAGTGACGACCAGCTTGCGCTCGATGTGCTGCGTCAGAAGATCCCCAGGCTGGCTTCGGACGATCCGATCTTTTTCGACCATCCGATCGATTTCGGTGATCCGGCAATCGATGGCAAGAGCATCGCCCAGCTGATCAAGGGCAAACCCCTGTTCAGCCCGGTGGAGGGATTGGACAAGTCGGTATGGGAGGACAAACATTGCGACGGCTGCCATGAATGGGACGAGGCACGGCTATGCGAACAGGCGAAAAATTTCGCCACCAACGATGCTTCTGTTTTGCGCCTGCAACATCCACTTGGAACGCGCTTCAAGGTGGCGCTTGCCAAATGGGCTCAAGGTGGCTGCAAGTAAGCATCCGCCGATTGGCGCAGGGCCTCGATCTCGGCCATCTGGATGCCCATTTCGACAAACGCGGAAAGAACGGCAAAGCGGTCCACCAGTGCGACACGCGCCAGCCCGGCCAGAACACCCGCATTGATTGCATGGGCGGCAGGAAACGGCTGCAAGGCCGATGGTGCTTCTGCGCCGACAACAGATCCGACAATAAAGGAACCATTGTCACGCCATCCCGCCGCCCGGGCAATCCAGGCTCCCGGCGTTGTTGGCGGCGTTGCCTCTGCCTGGCTCACCGCGGGGCGATGGCTGTCCGGTTCACCGACCCAGTCGCGAACATAGGCGAGCAACTCGTGATCAGTTCCATCGAGCAACTCGCTCAGATGGCTCAGGCATTCATGCGCCCACCAGACCGCAGCCCGGTCGGGAAGCAGGTAGGCACAGAACGTGATCGCCTCTTCGGGAACGCGCCCGGCGAGCAGGTCGCGGCAAAACTCGATCGATTGCTGTTCGGTTGGAAGGGCTCTCATGTCCCGGGCAATAGCGGGACAAGCCATGAAGAGATCCTGTGCCGTTTTGAATCGGAGCTCATTGGCCATGACCGCCACGCCTTCATCGAGAAGCTCCAACCACTCAAGCCCCAGGCGCGGCGCGGGTCAAGTCTCAACCGGTGACGCTGCAACAACTGCCGGCACCGCCGCATCCCCTGGCGTTTATCGACAGACAATTGCCCCGGAATTTGGTATGATCACCACCATCGAAATCGGATGCTCAAACAGGAGTAACCGCTATGCAGTGGGGCAGTTCAGCCTTGGTGTTGGCAGTCGTGTTTTTCTCGACTCACGCTTCCGCCGACCCTGTTCAGAAATCAGAAGACATCGTGAAGTTTTTTGCCGGCGCCGCCGACCTCGGCAAGTCGCGAGGAATTTGTGTAGGAACCGAGGAAGAGTGCAACAGCAAGACCAAGGCAAAAGACGCGCCGGCCGAAAAATCCAGCCTCGATATGCTGATCAATTTCGGGTTGGATTCGGCCGAACTCGACGCGACAGCGCGCAGTGAACTCGACGAGTTCGCCAAGGCCCTGAAGGACAGGCGGCTGAGCACATTCAACTTCGTTGTCGAAGGCTACACCGATGCCACCGGCACGGTCCACTACAACGAGGGCCTGTCGCAACGGCGAGCGCAATCGGTGGCAGCCTTCCTGACGGCCAATGGTGTCGAGGCCGCCCGCATCAACCCGATCGGCATGGGCGAAAAGAATCCGCGCAGCCCCAACCCGTACGATCCGGCTAACCGCCGCGTGGAAATGCGGATAAAGACGCAATAGCACCTACCGCGTGCCACTGTTCCAGGAACGCCGGCGGTCAGTTCTTGAGCACGCCGCCCACAGCCACACCGGTGCCGAAGATCAGCGCCTTGGTGAGGAAGTCGTTGTTATCCCGGGGCGGCGGAAGATCATCATCCTGCCGCACCACTGTGTCCCGGTTGCGCCGCTTCTGAACAACCTGCTGTTGTTTGCGGGGTTTCTGTGCCACCGGTCTCTGCGTGCGGACCTTCTTTACCACCTGTTTTTTCGGCTGCGTCGCACGGGCCTGATCGGCAGCATATCTGGCGCGCACGGTTTCCATCATCGGATCAGTCTGGATCACGAGGAATGCAAGTTGCTCGCGTGTCAGATAGCTGGTCTGCGGCAGGCCGTTCTCCACCTGCCAGATACCGATCGCCTGGCGGGTCTGTGGGCCTATGTTTCCGTCGACGCGGCCAAGCTCGTTGCCCAACGCTTCGATGCGCAATTGCAAGTCGATGCGACCCTGGCGGTCGAGGCCAATGGCATTTTCCGTCAACTCGGTGCCCGGTGTTTGCTTCACCTCGTCGGGGACGCCGACCGAGGTGCGCACTGCGGAGCCGGAACTGGCGTTCGCCTGGTCCGTATCGAGTGCCGCGACCTGCCGGTTCTGGGCTTCCGGGTCGTTCAATTCGTCGATGTTCAGCCGCGCCACCGTGGCGAAGCGGCCGTTTGGGAACTGCTCGAGATAGGCCTCGTAGAACGGCACCGAGTTGCGCTTGGAGGCTTCATCCCAGAGCCGCTGCTCGACTTCCCAGGAAGGCGGGTCACCAACCACCAGCGTGGGGGCGGTTGCCGCCCCGGCATTGGCAGGCTGTGCTTCAGGCGCCGCCACGACAACGGGTTTTCCAATGAAGACCTCGCGCCCCAGCGACGCGTTGTGCCAAGGCCTCTGGCGACCTTGCGTCGTCTCGGTCACTTCGCCGCGCACGCGCGTCAGCGCGCTCTGGATCTCAATGCCGGGTTCGGTCAGGTGCCTGGCGAGCGCCGTGGAGTAAGGGCTGTTGACGCCGTTGCCGTCGAAAGCGATGGCGCCCGGATCCGTTGCATAGGCGATCAGGATGCCGCCCGTGCCTACGCCGTCCGATCTTGCTTCGATCGGTGCCAGACCGGACCCCAACGAACGCGACTTCGGCAGCGAGGCGGCCAACGTCCTGGCGAGTGGATTGTCGCGGCAGGCATCGAGTATGATGACGCCGACCGCCGGATCAGGCGGCAGCGCCGCCAGGAAGTCTTCGACCTGAATGGTGCGGGTCTTGAGATAGGCCGGCGACGTCAACTCGGCGTCGACCGGTATCAGGAAATTCTTGCCGTCGACCTGCATGCCGTGCCCGGCATAAAAGATGACGGCGAGGTCGGCATCGTAAGACTGCTCTGTGAACCGGCTGATGAGGCTGTGCATGCCGGCATTGTCCTGATCCATCCCCTCGATCACCTCGAAGCCGGCATTGCGCAGCGTGGAGGCGATGAGGTGCGCGTCGTTGGCGGGGTTGGGCAAAGCGACAGCATGAACATACTTGCTGTTGCCGATGACCAGTGCGACGCGCTTGGCGTCGGGCGCGGCTGCCTCAGCGCTGAACGCGGCAAGGATAAAAAGGAGAAATCCGCTCAGAAATACGATGAACGCTTTCATGGACCAGCCCTCCGCCCAGCAGGGCGCACTGTTGATGTCTGCGCATGCTCAATTTCGTCAGCGACAATGTCGCTTATGCCAAAATGGCTCTTGGGCGTATGTGATCCTGACCACGGTCTTGGTTCACAAAGGACCCGAAAAAAGTTGTCCATAGTAACACTTTGCAGCCGGAACACCAATGGTCTGACGGTGAACTCATGAACCGCGAGGGCAGGTTCAAAGGGTATTCTGAAGCGAGCTTATGACGGCCGTGATGGCTTGCTTGTATTCTTCGAACTCTGGCGACGTCTGGCGCACTTCCGTCGTGGTCGATACCGGTTGGCCTGCGCCGGTCCCCGCGGGGCTGAGCTTTCGGCCCATTTTCCTTTCGGCCCAGTCCACGACATAGCCGGCGGTCTTGCCGGTGAGGAACGGGTTGGCCTGAATGACGGCCGACCCGAGCACGGCGCTCAATTGCGCCGAACTCGACGCCGACAATACCTGATGGGCGCCTTCCATGCCCAGGAAATGGCAGAGATAGAGCCGGCCGGCTGTGATCTGGTGGCCTCGCGCCCGAAGATAGGCTTCACCCTCGCGCGCAAGATTGCGCACCATCTCGCGCGAGATCGTGTAGTCGTAGCGCAGAGCAAGGAGATCCGCATTTGAAAGTGTGCGCGCCAGTTCGGGACGGTAGGTGTTCATCATCCTGATCCAGGTCTTCGATATGAATTGGCCGGCACCGGTTGCTGAAGAAAGCGGGTTCTTGGCGCGGGCGCTGCCACCACTTTCGACATGAACGATACGGTCGGTCAGTGTTTCGACAGCAGGATCGCTCGTTGCGACCGCGGCGGTCACCGTGCCCAGCGGGTCGATCGCCCCGCCATTCTGATAGAGTTCGAAATGCAGATGCGGCCCGGTCGACAGGCCGGTGGTGCCGATATAGCCAATGATGTCGCCGGCCTTCACCTTTGTGCCGACACCGCTTGCTATCGCGAATTTCTGCATATGCGCGTAGCGCGTCTCGCGTCCGTTGGCATGCGCAATCTTCACCAGGTTGCCATAACCGCCGCCGTCGCCCTGGAAGGTGACCTCGCCGTCGAAAGCGGCCGCGATCGGCGTACCCACCGGAGCCGCCCAATCGACGCCCTTGTGGATGCGAACCACGCCCAGAATTGGGTGCTTGCGTGGACCGAAGGTGGACGTCATGACCCCGTTGACCGGCGTGACCATGCCGTTGATGACCGTCAGCGAGCGGATCTGATCGTCGCCGGTAACGCATGCAAACTGACCGTCGCTCTGCTGGAAGACGAAGCATTCGAAGCTCTTTTCAGCACCCTGCACGCCGACATACAGCACGCGTCCGTCGGTCTCGCCCTTGCCGCGCGGCGTTTGTGAATAGATCAGGACAAGGCGCTGGTCCTCGCTGGCGAAGGCGTCCAGGTCCCGTCCTCTCGATAGGTACATGATCGCTTCGCCGATCACGCCGGTCGGAACTTTGTTGCGCGCCGCCGTCGAATAGATTGCGTCGAGCAGGCGATATTGCCGCTTGTGCGTGCCTTCTTCCGGTGCACCCGAATAGTTGAACAGATCTTCGCGGACCCAGGGATCGACACCCGATACGAATGCACCCGCGGCGTTGCGCGTCAGCGTGCCGACAAAGACGCTCTTGGCGTAGATCGACACCTGCATGAGCGACATTGTTGTCGTCTCGCGCGTCGGCCTGAAACCACGCATGGCGACGACATAACCCGGTTCCAGGCCTTCCCGGTTGAAAAGCGCCTTCAGCGCTTCGCCCGCCCGCCTGGCGTCCTCGACGGAGAAATGCGCATCGAGCGCAACGCTGTCCAGGCTGCGGTCGTTGAGGATTTTCACGAACGTGTCTTCGGTCGCCTCGAACCGCTGATACTCATTCGTGACGGTTGCGACACTCGTGTTGTTTTCGATCTGTGTCTTCTGGAATGCGGGCAGGGCTGCTTCGCCTGCATCGATTGTTTCACCCCAGCCGGCTTCGGGATCGTCGGTGCCCATCTGCTGCCCCGAAGCAGCCGGAGCCTCGTTGGGGGCAGGCGAGGGCTGAAGATCGTTCTGCAGATCCCCCGCCGGCGGCTGAAGATCGTCCTGCAGATCGTTGGACGGCGGCGGGGCGGTCTGCCGTTGCGCCTGGAAGAATGCGAAGTCTTCCTGCGTCGACGGTATCGTCGTCATGAATTTTTCGCTGGCGCTGAGCATCACATCCGACAGGATTTCGATCTGCGGAGAAATCCCGGCCTGATCGAGATCCGCCGGCTTCGCGATCGAACGGCCCCTCGACGTGGCGTCGGCGTCGGGGGCAAGGGTGATCCACATCGGGTCCCCGGCAAGGTCGATAATGGCAGGCACATAGACCGATGCATCGGCCGGCACGTCGTCCACCCCTTCGACCGCGTGAAGCTCTTCGTCTTCGTCGCCGAACGACCAATAATCGGCGGTGAGGTAGAAGCCCACGGCGATCGACAGCATGATGATCGCGGCAAGACCGGCAAGCAGCCGGCGCCAGAGCCTGCGTCTGCGAAGCGCAAGGCGCGCCTGCTTCTTCTGCCTGAAGCTCGTGTCGATAGTGTGCGTCACGGGCTGTTTCCGGTCAGGAAGAACGTCCACCGCGCCTGTTCGAGCGTATCGACTTCGAGAAATTGCGCCGCGATATGGCCGCGTTGCCAGCATTCGTCGATGCCGCGGGTCGAGAAACGCCTTCGCTCGATGCACATTTCGGTCGATCCCGTCAGGATCGCGTGGCCGAAGACGTCCGTTGCGTAGATGTAGATGTAGCGGTTGGTCAGTTCCTCGCGAATGACATTCACGCACTCATTGGCGCCGATGGTCCACCAGCCGTCTGTCTGATCGGCATTGTCGACCTTCTGGCCGACTGCGAGATTGACGACGTCGAGTGTCTGATTGCAGACCGTGAATTCGGCTCGCGCTTCGCCGGATGACAGCACAGCCAGCAGCGCGGCGCCCGCGATGACCGCAAGCTTCATGTGGCCCGCCAAGGCGAGCAGGGCGCGAACCGGTTCACACTGCTTTATGGGCAGGTCGGCAGACGAGTGGGGCAAACACGAGCAGCGTTCCATCGGGCGCCCATGCTATCCGCCGAGCCGGAAATACTTGGCAGTGGCTGAGAACTGAGATCCGTTGGTCTCGATTTCCTCGAGAATTTTGGGTAGCAGCGCCGAGGCTGGCGTCGGCGCCGAGAATGCGGCCGCCTCAATATCCTGGGGTCCCGTGATCACCATTATGATCTGCGGCACGGCCTTTCCGGCGGCCTTGTCGGCGGCGCCGAGGCCAATCGGGATGCTGAAGGTGGCTTTGTCCGACTGTGCGACGATGCGATCGTCGAGATTAAACACCATGCCCTTGTGATCGATCAGCAACACGCTGGAAATGAGCCCGCCACGCGTCACCAGCGTGCCGCTGATCGGCGTACCGTTCGGCACCGACGTCCGGTCGAGAACAAGCTGCGGCTTGTCGGCCGCGGTCTGTCCCAGAAAGCGCAGAAAATTGGTGACTTCGCACTGGCTCGGCTCAATGAGGCGGACGCTGATGTCGGGCTCCACATGGAATTTCGCCTGGAAATCGCCCAGCATGCGTTCGAATGGCTGGACCGCTGTTCCAAATCCTTCGATCGCGGCTGCGGTGTCGGTTGGCGAATTCATGGTCGCATAGAAACAGTCGCCGCCGCCGAAGTCGCGAACCCAGGAGACTCGTTGCGCGATGTCGTCCACGGCCGGAGGAATGGCCGGTTTGGGTACGTTCAACGCGACGACAGGTTGGTCCGGCTGCTTGGCCGCCGGTGGCACAGTCTTTTGGCTCTCGGCGTTCGCGGCATCCGTCTGGCTTGCAGTGGGTTTGGGCGCCGGCCCGGCAACCTTGGGTTCTGCCGGCTGGCTGATCTGCGGCTCCGGTTTGGGCTTTGGGCTCTCCACAAACTCTGGCTGGGCCGGCGGTGTCTTTTCGGATGGCTGCTGCGCGTCCGTTGCCGATGACTCCGGGGGGCCCGCGGTTTGCGCGGGGACAGTGGGCTTGGCCGGCTCCGGCGTTTGCACTGCCTTGGCATCTGCCTGGCTTCCAGCCGGCGGCACGCCCGCCTCTGTTTGCGGTTGCGCTTCCATTGCCGGCGGTTTCTCAGATTCCTCGGTCTGCGAAGGGAGTTCGGCGGGCTTGGCCGGCTGCGGCTTTTGAGCCGCCGAGGCATCTGGCTGGTTTTCAGCCGGCGGTACGCTGGCCTCCGGCTGCACGGGCGGAACTGGCTTTGCCGGCTCAGGGGCGTTCGCGACTTTGTCCGTGAGGGTCGGCGCCGAAGTTTCCGGTGTAGGCTTTGACGGTTCGGGCGCGGAAAGCGATGTCTTGCCGGCAATCGGCGTTGCCGGCGTCATGAAGCCGCTCAGATACAGGCCCGCGCCTGAGGCGACAGCTAGTGTCGCCAGGGCAGCGATCGCGATAGTTGGGGTCTTTGTGGATTTCTTGGGCATATCCGCAGTGACCGCGCGCGGAGGGCCGGCGACCGGCGAAGGCAGCGGTTCGGACAAATGCGCGGGCCGGACATGCGGGACGAAGCGCTGCTCGCCCGGGCCCGTTGCCGTCGGCGCGTTGCGTCCCGCGACATTGGATGCCTGGCCGCCCTTGGGATCAGGAGTAAGGGTTTGCCCGGCTGGCCGGTTGCGGGGTGTGATGGACGTCGGCGGCGTTGTTCCTTCGTCTTCGCCACGCGTCATCCTGGCGATATCAGCCATGCTGACCGGCCGGTCTCGCGGATCCGGTTGCAGCATGGCTTCGACAATGTCACGAAAATCGTCGTCGATATCAGAGAGGTCAGGCACGGCCCGGCGCTTTTCGATGATCTCGAACTGCGATCCGCTCATGTCGATCGGTTTCCCGCGCAGAGCGGCAGCCAGCACCAGCCCAAGGCTGTAAATGTCGGACTGTTCACTGACGTCGCCGCTGTACAGCCCGAGCTGTTCGGGCGAAACGTAGTTGTACTTTCCCGCGAACTTCCCGCCGATCAGTGTCTCCCCGCCCACGGTCGCCGATCGCGCTATACCGAAATCGATGATCTTTGCGCGGTCGACCCGGCCCCCCGGCAGGATGATATTGTCCGGCGAGAGGTCGCGATGGATTGCTCCCGCTTGATGCACGGCGCTCAGGCCGGATGCGAGGCGATGGCAGAGCTTGCGCACCTCATCCGTCGGCATCGGACCACGTCGCATGATGTCGTACAGCGACTCGCCGTCGACGAATTCCATGGCAAGGTAGGGACGGCCGATCCCGGGATCGATGGTGAAGACGTGGTATCGCACGACCGCATCATGCGACAGGTGGTTGAGGATCGAGGCCTCCTTGCGGAACAAGGACAAGATCGTCTGGTCACGGGCAAATTCGGGCAGCACGATCTTGATCGCGACATGGTCGCCGGTCTGGATGTTGTGGCCGCGATAGACCTCGCCCATGCCGCCGAATGCGATCCGTTCGTCAAGTTCGTAGATGCCGCTGAGCTGCGTACCGACAGCGGTGTTGGCCACTTGCGGCGATATTCGCGTCTTGTCATCGGCGCTCATCAGCCTCGGCCCTCCGCTCTGGACAGATCAGGGTGGAGCGATTGTCCATTGCGCCCGTTCCCAATCTTAACCAGCACAATGGTGACATTGTCCGTTCCGCCTCGCGCCAGAACCGTTTCCAGCAGGTTTTCTCCGGCCGCCTGAGGTGTAGCCGACACGACGGCGGCCTCGATCTCGGGGTCGGTGACATGTGCCGTCAGCCCATCGGTGGCCAGCACGAAAATGTCTCCCGGCATCAGTTCGCCCTGCTGGAAATCGATGACGAAGTCGTCACTGACCCCGATCGCATGTGTGATGACATTGCGGCGTGGCCAGGTGAGCGCCTCGACCGCGCTGATCATGCCTCGATCCAAGAGTTCCTGCACTTCGGTGTGGTCTTTCGAAATCTGCGAGATCGCGGCGTTGCGGATCAGATAAACCCGGCTGTCGCCCGCCCACAGGCAGGCAAATCGTCCGTCCATCGCCAACAGGGCGGCGACCGTGGAGCCGATGGTGATGCCGCGCGATTCCGATATGCTGCGGATTTCGGCATTGGCCCGGCTCAGCCTGTCCTCGAAGCGGGCCCGAAGATCGGGTGCCGAGCTCGCGATGCCGATTGTTGACAGATGATCGACGATACTGGCGGAAGCGACCTCTCCGGCGTCATGTCCACCCATTCCGTCGGCTACCACCCAGAGGCCAGTTTGTGGCTCGACTAGATAGCTGTCTTCATTGAGCTCACGGACACAGCCTTTGTGGCTCACGCCGAAGCTTTCGATGGAAAGGGCGACAGTATTCAAATTGCCACCAAGCGCTTTTCAAGCGTCCTTCTGCGGCGCACCTTTGGACGCTCGCTGGCGCCACTTTGCCACAGGCTCGAACATTAAAGTACCGAAAACTAAGGAAAACCGGGGTTTGAACTCTGGTCAGCGGATCGGCGCCATGATCAGCAGATCAAACCCATCTCAAAACGCCTTGGGACAGCTGAATCCGGAAAGGGCCGGGAGGAAGAAGTGGTTGGAGCCTGAACCTGTCTGGAGCGTATAAGTAACGTCGCGTCCGCCAATCACGAAGCGTGCTTGCATGTTGCTGTCGTGGCCGGTGACGGCAGCCTTGTCCAGAAGTCGCTTCAGGGCCCACGGCCCTTCGAACTTGATGGCGGATTCGCGGCCTGGCATCTCCGGCGTCAGGCTCAGACTGGCGGATCCGGAAGCCGCGCCGCTCGGCCAGGTCACTATGCTCGGCATGTTGCCCGCTTGGTTGCTCTGGACGGTCTGGCCGTCGACATCGAGCACCGCCGCATCGGCATCGCCATGCAGTGAGAAGGGCGTGAAGGTCACGCTCACCGAGGGCACCGAACCGCCCTGGGGAAAAAAGGCGCTACGGATTTCGGCCGCCAGCTGGAAGTTCTTCAGCGTCGACTTCGACAGGTCGCGGCCGAAGCGAGCATCCTGTTTCCAGCTCCAGTCCTGACCGGTCATATCGATCAGCGATGCGAGGTTCTGTGCGAAGAACCGGTCCATCAGCCCGCCCGGAGCGAACAGTTTGGCGAAATCCGCCATCGCGATGTCCTCGGTGCCATTGCGGGCGAAAGGATAACGGCCGTTGACCGCCGCCTCGCAGGGCTGTGTGACCGTCTGGTCGAGCATCTGGTTCAAATTTGCCACCGAGGTCTCGGTGACGTTGCCTTCAAACTCGTCTGCCGTCGCATTGACCATCCGGCCGAGTTGCTTGGGCAGTCGCGAGACATTGGCGCGAAGGGTGGCTATCTGGAGCTGCAGGTTTGCGTTGACGCGTTCCGTCTGGGAGGGGACGTCGGTCGCCAGTTGCAGGCTCTGGTAGATATCGCGGAAATTCTGGGTCAAGGCATCGATCGGGCGGTGTCCGGCAGCACCGCTCACCAGGGCCTGGAACGGCCTGAATTGCGCTTCGATGTTGGCCCCGGGATTCTGGTTTTGCGCGCTTAAGGATCCCGTGCCGGCACGGGTTTGCGATTTTCCGGTGGCGATTTGTATGCCGATGCGAGCCAGACCCTTGGCCACGCTTGCTGCGTCCTGTAACTGGCCCGCGCCGCCTTCAACCCCGGTGGCTGAGTCCTTGCCGGAAGCAGCGTCCCGCGTCAGAGCGGTTTCGTCGGCGATCGCCGTAAACAGCAGTTCGATCGGCGAGGTTGGCGAGGCGACGGCGGAAAGCGCGATATAGCGCGGCTTGTCCTTCAGCATCGCCTTGAATTTCAACCCGTCGAGAACGCTGTTCCACGCCGTTGCGAACTCCTTGCCATAGCGGTCGAGAAGTTCGGGACCGAGCTTGGGCAACTCCTGATCGATGCCGCCTTGCTCGCCGCCGCCACCGAGGACCCACTGGTCGTCGACGAGCGTCTGGGCAATGCGCGAGAGTTGCACGAGATAGAAGCTGTTGAAGCCGGCATAAGTATAGAGGCCGGGAACACGAAGGCCTGACAGATCGCCGCCATCGACCCGCTCGAACAGTAACGGGGCTTCCGGGCCGCTTTTCAGGGAAACAGAAAAATCATCCAGAGCTGCCGCGTATACTGCGGATTTGACCAAAGCCGAGGCACGGTCGGCAAGGCTCATGCGCCCGAGCGACCGTTGAGCGGCTTGGACGAGCGGCTGGTTGAGTTCGAAAACCGGATCGTAGGCGTCGTCCAAGGCAAGCATGGCACCCAGGTGCTTTTCGAGATGCTCGCGTCCTTCGCGGTTGTTTTCACCTGGATACCGGTTCTGCTCCCAATCGTGCTTCATCCAGGAAATGATCAACGCGTCGTCGACCTTCGGCGCCTTGCCGCCAAGCATCAGGTAGATTTTCAACGGCTCGTAGAGCGCGGCGGGATCGGCCATCCTGGCCTGGATCGTCCGCTCGGCCTGGATCAGCAGGCGCGATCGGAACATTCGTTCCAGCGCTTCCCGGTAAGCCGTCTTGGATGCCGAAAGAAGTCTCTCCCGCTGGCTGAGGCCGAACGTCTCCTCGATCGGTGTCGGCACGTCGCCGGTTTCGAACCCAGCCGGCAGATTGCGCAACTGGTCGAGCGGGCCAATGACGTTTTCGAGGTCGACATCGGTGACCTCGGTGCTTTTGAGCAACGCGTCCGCCGTCTGGCGATACTGGCTTATGGCCTGCGTGGTGGAGGCGATCAGCGACCTGTTGGCTGTGAAGCTCAGGGCTAGGGTGCCGAGGGCCGCCGCAGCGATCAACGCGATGGCGCCAAGGCCGGCGAACCTGGCGATCGTTGCACGTCTTACAGCTGATTTGTCATACGAAACCCATCCGGATTCGGCAAAAATGACGCCCGTCAGCAGATCGTGCAAAAAGAAGCTTTTGCCGGTTCCGGAAAGATGGGCGCGGGGGCTGCTGCCGAAATTGCGACCGATCGCGCCCAACACCTGATCGATTGGCGTTCCCTCTTGCGTGCCTGAAGAGAAGTAGAGTCCACGCAAGCTGACATTCACCTGGCTGCGGGTCGGATCGAACAGGCTGGCGATGAAATTGGTAATTCGCTCCTTCAGCGCGCCAAACTGCGCCGGAAAGCCAAAGATGGATATACGCGCGACCGGATCGGCCTCTTCCTGGAGGCGGTCAGGCATCTCCTCCACCAAGCGTCTTGCCAGTGCATCGAATTCGGCCGGAGCCTCGGCGGCCATATTCTTGTTGCGATCCGTGGTCTGGAATGTCGCGCCCCAGACCTTGCGCCGGCGCGGCTCGTCGAAGCCGCCGAAGTAATCCATGAACCCTGAAACCAGGTCGGCCTTGGTGAACAGCAGGTACACGGGAAACTGGATTTTCAGCGTCTCGTGGATTTCCCGCAGACGACTGCGTATCTCGACGACGTGAGCGTCAAGCTGCTGATCGTCGAGGCTGACGAGGTCGGCGAGGCTGATGGCCAGGATGACGCCGTTTATCGGTTGCCGTGCGCGGGCTCTCTTGAGCAGTGACAAGAAGGCAAGCCAGCTCTTCTTGTCGGTCTCGGCATTGGAATCCTGCGTCGTGTAGCGTCCGGCTGTGTCGATCAGGACGGCCTGGTCGGTAAACCACCAGTCGCAGGAGCGTGTTCCGCCAACGCCCGCAACTGGCTGGGCATCACCCGAACCGGCCAGCGGAAAATTCAGACCCGAATTGACCAGCGCCGTTGTCTTGCCGGCACCGGGCGGGCCGATGACGATGTACCAGGGGATCTCATAAAGGAAATTGCGTTTGCCGCTCGACCGCTTGAGCGCCGCCACGGCCTCATTCACGCGGGCCTCGAGCACCCGCGAGTCGTCATCGCGGTCGTCATTGTGTGTGACCACGGTTTCGAGTGCTTTTTGCGCTTTTCTCGCTTGCCAGAAACGCAGGCCGTAGAAAAGCGTGAGCGCTGCCACGATCACCCCGATGATAGTCGCGCGCAGCCAGGCAGGCCCGAGAGGACGGGTATCGGCGAAGCGGATCAAGGGTCCGGCAAACCACACTGCCGCCGCAAAGCCGGCCAGCGCAATCATGCTGAATATCCGCAGCAGCCAACGCGTCATGGCCGCTCCCGACTGGCCGTGCTCACAATGTTTCCTCCTTGGCGATCATCACATCGACACGGCGGTTCTTGGTGCGGCCTTCCGGCGTCGCATTGTCGGCGATCGGTTCGTCCTCGCCCTTGCCGTCCACCGTTAGTCGCGAAGGATCACTGAACTTCGGTGCCATCATTGCTTCGACGGCCTTCGCTCTGGCGACGGAGAGATCGAAGTTGGACTTGAATGGGCTCGATTTCCGCGGCTTCACATTGTCCGTATGGCCGACAATCCTGATCGGTCCGCGCTCGGGTTCCAGAGCCGCGGCGATATCTGCGGCAATGGGCTGGAACTCCGGCTTCGCCTCGGCCCTGCCGGACTGGAACAGCAGGAGATTGTTGATTTCCACAACGATGAAGTCGCCCTTCGTGCCGATGGTCAGCCCGCCGCCTTCGACTTCCTTGGCCAGTGCCGAACGGATGCGATCGATCTGCGTGGTTGTGGCGACGGGTGGGACGATTTTCGCCGGCTCCGCCAACGGCGCCACGCTGGCCCGTTCGATGGTAATCGGCGTCGATGGGTTGAGCGCCAGCAATTCACCGGCGGCAGCGTCGCCTTCGTTGGTGATGAAGACCCGCAGTGCGAAGAACGCAGCAGTCAGCAGCGCCGACACGGCTGCCGCGACGACCCAGAGCGGCAGGCGTGTCGACGGCTGCGTCATGGTCGACGCCAAGCCCTGCCAGTGGGGCGAGATGTCCGCGTCCGCGCGTGCCCTGAAATAGCGAAGCGTTTCGTAGACGTCGCGCCGAACGCGTTCGAGATTGCTGTCTTCGCGCGTCAGGCCCCGGTACTGGCCCTCGAACCCCAGCGACAGGCAGACATGCATCAGTTCGAGCAGATCGTAGTGTGCCTCGGGACTGGCCAGGACCTTGTTCAGCGCTTCGAAGAAGCCTGTGCCGCTGGGCTCGACGTGAAAGAACTGCGACAGCATGCTGTGCTGCGCCCAAGTATCTTTCTGTGGCCAAGGCAGGTTGCCGACGAGATCGTCGGCGGTTTCGCAGAGGATGAATTTCGCAATCCGCGCATCCTCTTCGGCAACACCTGATTTCTCGACTGTCCTGTCGAACCTATCGATCGCCTCAGTGACATGTTCGGCCAACGGCTCGGCTTGTCTCTCGACGGGGATAAGCCTGAACTGGCCGAACAGCATCAGCAATGGTGCGGCCGCGGCAAGGATCGGGTTTGCCGCGGAATATCTGACACTGTCCGTGACATTGAGCAGGGTCTCCTGCCGTAGAGCTGCCTCGGAAGCGCCGCTTCCTGCCGAAGCGGAAGGGGCTCCTTGATAAATCACTGTCCCGGATGCCCAGCCCGGCGGTGTATGCCGGCCGATGCCGGGATCGAATACGGTCGAATCCTTGATCTGCGAGGTTTGCCCGTCATCCGCGACGGGCACTTGAGGGACCGGCGCCGGTTTTCGCTCACGCCGTGGAGGGGCGCGAATGACGGTCTTGCCAGCCGGGCCGAAAGGATCGTCCTTCGAACTCATGGACGATCGTCCGTGCAGGCGGTGTGCCCGCGACTGGGTGAGACAGGCGCAAAACGGTTTCTCGTCAGGTGAAGGAAACGCAACCCCTGCCGACCCTGACAGTGTCCGGAGGAAGGTAGGCTATATCTTACTATCCCGCCGAAAGATGACATTTGCCGCAGACCCCCAGGTCGATCAGCCTTAGCCGCTTAGCGAATTGTCGTATGCGATCGTAATCTTACAAACTCTCGATTGGAACCGGATGCCGCGCACCAAAGAGGTTTTCTTCGTCGACTTCAGCCTCGCATCCCCCTTTGGGCCTGTCTATTTCTGCTTGTCGGCCTTGGCATAGGCCTCGCTGAAATAGGCCAGGAATATGTCCAGCATGCCGTTCTCGTGGGCTTCCTCCATGGTTCGCCAGGTCGCGACAAAAGCGTCCCAGGCCTGGCTTTTCTTAGACGAGAACGATGTCGGGGGGAGTTTCTTTCCGATCGCCTCGGGCGACAGATCGTCGAGCAGCCGCGACAGCGCAGCTTGCATGGCGGCATAGGTGGCGAATTCGTGCGTCTTGAGATCGCGGAATGCATCTTTGATGCTGCGCCTGGCATCCAGATAGCCGGCCCTGCGGCGGGCGAACATGATTTCGAGGATGTCGTCGGTTCCCGGGCCGAACTTCAGGGGGTTGTTGTCGGCGGCGCTGATCATCGTCCGTTGTGTGCTCTTGGCCAGTATTTTCGCGGCCGTGCGCGCTTTCAAAAGCATGGTCAGTTCCTCGACCACAGTCCGCAGGACCGTGCCGATTTCGGCGGCAACTTCATGCGGATCGCGCGATTGAAGCAATTCCGGCGAGATGCCGGCCGCGATCGCGATTTCCCGCAGCACTTCGTCTCTGGTCGAGGGGAGAGGCGGTTGCGACGAGAACGCCGGAGCCGGAACCCGCTGCCCGGAATGTTGCTCCGAAGGAGTGAAGAACGGCTCGGCGGCGAATTCGAGCGGCCGGCCTGTCGCGGCCGGCATTTCTCGTTGTGTCGAACTGATATGGCCTGTCGTGGCGGGCTCGTCGTCGATCGATACGAAGATGACATGGCGGCCGATCAGCACCCGGTCGCCATGGCTCAGCCGATGCGGGCCGGTCATGCGCTGGCTCGATCCGTTGATGTAGGTTCCGTTGCGCGAGACATCGTGCAGCCAGAAAGCGCCTGCCTCGTAGCGAACCTCGCAATGCCGGCCGGAGATGAACTTGTCGGGGTCCGGCAAGGTCCAATCACAAGCCTCGCGTCCGATTTCGAAGCCGCGATCACGCGCCGCGTAACTGGTCGAGATGCCCGCAGGCAAGGCGTCGACATTGTTGATTTGCAGACTGATATACATCGAGGATCGCCGTCGAACGCTGATCGATACTCCACATTCTAGCAGTTTGCACATCCAGCAGGACAGCGGCGTTTCGAGCCAATGCATCGGCAGGGTAAGGTTTTTCCGCTGTGCATCTCTTTGGTCGGCCGGACAACATGTGGTAGGCTCAACATAGCCTGGTGCGGCGGGCCAAAAAGTTCCTGGATGCGGGAACTTCAAACCCACTGCCGGCGGCCGCGTCCAGGAGGGGCACGACCCATGCCGAACGAACGTGCCACGGTTGTGCAAACACCGGTTGGCGCCGAGCTGTTGACCTTCACGCATCTTGTCGGTCGCGATGAGATCAGCCGTTGTTTGGCCTATACGGTAGGGTTCGTCAGCCCCAGCCCCGATATCGATCCGCTGAAGATGCTGGGGGGTGTCGTTTCGGTGGAAGGCGAATCCGATCCGAAACGTTGGTTCAGCGGTCTTGTGTCCGAGTTTCGCCTGACCCGCATAGAAGACCGGCTGGCCTACTACGAAGCGGTCGTCAGGCCGTGGCTCTGGTTCCTCGGCAACACCACCGATTGCCGTATTTTCCAGAACAAGAGCGTCGTCGACATCGTCAAGGACGTCTTCAAGAAATACAGCACGGCGGAGTTCGATCTGCGTCTGCAGGGTTCCTACCCTCCGCGCGAATACTGCGTACAATATGACGAGACCGATCTGGATTTCGTCCAGCGGCTGCTCGAGCATGAAGGCATCCTGTATTTTTTCGAGCATGACGAGGGCAAACACACGCTTGTCCTGACCGATGCGATGAGCAAGCTGAAGCCGGCGCCGGGCTACGAGAAAGTACCTTATCATTTTGAAGGGCAGGGCTCCCGGCGCGATGTCGAATACATCACCGAATGGATACCGGGCAGTTCGGTGCGTCCGGGCGCCTATGCCCACACCGACTATGATTTCAAGAAGCCGGGCGCCGACCTTATGGCCAAGTCGGCCCAGCCGTTCAGTCACAAGCTGGCCGCCGGCGAAAACTACCGCCAGCCCGGCGCGCATCTCGAAGTCGGCCGGGGCGACAACCTGGCCGCGATCCGACGCGAGGAGATCCAGGCCGTCCACCAGCGTATCGCCGCGGTCGGCACCGTGCGCGGCCTGTTTTCGGGCTGTACGTTCAAGCTCGATGGCTTTCCGCGCGAGGACCAGAACCAGGAGTATCTGGTGGTCAGCGCCGAATACAGGCTGTTCGATCCGGGATACAGAAGCCATGCCGACGTCGACAGCGAGAACTTCAAGGTGATCCTGGGCGTGGCGCCGACCGCCTTGCCCTATCGTCCGCCACGGATCACGCCCCGACCGATCATGCGTGGGCCGCAGACGGCGACCGTGGTCGGTCCGTCAGGCCAGGAAATATTCACCGACAAATACGCCAGGGTGAAGGTGCAGTTCCACTGGGATCGCCTGGGCAAGAAGGACGAGAACAGCTCCTGTTTCGTGCGGGTCTCACAGACCTGGGCCGGCAGCGGCTGGGGCTTCATCCAGATACCGCGCATCGGCCAGGAGGTGATCGTCGACTTTATCGAAGGCGACCCTGACCTGCCGATCATCACCGGCCGGGTCTACAATGCCTCGCAGATGCCGCCCTACGGGCTGCCGGCGAGTGCCACGCAATCCGGCTGGAAGTCGGACTCCTCGCTCGGCGGCGGCGGCTACAACGAGCTGATGTTCGAGGACAAGGCCGGCTCCGAACTGGTCAATTTCCAGGCGCAGAAGGACCACAACCTTCTGATCAAGCATGACCGTACCAAGCTGGTGCAGCACGATCAGTCGGACCGCATCGACCACGACGCCAAGCATTCCGTCGGCCACAACCTCGACGAGGACGTCGGCAACAACAAGACAGTCAAGGTCGGCGTCGACCAGACAACCGACATCGGCAAGAACGATACCGAGACGGTGGGCGTCAACCGCTCGCTTACGGTTGGCTCGAACGAGACGATCGGCATCGGCGCGAACTCGACGGAGACGATCGGGTCCAATCACACGCAGACCGTCGGGTTGATCCAGACGATCACCGTGGGCGCGGCGCGAGTGGATTCAGTGGGCGCAGCGGAAACCCGAAGCGTTGGCGCCGTCCAGACGAATCAGATCGGCGCATCGCGCTCGATGACAGTGGGGGCCGGACAGACTCACACCATCGGAGCGGCGGACAATTGGACAATCGCGGCCGCGCAGAGCGTGAAAATCGGCGCGGACCAGAGTTTCGCCATCGGCGGCGCGCAGTCGTCGCAAATCGGCAAAGGCAGGTCGGCAAAAATCGGCGCTGACGACGCAACCGATGTCGGAGGCGGGCACGCGCTCAAGGTCGGCAAGGGCAGCGGAATCCAGATTGCGGACGACAGCTCGATCAAGGTCGGCAAGAACCTGGTGATCGAGGCGGGTGACTCGATCACACTCAAATGCGGCTCGGCGTCGATCACGATGAAAAAGGACGGCACCATTGTTGCCGACGGCAAGGACATAACGCTCAAGGGCAGCGGCAAGATTACCGTCAAGGCCGACGGCGACGTGATCGTCAAGGGAAGCACCATCAACAACAACTGAGGGCGTCATCATGGAAGTGCTGGATCGTATCGACGGCGTCGTGATCGGCCTGCTGATCGGTTTCGAGGGCGGGGCACCGCTTGTTGTCTTCGTTGGCAATCCGCGCGAGACGGCGATTGCGGCGCGCAGCCTGACTGAACTGGACATTTCGGCGATCGGTTCAGAACTGGCCCTTCTGTTCGAGGAGGGTGATCCAACGCGGCCGTTGGTCGTTGGACGCATCGTCGATCCGGCGCACAAGAACAGGGAGCTGAAAGTCGCTCGCGAAGGCGACCGTGTCGTCATCACCGGAGACGAGCGCATAGAACTGCGCTGCGGCCTGGCGTCGATCATTCTGGAAAAGAATGGCCGCGTGACCATTCGCGGCAGCCAGTTGACGAGCCAGGCCAGCGGGACCAACCGTATTCGCGGTGGGGCCGTGCATCTCAATTGAGGCGTTGCCTATGCACCGCGTCGCGACCATCGCCGCCATCGTGGATCAGCATGCCGAGGACGCGGCTTTCCTGTGGCTGCGCCGTCGTCGGGAGATCGACGGTCCAATCCTCGACGAAACCGATATCGGTCGCATAGACCAGCGTCTCGAAGCCAATCTTGAAGGGCTCATGGCAGCCGGCAAGGCCGGTTGGGAAGCTGCTCAAGCGCGCTTTGCTGACTACGCCGAACCAGGCGAACTTTTCGTGCTCGGCACTCTGGCAATGCGTTGGAGCGATGCCAAACTGGTAACCTCCGCAATCGACGCCGGCGTAAGCGTGGGTGAAGCCGGCTTTTCAAGCTTGTCCGCTGCGATCGCGCGCACGCCGCGCGATAACCTGCGTCCCTTCGTGGCGCAATGGCTGGACACAAGCGATGCGCGACTACGCTGCCTTGGGCTGTCTGCGCTCTGGCATCACCGCGTCGATCCGGGACCGCGCCTGCATGATCTGGCCAGCCATTCCGACGCGAACGTCCGCCGGCGCGCCGTTCGGCTCGCCGGTGGGCTCGGGCGGCGCGACCTGCTTCCGGCAGTCCTGGCTGGCCTTGATGGCGAGACGGCGAGAGAACGTCTTGCGGCCGCCTTCGCCGCTTGCCTGCTTGGTGAGGCGCGGTCCGCGCACCCAGTGATCGACAAGATCGTGCTGACGGAGACGGACCAAGCGGAGGCGGCGATCGAGATACGCCTGCTGACAACGCCGCCCAAGGCCGCGAAAGGTTGGTTGCAGACGCGCCTCGGCCAGCCCCTGCTACGCGTGGCGGCAACGGCGTCGATCGGCCTGTTTGGCGATCCGTCGGTGATGCCCTGGCTGATCGAGAAGATGCGCGAACCGGAACTTGTCTTTGCCGCCGGGCTGGCGATGCGCGATCTGTTCGAGGTGGATTTCAACGACACCGACCTGTTCACGATAGACCCGGCCGATTTGGGGAAGGCGTTTGAATCTCTGAACCACAGCCCGTTGCCTGTCGCCGATCGCGTTGCTGCTTGGTGGGACGAGGGACGGGGCGGGCGCGGCCGCACGCCTTTCCATTCGATGCGCCGGTTGCGGCTCGACGCGTTGCGCGCGGCCATCGCGGCAACCGATACGCCGCTGACCGATTGGCGCAGGACGCGCCGGTTCCCGGCCTGGATGTAATCTATCGGCGGTTCGCCCGCGCCACGACGGCGGCGGCGCGCAATCCGTTCTCGGATGCGACTTCGCACATGGCAATCGATCCCGGCGCATAATTCTGGACAAGACTGTCGGCGGCCAGCATCAGCGCCAGCGCGCCGCTGGCCGCGCCGGTGTCGCCGACCGTCATCGCCGGATAGGCCGTCGCCATCAGGGTGCGGTGCGTGCGATAGAAGCGCGGTCGGGCAATCAGCATCTCCCAGCCATGATAGCGCTCGCCATTGCCGTTCGAGACGACGAAGTCGATGTCGGGTTCCGATGGTCCCGATCCCGAAACGGCGTCGCGCAGCGCGCCGAGCATGGCGCGGCCCTGGCTGTAGCGCTCGGAAAGGATGCTGTCCGTCTCCTGGGCCATGCCGATGCCATGGATAGCGGCCACGACAGGCTCGCGGCCAGGTTCCCGCAGCAGCCGCACGAAGACGGCCGCCTCGCCAGGAACCAGTCCTTGGGCGTTGTCCGCGCCCTGTAAACGTCCGGTCCGGCTGAGCCGGCCGAGGTCGGTGTGGTTGACGAGGCTGTCGACGCCACCGAGCAGCACTTGTGCGGCGCCTTGATCCTCCATCAGTGCAAGCGCCCGTTCTATCAGTCCCACACTTGCCGCCGCGCCGCCGTCGATGACGCACGAGGCGTGGTGGAATCTCAGGCCTGTTGCGTCGACAACCGCGGCCAGGAAATCGCGCGCCGGAATATCAACGAAAGCCGGATGGTTGCGAAAGCTCTCCGGCGTCGTGATGAGCAGCGCGGTGGCCGCCGCGACCCCCGGCTCGCCCGCGCCGAGCGCTTCGTTGATAGCGCGGGCGGCCATGTTGACCAGCCATTCGCCTTCGTTGCGGCGCAGATGCCGGTGAGTGGGTATGCGCGCGACTACCTGTGGCACTCCGAACGGTTCGGCGAGCGTGATTTCCTCGAAGGCCGAAAGGCTCGCCCGAATGGCTGCGATCGTTTGCCGCGCGTTCAGCCCGGCGGGCGTGACGGCGCCGCCGCCGGCGACGTAGAGCGGCCGCTTCATGGCTGCCACACGGCGCGGTCGACTGTGCCGTCGCCGCCACGCGGGCTGAGATAGCTCTTGCGCTTGCGCCGGGCCACGAGAAAGGCGGGCGTGACATGGCCGAAGACGATTTCCCGCAGCGCCGGCGTGTTCCGTTTTGTCACGTGTGAAAAGCGCGCTTTCAGTGTGACGCGCCACAGATCCGGCTCGACAATCACCGTGTCCGCGGCAAACGGACGTTCCTCGACCCGGTCGTCATAGATCAGCCGCACAGGCGCAACGATGCGCGGCAGGCGGAAGTCCCAGCGGCCGTTCGGTGTCATGCCGATGATCGTGACAGTCTCACCGCCATGGATTGCCGGCAGGTGCTGGTCCGCCGGGGCGCACAGATTGTAGCGCGGATCGAAATCCCCGGGAGGCAGTGGCCACTGCGTGTCGATCCAGGCTTGGTCGTAGGTGCCCGCGAGCGGCAGTCTCGGCATCCAACCCCGCCCGAGCGGGCCGAAGCTGGCCGGTCTGGGCCGATCGGAGGGACTGAGATAAGGTTCGGCGGGGTAGGTGACATTCGGGGCTTGTGTTCGCACTGCCGGATCGGCGGACGAGGCATGGTGATAGCCGACGCCGACCGGGTTGCGTCGGTCAAGCCGGCCATCTGGCAGCGTCCCACCATAGGCGCGCTCGTAAACGATCGGCATGGTTCGGAACAGGGCCGGCGCACTGTAGCCGCCGGCATCGTAGATGCGGTCTCCGACAACGTTGAGCACCTTTTGCAAGCCACCGACGCGGAAACCGACCTGCATCTCCGCCACCGGACGGCGGTTCGGCGCGTGCGCCGAACCGTTGACAAGGATTTCGGCGGCCGGCTTATGCGGCGCAATATCGGCTTCGTAGCGATTGGAGGAATTGGCTGGATCGCCGAACGGGATATCCCAGAGCGCGACCGGCATCTGGTCTTCGCAGACGTCCAGTGCCGGTGCGCCGTCGAGCGCATCGAAGCTTGCCGAG
The DNA here is from genome assembly GCF_040322475.1 of Mesorhizobium sp. M0140. NCBI lineage: Bacteria > Pseudomonadati > Pseudomonadota > Alphaproteobacteria > Hyphomicrobiales > Phyllobacteriaceae > Mesorhizobium > Mesorhizobium sp. M0140. The sequence goes on along the minus strand of NZ_JAMYTM010000012.1, from coordinate 116,050 downwards.
AACATGACGACCAGGACTTCCTGGCCGTCGGCGTCGAGTTGCACATGTGTTGCGGTGGCGAACGGCGTGCGATTCTCGATCCCGACCGCGAACGCCATCGCTCAGCACCAATTGCCGTGTTCGTCGAGGCCGATCGGCCAGTAGGGCATCGCGGTCAGCAGCGTCGCATAGTCGTCATGGCCGCCCTGGATCAGCCACTCGAGAAGTAACACTTCGGGAGGCACCGCACTCGACGCGGAACGCCGGTTTTCCTTGTCGCACGCGAGCCAGTACTTGCGCACGAGCCAGACCACCCTCGGGTGGCCGGCGGGGCCGGCAAGCCCCTTGGCCTCGATCGTTCGGAGGATTGCCTCGCCCATCGGCAGGCCGGTCTCCATGCGCTCCTCGACACTCGCGTTCCATGTCTCGGACGCGACAGCGAACACGTCCACGAAATCGAGCAGATAGGCGGCGAACAGGCTGCGATGTCCAGCCGAGCCGGTCCCCGGCGCCGTCCCTTCCGCGCGGCCTCGGACGTCACCGGGCGCGCGCAGCAGCCGGTAGGTCCCGTTCTGGATGTTGTGGTTGACGAGCAGTGCCATCGCTCAGGACTCCTCGAATTCCGGATCTTCCCCGATGGGAATGAAGTCGAACGGCCTCATGAAGTCCGCCAGCTCGGGCTCGGTGTCGCCCAGCCAGGAGAGGAGCAACGTCACGGGTGGGACCGGCCCGTCCCCCTCGCTCCCTTCGGACAACTGCTTGGCCTCGGAGCCCCACATCTCGCTCCTCCCGGGCTCCGGCCCGCCGCCCGAAAGCAAGTCGTTCAGTCGCGTCGTTTCGAAGTAGTACTTCCGAAACAGGGCAATGACCCGAGGGTGACTCGCTGGTCCCGCCGGCCAGCGGGCGTCGACAAGCTCCCTGTTGACTTCCTGCGCACGAAGGTCATGCCACCATTCCAGCAATGGTGGCACGACGATCTTCAACTCGTCTGTCCAACGATCATAGATGTCTTGATACGTTATCGAGATCATTTCATATCTCTATATGCCCAGGCCGCCAATGTGCTTGTTCATCGCATCGTAAAGCTCGCGGCGATCCAGTGCGCGCATATCCTGGGACTGCTCCATGCTGTGAGCATGACAATGCGGCTGGCACGGAAGGTCGCGCATCCGCTGGGCGAAGCTGCCCGGATCGTGGCACGCTCCCATCTCCCACGCGGTCTTCTGCGGCGGCTGGTGATCGGCGATCATCGTGACCTTGCCGTCAGTCTGCCTTTTGATTTTCTTGTCAATGTCCTTCAGCGCCTTGTCCTTGGCTGGGCCTGAAGCCCGACGAAGGATGTTGGCGCGGTCCTTCTTGCACTGCCAGCAGGTCTGCCCCTGCACGGAAGCGCGCTGGGTCTCGGTCGTGGGGGTATAGTCCTCCGAGTACTTGTAGTCGCGCGGGCAGTCTTCCTTCATCGCGTCCTTGCCCAGCACCACCGAGAAGTCGACCATGGCGGACACGTCGACCGTGTTCGGCAGCGGGCTCGCGGTATTCTGCTCCATCGGATCGCCGTGGCGGCAGACTCCCTTGCCCTCGACCTTGACCGTGAACGACCAGAGCTTGAACGAGCCCTTACCCTTGATGCGATGGGTGACCACGCCGGCGCCAAGTCCAGGCGTGGCCGCTTCGTTGCCCGTACTCAGCGCCACTTCGGAAGAGTTCTCCAGCGCCGTCGGTGTTCCCTGCACCTTGACGCTCTTGCTGCCTTTGATGAGATCGCTGGCCGAAAGCATGTTGACATATGGAACCGGCACCGGTCCCGCTGGCGGCGGCGGCGGGCTGAGGCAGACGTCGCCCGGCGCGACGCCCTTGCCGCCGCTTGCCTGGTGGAAGAAGCCCATCTTTTCGGCGTAGACCGTGTTACCCATGGCTCAGGACCCCGCCGTCTCCGGCGATGCCGCGCATCGCGGGCAGGGCATTTTGAGCAAGGTCGTGGATGTCGGCGAAGCCGAACTCCCTGACCTCCCAGTCGTCGCTCCAGAATGCGATCTTGTCGGTCGCGGCGGCGGCGCCCGGAGGTGGCAAAATCTGAAGGCTTTCGGCCAGCCGGGTCTGCGCCCAGTAGTTGTCGACGCAGTTCTGAAGAAGCGAGGCCACTGCATCGTACCACGGGTCGCCCGGCTCCGGCGGGGCCCCAAGCCGGACGATGGCGAACGGATAACGGCGGCCGACGCGATCCTCGCTCATGCGCCAGACGCCGGCACAGGGCTGGTCGCCGAAAATGCCGCCCTTGACGATGAAGCGCCAGACACGCGAATCCAATTCCCCCTCGTCTGGCCTCTCGCGCAGTTCCATCGACATCCACCGGTCCCAGCGGTCGATGAACGCTCGCGGCAAGTTCGCGGCGACAAAATCTCCGGTCGCCGGAATCTTGCCGAAGAAGCCGGTGCTCATATCTGCGGCGGACATGAGAATTTCTTGAACATTTGCAGGTTGTAAGGGTTTTCGACGCTGGCGGCCTTGAGCTCGAAATCGGCGTACATGCCTTTCGTGCCCAGCCGCAGGCTGTAGACATCGGACAGCGAGGTTCCAGTGAATCGGCCGCTGCGCAGCATCCTCAGCCACGCCCAGCTGCCGGTCTCGTTGAGCATGATTTCGGGCGAACCATCGATGGGCTGGAAGGCGAGCGAGATGACCCCGGTGCCGTCCTTGCCGGGCCAGGTCATCGGTTGCGGCCGCGTCGCGTTGTTGAAGTAGACGAGGGTCTGGCCATCGAGATTGAGCGTTACGCGCGTGACGTTCGGAGACAGGTCCTTGGGTTCCAGCGTGAAGCTCATCACCGGTCCTGTACCGCCGGGAAAGAGATCGTCGCGTATCCGCCTGGCCTGCTCGAAAGCCGCCAGCGCCGAAGGGTCGAGGCCGAAATCGGCACGCCATTTCCACGGCTGGCTGGCGGTGTCGACATAGCTGATCAAATGGTCGTTGGTGAACGCGTCGATCAGGCCCGCCGGTCCGAACAGGCGGGCGAAGTCGCGGACATTGACGTCCACCGCGCTTTCGGGACTGAACGGATAGCGGTCGTTGAGCGCCGCCTGGCAGAAGGGCAGGATGTCGGCGCGCCAGATGGCGTTGAGCTCCGAGGTGACCGCCTTTTGCGTCAACCCGCTGGTGTCGCCGGCGACACCGCCGAGCCAGTCGTCGACCGGGTCGGGCAGGATTTGCGCTTGCCTTGCGACCGCCCCCGTCAGTTCGGCGAGGCCGCCTTGCTTCTTGATGGCATCCTGGGGATCGGGATTGGCCGTGACCGTCTGCAAAACGTTGGACAGCGCCGTCAAAGCCACCACCGCGGCGTCGAGTGCTGGCGGCTGGCCGTCGACCTCGGCAATAGCACCTTTGAGCGGCTTGAAGTGTTCGGCCACCAGGTTGCCGGTAAGATCCACCTCGTCAGCTGAGCCCGCGCGTGGAAGCAGCTTTGCCCCCGTTTTGACGATCTTGCCGAGCTTGCCGAGTTTGCCGAGCAGTTTCGAGCCGCCCTTGGCCGCCGCCTTGTCGTCGGCCGGCGCTTCATCGGACCGGGTAAGCTCGGTCTCCTGAACGACCGCCGTGAGCAGGCGTTTCAGCGCTGAATCGGCGCTGGAAAGATCCTTCAGATTCTCACTGGCGACATTGAGGTCGCTCAACGGCGCCAGCCTCATATCGCGCAGGAAGCTGTCCCACTGTGCGATATAGTCGTCGTAGTAGAGCTTCAGGATGTCCTCGGACAGCGCCGACACGGACGTTTCGGAGTTCTCGGAGCAGCCCCCGGCGAAGACCGCCCGATCCAGCGCCGCTTGTGCTGCCACATCCTCGATCCGGTCGAGAACGGCGTCATGGAAGCCTGCATAGGTGAATGCTCCCGAAATGCCGACGCGAAGCGTCTTGCCGGAGCGACGCGCAAAAACCTTGGCGCCGTTGGGACCGGCGAAATTCGCCGGAATCCATTCTTTGAGCCCGGCCACTACCGGATCGGCCAGCAATTGCTTGTAGGCACGCGCCGGCAATGAAATCGTGCATACCGTTTTCAGCGCTTCGGCAACCAGCGCCTGGTCGGGCTCGATATAGCTTTCGTCGACCGTCATCCGGCGGATGGCCGCAAGCTGATGCTCTTCGGCATCGGCGGTTGGAAATGGTGCTGCGGCCGCGAATTCGGGAAGGCTGTTGACCCACCAGTTCTGGGTGTAGTCGGGATCCATCTGCGACAGACCCGTCATCATACGATAGGTCTTGAGAGCGCCGAGCATGAAATCCGGATCGCGGATCTGCCGCCACATGGTGGCCTCGAGAAGGGCCACCATGTGCGGCTCAAGCACGTTGCGCAAGGCGTGATCGTAGGTGTCGGTCTGAGCCCGCACCAGTTCCGCCGAGGCCGATGGCCCTAGCAGATCCTGGACAGCGGCCGGCGGTGCTGTCCGGGCATTTGAGACCGCGTCCATTGCCTCGAGCGCGCCGTCGATGGCAGGCTGCTGCACCGATGCCGGGTTTGCGGCAGCCGAGGTCAACGGCGTCTGCAGCGCTTCGAACTGGCTTGCCTGGGCCGAGATCGCATTGCGGTTGTCGTAGTAGGACCAGGCAAACACCGCACTGGCCAGCAAGCCCGCTGTGGCACAGGCAGCCGCCGCGCCCCGCCAGATCCAGGCGCGGCGGCGTTGCGCCAGCGGGTCGAACGTACCCAGGCCTGCTTCCTTGAAGATGACTTCGGTGAGCAGGTTCTTCAGGAAGAAGCTGCGTTTCTCGACCCTTGGTGCGGGCAGGACCCGCCGTGGCGGAAGACCGAAAGACGACGACAGCGCCGCGGTCAGTCGGTCGATAGGCGCCCCTTCCTGAGTCGCCGACGTCAGGTAGAGGCCGCGCAGCCATGCAGCCTCTTCATACCGGCTTTCGCCGAACATCGCCTCGACCAGCACCTGGATCGGTTCGGACAGGCTTGCGAGTTGGGCAGGAAACCGGAAGATCTCTGCACGGGCGGCGAGTTTTTCCTCATCCTCCAGGCGCGGCACCAGCCGCCGCTCCAGCTCCGTCGCCAGCGTCGAAATTTCGCGTTCGATGGTCTTGGCATCCACGCGCGCATCCAGCGCGAAGGTCGTTCCCCACACCTGCTCGCGCGAGGCGGTGGACAGACCGCCGAAGAAGGCTTCGAAACCCTTGATCAGATCGGCCTTGGTCAGCATCAGATAGACCGGAAGGCGGATTTCGAGCCGGTCGTTGAGCTCGGCCAACCGGCGGCGGATCTTGCGGCCGTGCGCCTTGATGGCTTCGTCGCCCTCCGAAAGCACGTCGATCGAAAGCGCCACGATGACGCCGTTGAGCGCGCGGCGGCCGCGATGCTTCTTCAAAAGGTCGAGGAAGCCCAGCCATTCCGCCGCGTCCACATCGGGCTGGCTCTCCTGCTGCACATAGCGGCCGGCGGTATCGATCAGAACCGCGTTTTCGGAAAAGAACCAGTCGCAGTTGCGGGTGCCGCCGACCCCTTGCAGGTCGTCGGTGAGGTCGATCGGAAAATTCAGTCCGGACTGCCGCAGAGCCGTGGTCTTGCCGGTGGCCGGCGGCCCGACGATCACATACCACGGCATGTCGCGCAGAAACTTGCGGCCGCCCAGCTTGCGGCGCTTCAGTTCGGCCATCACCTCGGCGAACTTGGCACCCACGGCAGCGACGTTCTCTTCGCCGGGGCTCAGCGGCTTTTCCACCGCGGGCGCGGCAATGTCGGCGACGAACAGGCGGTTGGCGCGGATCGCCCGGCGCTGGGCGACGATCAGCCAGATCAGCCAGAAGATGACCAGCAGCGCGATGATGACGATGCGCACATTTTCAGAGGCGAACGGTTCGTAGGCACCGACCCTGACGATCGGACCGAACACCCAGATGACCAGGGAAAGCAGCGTGATGCCGATCAGCGTCCACAGCCAGCGCGATGTCAGAACCGCCCAGAGGAAGCGCAGGATGAACATCTCACAGCCTCTTTTCGACAAGCACCTCGGCGCGGCGGTTCAAGGCTCGCCCCTGGCGCGTGCTGTCGCTGGCCACTGGATCGGTGGCCGCGCGGCCCTCGGAATGGACGCGGTCCCGTGGCACTCCGTTCTGGACCAGCATGTCGGCAATCGTCTGGGCGCGAGCCTCGGACAGCCGCTGGTTGGTCGACAGCGGATTGGTCTTTTGCAGAGGAACGCCGTCCGTATGACCGATCACCGTGATGTTTCCGATCAGCTCCTGATTGGCGAGGATCACCTTGGCGATCGAACCGATCAGAGGCTCGAAGCCTTCGGTCAGTTGTGGCCGCGACGACTGGAACAGTTCGGGGTTGGAGGCCTGGATGATCAGCTTGGCCAGCGAGACGCTCTCGGTGCCGCTGAGGGCGGATCTGAGGTCGGCCGGTGCACCGGCCTGAAATTCCGGCAACAGCGCAAAATCCACTTTCTCCGGCGGCGGGGCCTCGACCTTGGGCGACGTACGGCTGATGTCGCCGCGTGCAGGCGGCGGCAAGGTGCGCACAAGTGCGGAAAGCTCGACCGCCTGGCTGCTCAGTCCCATCGAGAGCCCGATATGGATCGCTGTGGAAACAACCGCCGCACCGAGCGCCATGACCCAGATCGGAACGATGAAGCGCTGCGGCTCGTCGGATGCGATCACGCCCTTCCAGTTTGGCGACAGTGGCGCGCCTTCAGCGTCGGCATCGCGCAGGAAGCGTGCCGCCGCCACGCGAACGGCATTGAGCGAACGGTCGCCTGATCGCCCAGGCACGCGATATTTGCCGCGGAAACCGAGCGCCATGCAATCATACTGCAGTTCCAGCAATTCGCGATCGCGGTTGGGATGGCGTTCCAGTTCGTCGAGACGCGTGAAGAACTGCGTGCCGGCATCGACATCGCCACGCAGCATGACCACAAGCGGCTGCCGAGGCCAGGCGCTGGCCCCACCCCAGGGCGTGTTCAGAGCCAGATCATCGAGCAACGCCGCCACGATCCAGGCTGCCTGGTCGGCCCTCTCCATCGAGGATCCCGTCGACATTGCCATGTCGCGTGCCCGAACCAGTTCTTCGAGCAATCGGGTGCGCAACGTTTCCGGATTCTCCGGCGGCAGCGCACTCTCGAGCTCGGGAGCGAACTCGAGCAAGGGTGCGAATGCGTTGACAAGCGCGTTCGGGTGGGTCCGAGACCGCTTTACCACCGCCCCCGGCAACAGCGGCGCCATCGGTCGCGGCATCGGCGCGCCGGTCAGTCGTATGCGGGTGCGTTCGCGATCATCCGACAGTCCGAACGGATCATCGCGGCTCATGATCTCACCTGTTCACCGAATAGCAGTCCACCTGCGGCTCGCTTGGCAACACGCCCGAAACGCCGATGACAAAGCCGGGAGCATCGAGCAGCGAGGCCCAATGCTCGCTTTTCTGGTCCAGCTCGAGGCACAGCCGATCGCCATCGTAGGGGATCTCGCGCGGCTGGGAATGAAGCGGTTTCAGCGGAATGCCGGGCAATCGCGATTTCCACAGGCCCTCGAACTGGTCGGCCGAGCCGACAGTCGCCTGATTGACGAATATCTTGCGCAGCGCGTCCTCCGACAGCTCCGAACCGACCCGGATGACGATCCGGCTGGCCACCAGCAGCTTCGGGTTGTCGATGCGGATTTTCCAGACATTGGTCGAATGCCGCATGACAGGCAGCGCACGCGATTTAGGCTCGATGTAACGCAGGCTGAGGATGAGCGAGCGCAGCGCATCCGCCAGCGCCGAATAGGCGGGGCCTGGCGCCATGTGATCGTAAGCGGGTAATTCGCCCAGGCGCCGCGCGCTCGATCCGTAGGTCGCCATCGAACCAGCGAGCCCGGCAAGTTCCAGGTAAAGCTCGGCCGGATGGAAGACATCCTGCGCCAGCATGTGGGCGAGCCGCGGACGCGCCGCATTGGCGAGATTGAGCATCAGCAGATCTTCGACGCTGCGCCCAGGCCCGCCCATGACCATCTTGCCATGCGCCTCGGCGATCTGCTCGAGGCCTGTGACAACTTCCAGAAGCAATTGCCGATACCAGGCCACCGCGCCGGTAATCAGTGTCGGCGGCAGGAAGGTCTCGTCCAGAGAGACGCCACCATCGGCTCGAACCCCCTTGAGGTCGGCTATCGGCAAGGCTGTGTAGCCACCGACCGACTTGCCGGGTGCAAGCAGCAGCGCCTGCGGACGGGCGATCTCGATTTCTTCAGGATCTGAACCGCCCTGGACGGCGTCACGCACCGAAACGACCCGCCCGTGATAGCGTGCTCCCGAGGCGGCTGCGTGTGCCGGATCGAAGCCGACACCTCCCGGAGGCTCCAGAGGCAAGGCCACCAGCACCGGCCCGGCGCTCGTGTCCGGGGTGACCGGCAATGGTCGCGGCGCGTCCATCATGTCTGGAATGGAGAAAGGTGTTCCGTCCGGAAAGATGCCCCGTGCGGACAGGATCGAGATCTGGCCGGCCTCCAGCAATGCCTGATCCAGCGTCAGCTGCTGGAAGCCGAACGTATGCAACTGCCCGGCCTGCAACGCGCCGCGCACCGTCGCCTCGAAAAAGCGATCCTGCTGCTGGAAATGCTGGGTCCGGAGAAACAGACCTTCGGACCACAGCACCCTGTTTGCATCGCTCATGCCGCTACTCTCTGCATCGAGCTCCCCTTGCCCTGGGCGTTAGGCGGAAATGCCGCCGCTGCCAAGCGAGACGTTGACCGTAAATTGTGATCCCGCCGACACTGACTTGGTCGTCCGCCAGTTCCGGCCGCCGGGCTCGCGGATCAGTGCAACGAAGCCCAGCGCCGTCGCGTCCGGCTCGACCGTGATGGTCTTGGACGCGGTCTTTCCCGGCCCGACGGCTATCTGGTCGGATCCGATGAGGTCGCCTGCGAGTGCCGAACCGGCATCCCCCTGCAAGGCAAAGTAGTCGGCGGAATTGAATTTGCCGGTGCTGCGCAGCCGCATGACGAGGACCGTCACCGGCCGGTCGCCGCCGCCCGGTCCCGGGTTCATACCGGCCCCGCCGGTCAGTTTGACGGTGATCACCGATGGTTTCGGCGGCCCGCTCTGGCAAGCCGTAAGCAGCCCGGTTGCGCCCAAGGCGACAATGAATTCGCGTCGATCGATCATGTCTCACTCCTCCTCATATGCATCCCGAAAATCAGCGCCGATTTCGCCCAGAAAGCTTTTTTCCGCGCTCTCGGCGATTTCACGGTGGCGTTTCTGGTAAAGCTCCCACAGCTTGGCGCTGCGTCCGCCCGAAAGCAGCGTGCCGATCGCGGAATTCGATTTCAGCTCTTCCTCGATCGCTGTCGGGTCAAAACGGTCAATCATCCGCCGCAAGGCGCCCTGTACGCCGCGCCAGGCGCGCACGTGATGTTGGGCGAGGTCGCGAACCGCGTCGGCGATTGCCGCTTCGCCGGCGAGAAATCCAGGGCTGCGCTCGGCGAGAAGCGTGACGATGGCGTCGTCGACCGTCGGCAGAAACTTGAGCGGATTGACTTCGGAAGCCCCAACCATGGTCTGGGCGACGCGAGCGTTTCCCTTTTCCTCGGCCCGTTTGCGCAGAAGCTGCATCAGGCCTTCCATCATCAACCGATATTCGCGGCCAAACTTCTCCATTTCCGCAATGCTGTCGCGCTCGGGGAAATCGGCTTCCTCGACACCCATGCCATGCAGGAATGCGGAGCGGAGCGCCATGTCCCCCAGTTGCGGCGCTGCCGGCAGGCGGGCGGGTTTGGCAGCAGCACCTGCCCGCGCCGGAGGCGGGACGTCAGCCGCTTGCGCGGGCAAATCCCAGGGATTGGCGGATTGTGGTCGTTGGGCGATGCGCTCGCGCTGCCCGGCCGAGCCGGTGCCGTTTGCCGAACCGGGCGCCGCGGCCGATCCGAAACCAAAATCATCCTTGAAATCGGACGGCTTTCCATGAGCGGGCTCGGCTCCCCGGCTGGGAGACGGCACGGGGTCGAGGCCGAAGGGGTCCGCCTGGTTCGCCGCGCCGCCCGGTTCGCGGTAAGAGGCGGCATTTTTCGACACAGGCGTTGAAACCGGATCGAGGCTGAACGGGTCATCGAAACCAGGCGAACTGCGCTGGCCGGAGGTGGCACGCTCGAACGCGCCTGGAACCGGCCGTTCGAACGGGTCCGGCAAATCCGCCGGACGTGGCCGTCGCGGCTCTTCTTCGACCGTGGCGGAAAAGAAGTCGTCGTGGCCGATGCTCACCGGCGCCCGGGATGCCGGCGGCAGGCGTTCCGGAGCCGGCTGGCCGGCTGTGGGTGCTTGGGCGGTTGGCGTCTGCAGATCGACATAGACGACGTAGTCGCCCAGTCTTAGCCGCATACCGCTTTGAAGACGCGTCGACTTGCCGGCGCCGAGCGGGCTGTCAGAATCGTTTATGAACAATCCGCTGCTTGACGTATCGGTGACGAAATATCCATCTCGCCCGCCCGAGATCCTGCAATGAGCTCGCGAAACGAACATGTCGGGATCGTCGATCTGCCAGCCTGCGTCCGCGCTGCGGCCGATCACCAGGTCGCCTTCGTCCAGCCGGGTGTGCCGTACGGCCTGGGTGCGTGGCCCTTGCTCCAGCGTCAGCAGCAGGCTCATGTCGCGACCCCCGCCATTTCCGGCTGCCATCCGACGATTGTGCGCAGCCGCAGATCGTCAGCATCGCCCCTTTCAACAGGCCGCGCAAGCCAGGCAGTTCGGCCGAGCTGTACCGCTCCGAGACGGGGCGGCGGCACGGCTTCCCGCGCAAGCACGATGCGCAGATCGACGTCGAGCGATTCCCCGACCATGTCGCGAACGGCTTGCTTGAACAGTTTGAACCGCTGGCCACCGGGCAGGAACGCCTTGAAGTCCTCGTACCCCAGCGGGCCGACACGGAGCTCGATTCGGCTTTGGCGGTTGAAAACGCGCGGGCCGATTGTCGCTCCTCGGCCAAGCCCTGCATAGGCTTTTGCAAGACGGGTCTGGAGCCCGGTTGGGATGATTATCCAGGCGGCGATGAACTCCTTAATCTGAACCGGCACCTTGAACGCTTCCGCCAGGAACAGCGTCAGCCGTTCCGGGCCGTCGACCTGGCTGGCGAGCGAAGCCGCCTGGCGAAGCTTCACCGTATCGAGATCGGTGTTCTGGGTGCCCGGAAGTCCTATTCCCGCCATGGCTTCGAGCATGGCGCGAACGCGCCCGCCGACCGCGCGTTCGACCTGTACGGCCGGATGCGCATCCGCCCATGCCCGATAATACAGGGCGATCATGCGGTGCTGAAGAATGTTGACGAAGTCCACGAATGTCGTGTCGCTGGTTTGCTGGGCATCGGCGCCGGTGAACCAGCGCTGCGACAGACGATCGAGCACCCAGCGTGTCAGATGCAGCGGCAGCGGACCTTCGGGTCCCATCAGGCCGAGATTTGCGACGGTGACCCTGGCCGGAGCCTTGTCCTTCGCGTCGTGGAATTCAACCACGTCCCTGGCCGAAAAGCTAAGACGCACATGCTGTCCGAGCCTTGCAGGCTCGCGCTCTGGCGAGCCGGAATAGCCGAACAGCCCGCCCCTCCGTTCGAGTCGGCGCAACAGTTCGAAGAAGTCGAACGTCCCGGACAGCGCCTCGGCATGGTTCGGGTCGACTGTGTCTAGATCAGGTAGCGATTGCCGGGCGTCATCGGCCATGGCACATCCTCCTGCTTCTGCAGCAGCCGCGTACGGGTTCGCACGAAGCCGTTTATCCCGGCATGCCGGGCAAACAGCCGTGCCAGCAGGGCCGAAAGCAGCAATGTGCTTTGCCCTGCCAGGACCAACTGGTCGACATGCAATGTTACTTCCGTGCCACGTCCAAAGCACATCGGGCCGTCGATCTGCAGCCGTTCGATGACCGACCGCGAGTCGATGCGAACGATCGAATGCACGTTGCGGGCAAGGCTCGGATCTCCCCGGTCGGCGTAAAGATCAAGCAGCGCATGCAGCGGATCGACGCCGCGGCCTTCCTTGGCAAGGCTGAGAAAATTGAGCGCCAGTTGCGCCACCAGCCGCCAGGCGAGATTGTCGGCGCGCGATTCGCCCGCCGCGCCCGAAGGCAGCGCCGCGGGGATGGCCGGGCGAGGCGGACGCAACGCGCCGAGAAGCCGCACCGTTTCGACCGGGTCGCCGGCCTCCAGCGTCAAAGTGGGATTGTCATCGAGGATCGGCAGATCGCGGTTGGTGCAAAGCGCCACGATGTCGACACGCTTCAGCGACCGGTTCGCCTGGCTTTCCACCGGGCGTGAAATTGCCAGGAAAACATCGTCCCCTGCGTAGGAGGTGCGGGTCAGCCCGTCGCGCCGCTCGTCTTCCGTCGCGCGACGAGGACGCCGCTCGGTCGAGTAGACCCAGCCACTGCCACGATTCTGACCCAGGCTGAAGAGCTCCGGAATTTCGGCATCGCTGGCCCCGGTGTCGGCGTCCTCCACGCGGATGACCCGATAGATTTCGAAGTCACGCGCCCGCGTTCGGTCGGCATGCAGCACCTGGCGCGTCCTGCGCGGATCAAGCTCGATGACGTTGCACTCACGCTCGAAGAGATTGATGATCGGCGTTGCGAAAAGTTCGAAATCGGCCGGGGTCAAGTCGGCAAGCTCGGGCACTGGACGCCTGAACATGAAGATGATCTCGAGCCCGGCGGCGCATCGGCGCACGACGGGCTGCAGTCCGGAAACCCGCGCATAGTGAAAGCGCTCGGGCATCATGAAATATTCGCGCAGCAGACGGTACCCCTCGAATGTCGGACGGGTCCGAGGCATCAGGGCTTCGTCGTCGCTGATGCCGATCATTTCGGGTTCCGGCAAGGGCGATACGGGGTTGGTCTTGCCTTCCGCGCGTGCGCCAACGGCCGAACAAGCGCCAAAAATCGCGTCGAGAATCAAGGGTGCCTTGGTGCGCCCGGAAAAATAGAGATCAAGCTTGTCGAGCGACAATTCGTCGAGCCTGCCTTTTCCGGTTCGGGCCAGCACGATGCGGAGCGCCGCCTCGCCGGCCACACCGCCGATCGGCCCTATGCCGGCCGCCGCCAGCGCGCTGCGATCTTGAAAATAGCTTACCGAAGTCACCGCTATCGGCCACAGCGTGACGTCCTGGGCGGTGGTGAAGGTGCAGCGCGTCGAAAGGCCGGGCTGCAGGCCGGAAACCAGCCGGGTGTTGCGCTTGACGACATGGCCGGCAACCATCGTCTGGACCTGCTGGCCGGGTTTCAGCACCACCATAGCCGTTGCCGGCGCCGGCGTGACCAGATCGGGATAGAGGACATCCAGCACGCTGCGTGAAAACCGCGAGCGCTCGGCATCGACTTTCAGCCGGGTGCGCGCCGCGAGAAAAGCGACGCCGTCAAGCAACCGCTCGACATACGGATCCGGACACGGCACCGTGTCGAGGGAGAGATTGCGCGCCACCGCCGGATGCAGGTCGGCAAATTCCGCCGCCAGCGCACGGATATGGGTCAGTTCCTCCTCGTAATATTCCACGAAGACCCGATCCATCTCAGGCCTCCCTAAATTCGGTCCGCGCCAAGCCGTTGTCGAGATTGATCGTGGTGCGCAGACGCATGCGTTCCGGCGTCGGCGTCATGATCAGCACCGCGTCAATCTCGATCTTCAAACCCACGCTCTTGTCGCCAAGCGTCACCGTGACCTTCGTCGTACTTTCCTTGAGGCGTGGCTCGAAGGTAGCAAGCACCGAGCGGATCTCGCGGGCGAGCGCCTCGCGATCAAAATCGCGGGAGGAACGGCCCGAAAAGGAGGGCACGCCGTAGTTGATCACGCTTCGGCGCACCTCCGGGAAATCGGCGAGCGACGGCGGGTTGTCCGCTGCCTGCTCGCTTTCGAGATCGGAAAGAAGCGGAACAGCCTCGAAACGCTCGGTGTTGAACAGGGCCTCGATATCGCGCCGCACGGCCTCCCGGAGCACGCGGGCCGACACGACCACGCCGCGGCTTTCCATCTCCACGCGATGCTGGATCTGAAAGGCCAGGCGGTGCAGGCGCCGCTTCTGATCGGCCGTCAGCTCCGCATCGGCATCGATGAGCCGCGCGCTGCCCGCAACCAGACCCTCCAGCCGGTCGGCGCCGAGTTCGTCCTGCAAGGCCTGGCGCAGCCCGTCTATCTCGGAGGTCATGCCCGGCAGGTCGTTTACGAGGCGGTCCCAGAGAGAGGGCTGGACCGCTTCGCGTTTTGCTCGCGAACCAGCGGTGACCTGCAGCTTGTCCGCGTCGGGCCGCCGGCCCTCACTTGCCGACATAGACATCCATTTCGATTTCGTCATTGCCGTCATAGACGAACTTGATCTTCTTGTAGGCGAAGCTGACCTCTTCCTCGATCAGGTCTTCCTCATCCTCCGCCTGCGACAGGTCGTATTCCATGATCGAGGCGTCGGTGAGGGTGACGACCAGGTAATCATTCGTCTCGCCATCGATGGTCCGGCGAGCCGAGAACACCACTTCGTCCAGCGCCTTGTTCTCGAACAGTGCTTTCTTCAGATAGGGCGAGGACTTGTCGTAGTGCTTGGTGAACTTGATCATTCCCAAGGAGACACGGCCGCGGCGCGAGAGCGAATTCGGATCGTATGGCGCGACTATCTTGTAATCGACCCCATGGATTTCGATTTCGTCCTCGTGGCCGTCACGAACGCTTGGGCCTTTGATATCCGGAACTTTTAGAAAGCCATCAATCTTCGTACCTGTGGGCATTGTCTTTCTCCACCGCTTTCAAAAAACCAAGATGGTGTTGCTGCAATTCAAGTCTTCACGGACGGTAGTTCCGAGACCAGTCGGAGCGAGGCATTGATGCCCTCGAGCTGGTAATGCGGACGCAAATAGAAGCGGGCGTTGTAATAGCCCGGCCGCCCCTCAACGCTGTCCACCTGAACCTCGGCCGCGGCAAGCGGGCGCTTGGCGCGCGCCTTGTCGTCGGCGAAGGCCGGGTTGGCCAGCACATATCGGTTGATCCATTCGGTCAGCCAGATCTGCATGTCGGAGCGCTCTTTGAACGAGCCGACCTTGTCGCGCGCAATGGCCTTGAGGTAATGCGCAAAGCGCGAGACCGGGAAGAGATAGGGCAGGTTGGCACTCAGCCGCTCATTGGACTGCGCGTCGGGGTCGACCAGCCGCCCCGCCCGCGTCTCGTCGTCCTGCAGTGAGTGTGCGCCGATGAAGGCCGCGAGATCGGTGTTCTTTCGATGCAGGATCGGCATCAGGCCTAGCTTGGCCAGTTCCGCTTCGCGCCGGTCGTCGATGGCGACTTCGGTCGGACATTTCATCGCGATCGATCCGTCATCGGTCGGGAAGCTGTGCACCGGCAGGTTAAGCACCGTGCCGCCATTCTCGACGCCGCGGATCTGCGTGCCCCAGCCATAGAGCTTGTGGCTGCGGTTTATGTTCACGCCCATAGGGAAGGCGGCGTTCATCCAGACATATTTGTTGTGATCGCCCTGCACCTCTTCCTCGAAGGTGAAGCCCTTCACCGGAACGGTATCCGTGCCGTATGGCAGCCGCGCCAGAACACGCGGCATGGTCAGGCCGATATAGCGAGCGTCCTCGCTCTCGCGCAACGACTGCCACGAGGCATAGGCCGGGTTGGAGACGATCTGCTGGAGATCTTGCGGGTTCGGCAATTCCTGCCAGCTGTCCATGCGGAACAGGCGCGGCGAGGCGGCTGCGATAAACGGCGTGTGTGCTGAAGCACAGATGCCGGAGATGTTACGCAACAAACCGACGTCGCGCGGGTGGTTCGAGAATTCGTAGGCGCCAATCACACAGCCGATCGGCTCGCCGCCAAGCATCGAATACTCGTCCGTATAGACTTTCTTGAAGATCGGGCTCTGATCCCACATCTGGCCTTCATAGTCTTCGAGCGTGTCGGCCAGTTGCTCCTTGGAGATGTTCATCACCCGGATCTTCAGCTTCTGATCCGTCTCGGTGTTGTTGATGAGATACCAGAGGCCGC
This sequence comes from Mesorhizobium sp. M0140, assembly GCF_040322475.1. NCBI lineage: Bacteria > Pseudomonadati > Pseudomonadota > Alphaproteobacteria > Hyphomicrobiales > Phyllobacteriaceae > Mesorhizobium > Mesorhizobium sp. M0140. Next base: position 100,106 of record NZ_JAMYTM010000012.1, on the reverse strand, counting down.
GCCATGTGCCTTCCATCTCACGCACTTCGGGCGCGTGCAGGATCTCGTTGACCTGTGTCGTCAGCATCTTGTCGATGCCCGCGATCAGCGACTTGATCGACTTGATCGCATTGGAGGAGATGGTGGTGGTCTCGGAACGGGACTGCGCCGCGAGTGCGAGATTGCGCACGAGTTGCTGCAGTTTCTCGCTGTCGTCCTTCTTGACCTTGAAATCCTTCTCGAGAAGCCCGCTGAATTCTCCAAGATCTATGGCTTCCGCCTCGGCGGCGACGGCGGCGGTCTTTTGCTGTTCGGCCATGATTTACTCCCCAACCTTGTCGTCGTCGGCCAGCGCCTGGCTGGCGATCTTGCCAAGAAGTGGTTCGTTGTTCAGAAGTTGCGCGATGCGTTTTTCGGCGTCGACGCGGCCATCCATGAAGCCAAGCAGCTCCTCGAGCTGGCGCCGCATCTTGAGGATCTCGGCCAGTTGCGGAACTTGCTCGGCAATCTTGTCCGGGGCGAAATCGCCCATTCTGGAAAATGTAAGGTCGAGCGCCAGTTCCTCGTCCCGCTCGGCGCCCTCAACCTGAGGCAGCGTATTCTTCACGCGGGCTTTCACTCGTGGTCCGAGCGCCTCCATGAATTTGGGGAAGCGGTTTGCGTCGGTCTCGACAAAGGAACGGTCCAGCACCGACTTTGACGCTTCCTTGGTCTGCGAAGCACCGGAAAGGTCGGCCATCACGCCCATGACAAACGGCAATTCGATCGTCGTCGGGCTACCGTAGGTTTCCACGTCGTAGGCGATCTGCACCCGCGGTGCGCGATTTCGTTCGATAACCTTCGCTTTGCTTTCGGCTGGCATGTGCTGTTACCTTTCATCCTTCTGAGCCGTCTTCTTGACATCGGGAACGCCGGCAAGGAGCCGGAATTCCTTCAGCCCCGACGGCGCGAGATCTTCCATCAGTTCAACGAAATCCATATGCACCATCCGGCGCACGCGCCGCGCTAGGTGCGGAATCGGGCTCGACGGTTCAGTGTGGTCATAAAAGGCGACGACGAGGTCGAGGCATTTCACCACGTCGTCGCGCGAGGAAATCCGGTTGGGAAGCCCCGTGCTCGAGTCCGCGTAGCTTGCCGCACTTGCCATAGTATCGGCTCCATGACCGTTTCGAGCAGGCGTTGCCGGTTCTGCCGGCGTGGGCGGCTTGGCCGCGCCATTCGCCAAGGCGCCGGCTGCCGAATTCCGTTCGAGGGTCGTCAGCAGACGCTGCAGAAACCGCTTCAATTCCGGAACAGGAGCGCCGCCGCCCTCGAGACGGGCGTTGAGAGCGGTCTCGACCGCATCAAGGGCTGCGATCGCTGCCCGGGCGTCGGCGACGAGCAAGACCATTTCTGCGTTGGCTTGATCCATCTGTGCCGCACATCCAGCACGCACCCGGTTCAACAATTGTCCGTGCGCACTGACCAGTGCGGCCTTTTCTGCCGCGTTCAATCCCGAGGCGGCTTCCTGGAGCATGACACGGTCGTCGAGCGCACACCTTTCCAGATCCTTGCCCTGGATCGGGCCGATCGCACGTGGCGCAAAGAACGTCATTTGCCGCAGGTTCGCCAACAACCCCTCCTGACCATTCTGGAGGTCGAGCAGCGCGTTGATACGGCGCAAGGCGGCATCGCGTGGCAAAGCGTTGGGCCGCAGTGCCGGATGCATTGTTTCCCAATGCTGATCGAAGGTCTGCGCAATAAGGGCCAGCCCCTGCGCGAGCCCGGCCAGTCCTTCTTCATTGGCCAGCGCGCGCGTGACGACGACGAGCAGGCGCAGGTCCCGGCCATGCGCACGCAATTCCTCCGCCTTGGCGAGCACCGCGGGCCAGTCGACCGGAATGGTGCTTTGCGAGGCGGGTTTGTTCTGGCCGTCGTGGACGACCTTGATCTCGGGTTCCGTCAGGCGCTCCAGCTCATGAAAAGCCGGGTCGTTGCGCAAATCCTCCCCTGACGGATTTTCACCGTCGAGCGGAGCAAGCCAGAGTGCGACATCAATCACACCAACCCCCAGCGATCGGCCCTCAAACCGTACGTGACCCTACGGTATCACACGGTTGCACTTTACCACAATTCAAGCACTGCTCAAAAAATTAACGAAAGCTGACCAAGCCGCGTCTTGGGTGCTGGAACCCTTGACCAGATTGCTGACCCTGTATGTGAAATGCATTACACCGAGGCGGACAATTGCGTGGGTGTTTGCATCTGATGGCGCGGCACTCTCCACAAGTGGAAGGGGCGCTGTTCATCACGCTTTGTCAAGTGACGGCTTATGTGGCAGGTTATCGACTGGCAGATTGCAGGAGCACGTTCGATGGAACAGCGCCGGTCATCGCAGACCTTCAAACGCAAGGAACTGGTCGGCAAGCTCAATCCTGTCGGTGTGCGCGCCTTCAAGGCTGCGGCCGACACCGCCAAACTGCGCGGCAATCCTTACGTCGAGCTCGTCCACTTCATCGAGCAACTGGTACTTTCCGACCGTTCGGATATGCAAATGATAATCGCCGATGCGGGCCTTGATGCGAGCCGGCTCACGGCCGATATGACCCGCGCCGTCGACAAGCTGCCTTACGGCGCAACGTCGATCGAGGAATTTTCCGACCATATCTTCCATGCCATCCAGGAAGCCTGGAACCTAGCCACGCTGGAGTTCAGCGTCGAGGAAGTCCGCAGCGCCCACATTCTCCTTGCCTGCCTGAAGACGCCGGTCCTGGAAGGCCTGCTGTCGAAGATCAGCGGCGAGTTTGACAAGATCGACGCCGCCGCGGTCATCGCACGGTTCGCCGTTGTCATGGAGGGCTCGCTCGAAGCCGGCGCCTCGACCACGGTCTCCACCGCAGAGGCGCCGCGGCGGCCTCCGGGTGGGGATTCGGCGCTGGCGAAATACGCCACCGACCTGACCCAGCGCGCCCGCGACGGTAAGATAGATCCGGTTGTCGGCCGCGATCCAGAGATCAGGCAGATCGTCGATATCCTGATGCGACGCCGGCAAAACAACCCGATCTTGACCGGTGAGGCCGGGGTCGGCAAGACCGCGGTCGTCGAGGGCTTTGCCTTGCGTATCGCTGCGGACGACGTGCCGCCGACACTGCAAGGGGTCAGTGTGCGCATGCTCGATGTCGGATTGATGCAGGCGGGTGCAAGCGTAAAGGGGGAGTTCGAAAAGCGGCTGAAGGCAGTCATCGATGAGGTGCAGTCTTCCGAAACGCCGGTCATCCTGTTCATCGATGAGGCTCACACCTTGATTGGCGCTGGCGGCGCGGCTGGAACAGGCGACGCGGCCAATCTGCTGAAGCCGGCGCTGGCGCGCGGCGAACTGCGCACGATCGCGGCAACGACCTGGGCCGAGTACAAGCAGCATATCGAGAAGGATCCGGCGCTGACCCGCCGTTTCCAGGTAGTCAAGATCGACGAGCCGTCCGAGGCGGTGGCCGTTCTCATGTTGCGCGGTATCGCCGGCGTTCTTGAACAGCACCACAAGGTGCAGATATTGGATGAGGCGATCGAGGCGGCGGTTGGTCTCTCGCATCGCTATATCCCGGCGCGGCAACTGCCTGACAAGGCGGTGAGCCTTCTCGACACCGCTTGCGCCCGTGTCGCCATATCGCAGCACGCCACGCCGGCGGAGGTCGAGGACATCATGCGCCGACGCCAGGCGCTGGAGGTCGAGCGCGGCATCATCGGTCGCGAGGCCGCGATCGGCATCGAGGTGAGCGACCGGCAGGCACGGGTCGACACCGGGTTAGCCGAAACCGAAGTCATGCTCGCCGCCGCACAGGAGCGTTGGGACGGGGAAAAGGCACTCGTTGCCGAAATACTCGAACTGCGCGCCAGGCTGCGTGGCGAAGGTGTGCCGCTCGATGCGGTGGAGACGCCGGAGACCAATAGGGAAACAGCAGGCACGGACTCGGTTGAGACTCCGCTGCCCAAGGTCGAAACGCCCAAGACCAAAACGGCCAAAATCAATGTGGAGGCACCGGCGGCTGCCAATGCCCCTCCACCCGATCCGGCCGCCGATCTCACCCGGTTGCGCGAACTGATGGTCGAACTGGCCGAGGCGCAAGGCGAGACGCCGCTGATCCTGCCGTCGGTCGACCGCAACGCCGTGGCGGCGGTCGTTCAGGACTGGACCGGCATCCCGACGGGGCGGATGCTGTCGAGCCAGACCGAAAAAGCGCTGCGGCTGGCCAGCACTCTGTCCGAACGCGTGGTCGGCCAGGATCACGCCATGGAGATGATTGCCAAGCGTGTGCAGACCAGCCGCGCCGGGCTCGGCGCGCCGGAGAAGCCGGTGGGCGTGTTCCTGCTCTGCGGCCCCTCGGGCGTTGGCAAGACCGAAACCGCATTGGCCTTGGCCGAGACGCTCTACGGCGGCGAGCAGAACCTGATCTCGATCAACATGTCCGAGTTCCAGGAGGCGCACACGGTCTCTACCTTGAAGGGGGCGCCGCCCGGATATGTCGGCTACGGCAAGGGCGGCATCCTGACCGAGGCGGTCCGCCGCAAACCCTATTCGGTGATCCTGCTCGACGAGGTCGAGAAGGCGCATCCTGACGTGCACGAAATCTTCTTCCAGGTCTTCGACAAGGGGATGATGGACGACAGCGAGGGCCGGCGCATCGATTTCAAGAACACGCTGATCCTGCTCACCTCGAATGTCGGCTCCGAAGTCATCATGGATCGGACCAGGAATGGCACGCTGCGGGCAGGGCTCGACGATCTGGACACCGCGCTGCGCAGCCCGTTGCTGAAGGTCTTCCCTGCGGCCTTTCTTGGCCGGGTGGTGACCATTCCTTACTATCCGCTTTCGGGTTCGATGATCGAAGCGATCACCCGTCACCAGTTTGCCAAGATCGCTCGCCGGCTGCGTGCGACCAACGACGCAGAATTGGTGATCGGCGATGGCGTCATGGACCTAGTCAAGGCCCGCTGCACCGAGATCGAATCCGGCGGGCGGATGATCGATGCCATCCTGACAAACACGCTGCTGCCGGAATTGAGCCGCGGCGTGCTGAACCGCTCGCTCGAGGGCGAAAGGATGACAAGGGTAACCGTCGGCGCCTCCAAGGAGGGCTTCACCTATTCCTTCGAGTAAGGAAAGTTGATGACGGTTTGCTTCGGCTTCTTCGTGCATAGGCAAGCTGAGCCGACTAGCCTGGGAGCGGCCGGTGGCGGTGAATTCGTATGACGCAATCGGTTAGAAGAATGACGGTATTCTTTTACCTGCCACGACACCGGATCTGCGAGTGGCTTTAGTCAAACACGCTGCGGCCGCTGTGGGCGAAGGCATCCAAGGGTCGCGGAGAAGGTGCTACAGATTGTGATACCTATTGTGATACAAATCGGACGTTGGAGCAGAAAAAACATAATAAAAACAATAGCTTGATCCGGGGATAGGTCCCAGCCAAGGGTACCATAAATAGTCAGGTCATTTCAAAGACTTAAAGATTTCTGGCTTAGCCAAGCTGGCTTGAGTGTCAGTGCATTCTGTGAACGTGTACCATAGGGAGCTCGTCGAGCTATGCCTATGACGGTCGAACCTGCGACGTCGGCCGTCGTTTCGCTTGAGATCTTTGCGCAGCCAAAAATGCCGGCGTCCACAGGAGGCTAACGCTTGCGGAAACCGCAGGCCTGAGGCCGAGCGGCTATGGCCGGCAGGCCAAGTACCTTCTCGCCGGGAGCGGAATTGCTGGCCCGGTGGTGAGCGGATCTGGTTCTGACGCAAAAGCTGCGTTGCCCGCGGCCGGTGCCCCAATCCCTTTCTTGGCCAAGACGGATACTCCAGCGTTCAGCGGGCGTTGCGGCTCCATGCATACCGCCTCGTTTTCAGCAGCCCTGCATGAGGCGATCTCGAATCATCTCTGCAATCGGGATCGCCGAGGAGGCGGCGGGTGAAGGGGCGTTACAGACGTGCAGCATGCGGTCCGTTTGTGCGAACAGGAAATCATGGATGAGGGCACTGTCTTTGCGCACGGCTTGCGCGCGGATGCCTGCTTCGTGCGGGAGCAGGTCGGCGAGGCCGAGGCTCGGACAGTATTTCCGGCCAACAGCATCAGGCTGCAGCCGGGATATGTCTCAACCAGCCGCATGGCCGTCGCCAGGCCGACGATGCCGCCGCCGATAACGCAATAGTGGGGCACGCTTGCACAGTCGCCAGCCTTTGGCCGGCAGTTTCAAAACTCATTGTCCAGAGGGGCTTCCAGACCCGCGATCTGTCGCCGTCCTTGTCGGCAAGCAGTAGCTGACGATCAATCTCCTCGCGTGGTATCGACATTTCACGGCGGCCAGATATCGCTGCCCAGATCTCGCTGCCAGCGTGGACCGGATGTCGCCGCAGCATACCAAGAAGGACGGTGCTCTTTGACAATCTTCCCCTTCACCGAAGCCACCCCGATCCAGTTCCAGCAGCCCCTGCCGAAGACTTCGGACGTCGTGATCATCGGCGGCGGGGTCATTGGCGTGAGCACGGCACTGTTCCTGGCGCGACGGAACGTCTCGGTGACGCTGCTGGAAAAGGGCCGCATCGCCGCCGAGCAATCCTCGCGCAATTGGGGCTGGATCCGGCAGCAGGGCCGCGATGCCGACGAACTGCCGATCGTCATCGAAGCGCAGCGCCTCTGGCGGCAACTGGCGCAGGAATGTGGCGAGGACATAGGACTGAAGCAGACGGGCGTTACCTATCTTGCGCGGACAGACAAGGAGATGGCCGGTTTCGCGAAGTTTCTCGAGATTGCCCAGGCTCATGGCGTCGACACGCGTCTCCTCGACCAAGGTGAGTTGGCAAGCCTGATCCCGGCCATGTCGCGACCGTTCAAAGGCGCAATGATCACCCCATCGGACATGCGGGCGGAACCTTGGGTCGCGGTGCCCGCGCTTGCTCGCCTGGCGGCCCGCGAAGGTGTGACGATCATCGAGAATTGCGCGGCACGTATGCTCGACATCTCCGCGGGACGCATCAGTGGCGTCTGGACCGAGAAAGGGCGCATCGCGACCTCGAGCGTCGTCGTCGCCAGCGGCGCGTGGACGTCGCTCTTTCTGCGCGCCCACGGCATCTCGATTCCGCAGCTCAGCGTCAGGGCGACCGTCGCCGCGACAGCACCGATGCCGGAGATCCACGCCGGTGCCGCCGCGGATGAACGCATCGCTTTCCGGCGCAGGCAGGATGGCGGGTATACGCTCGCATCGGGAGGCAGCAGCCAACTCTACATAGGGCCGGACGCATTTCGCCATGCGGGCAAATATTTCAGCGCCCTGATGGCCAATCCCTTCGGCACGCGCTACCTGCCGGCCGCGCCGCGAGGATACCCGGATGGCTGGTCGACGCCGCGCAGATGGAACGCGGATGAAGAAAGCCCTTTCGAACGGATGCGGGTCCTCAATCCCGCTCCCGAGACGTCGGCGCTCCGCGCCATCGACCGCGGGTTCAGGGAGCTTTTCCCTCAGTTCACGACTGTACCGCTCAAGGCGAGCTGGGCGGGCATGATCGATGCGATGCCTGATGTCGTGCCCATCGTCGATCGCGCCGCTGCGATCCCGGGTCTCGTTATAGCGACCGGGATGAGCGGCCACGGCTTCGGCATCGGACCCGGCATCGGCCGTGTGTTGTCCGACCTCGTCCAAGGCAACGAGACTGGGCACAACCTCTATAGGTTCCGTCAATCCCGTTTCAGCGACGGCAGTCCGATCCGATTGGGGCCATCGCTGTAAGCGTTCCTGCCGCCCGCCAGCCCATCCGCTCTGGCCTTGAAGGACCGGACGAGGATCTCAGGTGCCGCATGCCCGGGCGTAGGCCTCGATGCTCCGCCGGACGTGACCGATCGCGATCTCCTCGACGTCGCAGGCGCGGTCAGCCCATGTGACTGCAGAAGGCAGGTGCTGGAGAAACAGCATCACCGGCACCTTGCGGCCGTTCAACGTATCGAAGAGACGGTTGCAGGCGGCACGGGCTTGCGGGATCGCCCAATAATATCGGATGCGATCGGAATAGGAGTAGTGGCGCAGCGTCCGCTTGTCGGCATCGCTTCCATGATAGTGGCTTGCCCAATTCTTGGGGGTGCCTTGCATCAGCTCTTCCATTGCGTGGTAAAGCGGCCGCTCGCCATAGTCAGGCACCAGGTCGGAAGCGATCAGGTCGAGCGAGTACAGCGCCTCGCGCAGCTTGAAGGTCAGCTCGGGTCCGACCTTGAGGACGGCGAAGCCGTCCTCGACGAGTTCACGCAACGGCCTCTCACCCTGATAGTCCGTCGAATGGGCTTCGAAAATGAGCGACGGCAATCTGTCGAGGGTTGCCGCCAGGTCGCGGGCCTTTGCCCGATCGTAGAAAATCACATTCTGGTTGCCGAACTCCACGCCCGGCTGCACCACAAGCCCGATGACGCGGGAAAATGCGCTTTCAAGCCCGGCGGTTTGGAATGCCTGGGCGTGAATGGCATGTGTCTGGCTAGCCGCCTCCGGACTGGTCGGGGTGATCGCATCCAAAGCGTGATCGGCGCCACCGGGCGGCGGCACCTCCGTCCCGATGATGTAGACCGGGCTTGCCCCGCCGCTCTGCGCTGCCGCCTGCTCCGCGACGCCCGCCAGCCTGGCCGCGCGCCCGGCCACCGTGTGGTCGTCTAGCGTCGCCGGTTCACCCGCGCAGCCCATCGAAGCATCGAGGTGGATCTTGCGGAAGCCGGCGCGGACATAGGCATCGACCATCGTCCCGGCCTGCGCCATCGCCTCCTCGGCGGGCCGGTCTTTCCAGGGATTAGGACCGAGATGATCCCCGCCAAGCACGATCAGCTCTTCCGGGCACCGCTCGGCTGCCGCGAGCGCTTCCACCATCGCCGCGAAATCGGCCGGCGTCATGCCCGTATAACCGCCCAGATGATTGACCTGATTGCACGTCGCCTCGATCAGCACGGTGGTGCCGGTTTCCCGGCCGTGGCGCAGTGCGGCTTTAAGCACCAGCGGGTGCGCCGAGCACACCGAGGTTACCCCGATTTTCTTCCCGTCTCTGTGCAGGGCCGGCAAATCTTCGATCGCCACACGCATCAATTTCTTCTCGCCGTTCTTGCCATGAAATCTTCCAGCTCGGCCGGCGTGCCGGCTCCCTCCATGGGACCGTGGCGTGTGACGTTGCGCGCCCCTGCCGCGTTGGCGAATTCGAGCGCCGTCTGCAGCGCCATGCCCAGCCGCCGGCATGCGACATAGGCTCCCCCGAAACAGTCGCCGGCGCCGGTGGGGTCCGTTTCCTCGACGATGAGGCCGGGGCAATCGGCGCGGGCTCCGGTGCTTTGACGGGCTGACGCGCCATGTTCGCCGCGCTTCACAGCGATCTCCTTGACCCCTCGTCTGAACAGCGCCTCGATCGCGCGTTCCTCCCCGTCCGTGCCGGCGGCCAGGAACAATTCATTGCCCGACGGCAGCAGCAGGTCCGCTTCGTCCACCAGACCGGCGAATTTCTCCTCGGTCTGGCCGTGCGCCAGCAATTCCTTGCGCAGGTTCGGATCGAGCGACATCGTGCCGCCGCGTGCCTTGATCAGCGGGATCGCGCGTTCGGTGATCGCCCAGGCTGCGGGACTTGCGAACACCGTTCCCATGACATGGATATGCCCGCAACGCGCGATCAGCGCCTCGACCTGCGGGGTCCATTCCAATCGAGCGGCGGCGGATTTGGCGATGTTGTAGACGAAATCGCGGCTTCCGTCCGTGCGGTAGCGAACAAAGGCGCTGCCCGTCGGATAATCCGGGGAAACAGCGATGGCAGAAGTGTCTACGCCGTCCCGCTTCAGGCGCTCCACGTTGACGACGCCGAAATCGTCGTCGCCGACCACGCCCACCATTGCGGCCGCTCCGCCCATACGTGCGCATTGATCGATGAAGATGGCGGGCGCGCCGCTCGGAAAGGGGCCAATGAGGTCGATAGGTTCCCGGAAGCCGGTGCCTGTCTGCCTCGCGACGATCTCTACCAGGATTTCTCCAATCGTCACGGTTGGCCCGAGCGAGTCCGCTGCAAGTGTTTGGGGGAGGTCGTTCATCAAGCGTCCATCCTGGTGTGGTGTCGTTTGCGGTTTCACGACGCCGAGGCGCAAGGGGGATTCCTACCGGTCGATGTGAATCGATCAGTTGCCATCACGCTACGATCCTGATGCATGGTCAAGCGCACACCTGGAAGGTAACGACGCGCAAACCCTCAGCCTGGAAACAGATCCAGGATCGACGACAGACGGTTGGTGCTGAGATCGACGTCGCCGAGCAGGCCGCCACTGGGGAGATAGCCAACCACGAACAGACCGGCGGCTCGTGCTGCCTTAGTGCCGGTGCGGCTGTCTTCCACGGCCACCACCGACCCTGGAGCTACGGCGAGCTGCCGGCAGGCCTCGCAATAGGGCGTGGGGTCGGGCTTGCCGGCCGACACGTCGTCGAGGCTGATTGTGAGACTCATATGATCGAGCACGCCGAGCGCATCGAGATTGGCATTGACGACTTGCCGGCCGGAATTCGAGACGCAGACCTGCGGGACGCCGCGGTCAGCCAGGGTCCGAATCGTCTCGACCGCCTCGGGGATTGGGACGGCGTTCGCCCGGTTCGCGACGTAGTGGGCATTGATAGCGGCGAGCCACTCCGCCTGGTCGAGCCCGACTGGGAGACGCGGACGCAGCATTGTCCAGACGTCGCCCATATGGATGCCGCGAAAGGCTTGGTCGGGCAGGTCGTCAAGATCGACGTTCCAGTTGCGGCAGCCGGCGAGGAGGGATTGATGATGCAACGGCTCGCTGTCGATCAGCGTTCCGTCGATGTCCCAGGCGACGGCGCGATACATCACGATGACGATCCCGCTCTGGTCGCGCCAGGAGCCGACAGGCGCGCATAAAGATCGCGATAGCGGCGATAGCCGTCGCGGTAGATGTCAGCCTTGCGCGGGTCGGGATCGAGCCGGTCGGCGAAGCTGACGAAACCGGAAACGCCCGACCAGTCGTCGGTTAGGCCGACGCCGATCGCCGCCGTCCAGGCAGCGCCGATGCAAGAGCCGGGGTGCCCGGTCAGGCGTTGGACCGGCTTTTGCAGGACATCCGCGACAATCTGCATCCAGACCTTGCTGCTTGAGCCGCCGTCGGAGGCGAGATAGCGCTCGGTCCGGTGGCCCATGTCGTTGAGCACCTCGACATGATGCGCGATGGCAAAGGCATAGGCCTCGAGCAAAGCGCGCCAGACATGGCCGATATCGTGCGACAGCGTCAGCCCATCGATCACGCCACGGGCCGCTGGATCATGGATCGGCGTCTTCTCGCCGAGGAAATAGGGCAGGATGATGAGGCCATCGGCACCGGCGGGACGCTCTGCCGCCAGCGCATCGAGCCGCTGGTGTACCGAACTACCCTCGGCCTGTGCCGCGACCATCTCGCCGCCGGCGAAATTGCGTACGAACCAGTTGAGGCCCGAGCCGCCGGTCGACATGCAGCCATTGGGCATGAACAGGCCCGGCACCAGATGGTAATCGAGATACATGCGCGGATCTGGCTTGATCTGATCGGTGGCGATCAGGATATCAACCGAGCCGCCGAATTTCAGGAGGACATCGCCTGCTTTGGCAACTCCGGCGCCGAGCGCGGAAGCGATCATGTCGGCCGCACCACCGACGACAGGTGTTCCCGCCATCAGGCCGGTCTCATCCGCGGCCTTTGCCGAGACGGAACCGAGGATCTCATGCGAGGCGATCTTTCGTGGCACGGCCGAGCGCGGTATGTGAGCGAGCGCCACCAGATCGTCGTCGATCCGGTGCGTCGAAACATCGACGAAGCCTGCCTCCAGCGCCCAGTTCTGCTCGACCGCACGTTCGCCGGTGAGGCGCCAGTTGATATAGTCATAGGAGCCGAAAACGGTGGCGATGCGGCTGAACACCTCCGGCTCGTGACGCTCTATCCAGCGCAGCTTTGCGGTGACGAGCTGTTGGTTGATGCCGTTGCCGGCCTTGGCGATGAAAGCCGCCTCATCGCATTCGGTCCGCAGTTCGGCCACTTCGGCGCCACAGCGGCCGTCGCTCTGCTGAATGCTTGGCCGCAGCACTTCGCCCTGGTCGTCCAGGAGAACGACCGCCGGCAGCATGCCGGTGGTGCCGACCGCCACGATCTCCTCGGCCTTGATGCCGCTGGTCCTGAGCAACTCCTGCACGATGTCGCGGACATTGATCCACCATTGCGCGGGATCTTCCTCGGCCCAGCCCGCATGCTCGGAATGCAGCGTGACGGGGCGCGAGGCGAGGCCCAGCACCTGATCGGGAAGCCGGATCAGAATGCCGATCGTCGAGGTGGTGCCGATATCGAGACCGAGAACGAACGCCATGTCGAATCCATTGAAATGCCGGGAAGGGCAGGCGGGCGAACCTGTCTGCCTCGTTGTGTCCCACTGCTCGATACCAGTCGATCATTCCGGACGCCGGCCCGCAACGATCGATATGATCACCGCGAGCCGGCGGTGGCCGGCATCGCCGTGGAAGCCGTCCTCAGCGCAAGGTGGCGACAACGTCCATGAAGCGCTTGACCCGATCGCCGTCGACGGCGTTCCAGGTATTGCCATCGATCTTGAAATGGGTGCCGATCACGACGCCGCTCGCCAGCGAAAGGACATCGCGGACATTGTCGATGTTCACGCCGGTGTTGGCGAAGACCGGCACGTCCTTGATCGTCTCGCAGACGCTGCGCAGGTGGGACTGGTCGGCCGGCTGGCCAGTGATCGGACCGGAAACGAGGATGGCGTCGGCCATCGACGAGAACACCGCGCTCTTGGCGCGCAATTCAATAGGACGCTGGTCGAGCGAGTGTGCGAACTCTGCATTGATGTTGAAGAGAAGCTTCATGTCGTCGCGGCCAAGATTGTGCCGCAGGCGCGAGGCGGCGGCGCAATCGGGCTCCCACAAGCCCATGTCGGAAGCGAACAGGCCGGTGAAGATCTCGCGCACGAAACGGGCTCCGGTGGCAGCCCCGATCGCGACGCTGGCGGTCGGATCCCAGAGATAATTGACGCCAAACGGCACTTTCAGTTCGGGCTTCACCGCCTGGACGATCGCAGTCATGGCGGCAATGCCTTCCGGCGGCGCCTTGAAGACATAGGGGCGGTCGTTCTCGTTGCCGAACATGATGGCATCGACGCCGCCGCTCTGCAGCTTGCGGATGTCGGAGAGTACGCCATCGATCAGCTTGTCGAGGCCGCCATCGGCATCATAGAGGGGCGTTCCCGGCAGGGCACCGATGTGGGCCATCGAGATGACAGCCTTCTTCTTGTCGCCGAAAAATTCAAATACCATCGAGTCGTCTCCTTGGGGATAAAGTGAGAATGTTGCGCCTCAGTCGCGCGTCAGTGGCGGCGCGATGCGCAGGTCGACCTTGGCCGCGGCGAGCGCCGCGGCGATCTTGGCCGGCGGCTCGGCATCGGTGATGAGGATATCGATGTCCGATAGTGGCGCTATCCGCACCAGCGACATGCGCAGGAATTTGGCGGAATCGCAGAGCACGATCTTGGTGCCTGAGCGTCTCAGATAGGCGCGCTTCATATCGGTATCATCGAAGGAATAGTCGAAAAGGCCGTCCGCCGTGATGCCGGAGACGCCGATCACGGCGACGTCGAACCACAGCGCCTCGAACTGGGCGATAGCCGCGGGTCCGCCGGTCGACATCTCGTCGGCTCGTACGCGGCCGCCGGCAACATAGACTTCGGGCATACCGCCGTTCAGCGCCGCCGCGATCCTGAGGCTGTTGGTGAACACCTTGGCGTGCGGAAGGTCCTTGAGGTGCTCGGCCATCAGATAGGTGGTGGTGCCGACATCCAATGCGATCGTGCGGTATCCCGAAACCAAGGCGGCCGCGGCGGCGGCAATCGCGGCCTTCGGGTCACGGCGCTGGCGCAAGCGCGAATCGAAACTCGGCTCCTCACTGTCCATGGCGACCAGCGGCGGGTTATCGGCCTCGATCGCGCCGCCATGGATTCGCACCAGCCTGCCCTCGCGTTCCAGTTCGACGAGATCGCGGCGGATCGTCATGTCGGAAACGGCGAGTTCGGCCGCTGCCGCGGCGACGGTGAGCGACCCCGTCCGGCGCAGGAAAGCGAGGATGCGGGCTTGTCGATCGTGCGCGAGAAGGCGCTGACGATCGGCATCGCGCGGTGCGCCATGCGTGGATGTCTCAGGAGCGGCGGTGTCGTCTGCCATCGATGTATCCGGTGGGTAAGCCGCTGACGAAGCGGTCTGCAGTTTTGACTCTATCGCATGATCAAACATTTTCAAACAAAAATATGTTTGCAGTGTTCGAATTTATGGTATGCATCTCCATATCAACAGAACGCATTCCGTCACCAAGCAGAGAGAATACGACCATGCCGGCTGTCTCCGTCATTCCTCCAGTGCTTGCCGAACTCGCGGGCAAGCGTGCCTTCGTGACGGGCGGCGGCGCGGGGATCGGTCGCGCGATCGCGACCGCCCTGACGCGGCAGGGCGTCGCCGTGGCGATCGGTGATCTGGATCCCGACGCGGCACGCAAGGCGGCTGAGGAAATTGGCGGCGATGCCGCCGCCGTCACGGTCGATGTTCGCCGCCGCGATTCCGTCGAGACGGCCTTTGCCACTGTGCTGGAAGCGCTAGGCGGCTGCGACATCCTGATCGCCAATGCCGGCGTGTCCACCATGCAGCATGCGCTGGACCTGACCGACGAGGAGTGGGACTTCAACTTCTCCGTCAATGCACGTGGTGTATTCCTGGCAAATCAGATCGCTGGACGGCATTTTGTCAAGCAGGGCACGGGCTGTATCGTCAACACCGCCTCGCTTGCGGCGAAGGTCGGTGCGCCGCTCCTAGCGCATTATTCGGCGTCCAAGTTCGCCGTGCTCGGCTGGACGCAGGCCTTTGCCCGCGAGCTCGCGCCCAAAGGGATACGCGTCAATGCCGTCTGCCCGGGGTTCGTCAAGACCGGCATGCAATCGCGAGAAGTCGAGTGGGAGGCGCATCTGCGGCAAGTCACGCCCGAACGGGTGGTCGCCGACTATATCGCGCAGACGCCGCTCGGCCGGCTCGAGCTGCCGGAGGATGTCGCCGACGTCGTCGTCTTCCTCTGTTCGGATCAAGCCCGCTTCATGACTGGCCAGGGGGTCAACGTGACCGGCGGCGTCTACATGACCTGACGGCTTTTGGCGGCTGTAACCGGATCCTGATGCTGGCACGCGCCATCCAAAAAAAGTGAACACATATGATCAGAAGGCAGGCTTTCAATGTTATATTTTGTTCTCTAAGATGACCGTTCGCTCGACTCCGGCCTTCGGCGTTCAGCCGGGTCAGACGGGTTCATGAGGAAAGTCTATGGCGTCTATCGAGCTCGATCGCGTTTCCAAGCTCTACGGCAATGGCAATTACGGGGTGCATGAGGTCGATCTCACCATTCCTGACGGTGAATTCGTGATCTTTCTCGGCCCGTCGGGATGCGGCAAGTCGACGACGCTGCGGATGATTGCCGGCCTGGAGAGTATCTCCTCCGGCGATCTTCGCATCGGTGGCAAGAGCGTCGCCAATGTCGCGCCGCGCGACCGCAACGTCGCCGTGGTTTTCCAGAGCTACGCGCTCTATCCGCATATGTCGGTGCGGCAGAACATGGCCTTCGGGCTGAAGATGCGCGGCACCGACGCAGCGGTGATCGATGCCAAGATCGCGGACGCCGCCAATCTGCTCGGTCTGCAGAATCTTCTCGGCCGCAAGCCGGCAGCGCTTTCGGGCGGCCAGCGGCAGCGTGTCGCGCTCGGTCGGGCTATCGTTCGCGAACCGGCGGCCTTCCTGCTTGACGAACCGCTGTCCAATCTCGATGCGCAGCTGCGGGCAGAGATGCGGCTCGAACTCGTCAAGCTGCACCGGCGCCTTGGCCGCACCATCGTCCATGTCACGCACGACCAGGTCGAGGCCATGACCATGGGCGATCGCATATGCATCATGCGCGATGGTCGCCTGGTCCAGGCCGGCCGGCCGCTTGAAGTCTATGCCGACCCGGTCAACACCTTCGTCGCGCGCTTCCTGGCGACGCCGCCGATGAACCTCATTCCGGCCACGCTTCAGCCCGCACCTGGCGAAGGGCTCTCCGTCCTGACCGATAGTGGTGCCGTGCTTGCCGTCCCCGCCCGCCACCGCAACGCTTATGGCGAGCGTGTCGGGCGCCGCGTCATTCTGGGCGTGCGGGCTGAGGATTTCCACGAAAGCCCCGACAAGCCGGACTGGCAGAAGATTGCCGTACGGGTCGTGGCCGTCGAGGCTCTCGGCGCCGAGAACGTCCTGATCGGCCAGATTGCCGGTCAGGCCACCGGCACGGACGATGCCCACCCCGCCGGAGGCGGCAAGCCGTTGGAGATCGCCGCCCGCCTGAGCCGTTATTTCACGGCGCCCGTCGGCTCGATCGTCGAACTCTACATCGACCCGCTGCCGATGCACCTCTTTGATACCGAAACCGAACTGGTCATCGCGCGGCCGAGCCTCATGAGGGCCGCTCAATGACCAGCATGGACAGAAACGAACGGCCTGCCTTTCGCCGCCGCTTCGGCCTGCATTTCGGGCTGATTGTCGTTTGCGCCATCGTGCTGCTGCCGCCGCTCTGGGTGCTGCGGACGAGCTTCGTGCCCGAGCAGCTATCCTACAGCAACGAGCTGATGCCGGCCTTTACGACGGACAATTATTCGGCGCTCCTGTCGAGCCGCTTCGGTCAGTCCTACCTCAACAGCCTGATCGTCGCGCTCGGCTCGGTTCTGCTCGCATTGCCTTTTGCCGCCACCACCGGCTATGCCTTCGCCCGCTTCCGCACGGGCGGCCGTTGGGCGCGTTTTGCCGTTCTGGCGACGCAAATGCTGCCGCCCGTGGCGCTGGTGCTGCCGACCTTCACGCTGTTCCGAAGCCTGGAGCTCAGCAACTCGCTGACCGGGCTGATCATCGTCTATGCCGCGCTCAACCTGCCTTTCCTGACCTGGATCCTGATGGGCTTCTTCGAAGGCATTCCAGTCGATCTGGAGTGGGCGGCGATGACCGACGGCGCGACCGCCTGGGGCGCCTTCTGGCGCATTGTGCTGCCGGTGTCGATGCCCGGTATCGCGGCCGCCGGCGTGCTCGGTTTCATCCTGGCGTGGAATGAGTTTTTGTTTGCCCTGGTTTTGAGCGGGCCGAAGACGGCGACCATACCGGTTGCGCTCGCCGCGTTGCAGACCTCGAACGGCGTCCAGATCGCCAAGGTTTCTGCCGGCGTCGTGCTTGCCATCCTGCCGCTGGTCGTGGCTTCCCGCTTCATCCAGCGTTTCATCGTCCAGGGCTTGACGTTCGGCAGCGTGAAATAGGCCGGTCGCTCCGAGAGCCGACATGGCTCGCTAGCCGGTTATGAAATCGTGACGGGATCACCGCCGCGTCCAGAGGGAAAGAGGAGTAGAGAGTTATGACTTGGAACAAGCAGACCTTGATCAAAATGCTGATGACGGCCGTGAGCGGGGCAGCGGTTGTCAGCGCATCGCTTCCGGCCAGGGCGGCTGAGCCCATCACCTTGCACGCCTTGATGGAAGACGTGCCGGAAACCAAGATCATCGAAGCGCTGTTGCCCGAATTCGAGAAGCAGACCGGCATCAAGGTCGAGTTCGAGAAGATCGGCTATCCCGACATGCACGACAAGCTGGTGTCCCAGCTGACCGCGTCGCAGAGCTACTACAATGTGCTCGAGGTCGACTTCCTGTGGGCCGGCGAATTTCCGGCCGCCGGCTGGCTCGCCGACCTGAAACCCTTCGTCGAGAAATCCAAATACGACCTGAGCCCCTTCATTCCCTCGACGCTTGACCTGCTCGGCCGGACCAAGGACCAGCTGTTCCTGGTGCCCATGTACAACTACTCAATGGGCCTCCTCTACCGGACGGACCTGATCGGCGACGAGAAGCTCAAGGCCGCCTACAAGACGGCAACCGGCAAGGAACTCGCTTTGCCGACGACCCTCGAAGATTATGTGGCGATTTCCAAATTCATGAAGGCCAATGCAGGCGTCGCCGGAGCCGCGATGCAGGGCCAGCGCGGCGATCCCAACAGCATGGAATTCTCCAACTACCTGTTCTCCGCCGGCGGCAGCTATCTCAATGCCGACGGCAAGGCGAGCCTCGACACGGCAGAGGCCAAGAAGGCGCTCGATCTCTATGTCGACAACATCCAGCACGGCGCCCAGCAGGGTGCCGTGTCGGCGACGCTCGACGACACCATGCGCCTGATGTGCAGCGGTTCGGCCTTCAGCATGGTCACCTATTGGTGGATGCTGCCGCAGATGGACGATGCCGTGAAGTGTCCGACGGTCGCCGGCAAGGTCGCCCTGTCGGTGATGCCGGGTGGCCATGGCGAAAGCGGCGGTTGGGGTTGGGGCATTCCCAAGAACACGACGCCGGAAGAGCAGGAAGCCGCTTGGACCTTCATACAGTGGGTGCAGAGCAAGGATGTTTCGGTGAAGCGCGCGCTCGAGGGCCACGCGCCCGTGCGCAGCGATGTCTATACCGATGCGGCGGTGCTGGCGAAATATCCCTTCTACAAGACCGCCGAGGATGTGGTGGCGACCGGCAAGTCGTTCCCGATCTTCACCTATTCGGCGCAATACGAGGATCTGCTCGGTACCCAGCTCTCGCTGGCGGCTGGCGGCCAGGCGACATCGGACGCGGCGCTGAAGGCGGCTTCCGACGGCCTGCAGGGGCTCCTCGACAAATAGCGGTCCGGCTCGGCAAGGAGATCCGGCGCGGCGGTGTCAGCCGCGCCGGATCCTGCCCAGACCCCGGATCTTGACGAGATCAGCAATGCCACCCCGACCAAGGCTCGGCTACGATGCACAATGCGATCAAAAAAGGATGGGCTGCCCGTGGCCGCGAGTGGCGGACCGGCTGGGCCTTTGCCTTGCCCGGCCTGCTGCTGCTGGCGATCGTGATGGGCTTTCCGCTGGCCTATGCCTGCATCCTCTCGATCTCCTCGATGACCTTGATCAAGCCGCAGCTTCTGCCGCTTGTCGGGTTCAAGAATTTCGCCTCGATGATCGGCGATGAGCTGTTCTGGAACGCGCTCTGGCTCACCGTGCGCTATTCGGCGGTGACGGTTGTCGGCGAATTCGTGATCGGGCTTGGCATCGCCCTGATGCTCAACCGGACGGTCCGGATGAAGCCGGTCTATTTCGCGATTCTGACCATTCCCATGGCGATGTCGCCGATCAGCGTCGCCTTGATCTGGCGCATGCTGCTCCAGCCCAATCTCGGCATCGCCAATCATCTGATGGAAACGTTCGGCCTGCCGCGCCTCGACTGGCTCGGCACGCCAGGCATGGCGCTCTGGACGATGGCGGCGATCGACATCTGGCAGCAAATGTCCTTCGTCGTGCTGATCCTCGCCGCGGGGCTCGCCGCTTTGCCGCGAGATCCCTATGAGGCAGCTGAAGTGGATGGCGCACGCGGCTGGCAGCAATTCTTCTACATCACGCTGCCGATGCTTCGGCCGGTCGCGGCGATCACCATCATCATCCAGCTGATCAACGAGTTCCGGACCTACGATCTGCCCTATGTCCTGACCAAGGGCGGGCCAGGCAATGCGACCGAAGTGCTGAGCTTCTTTGCCTATCGCCGTGCCTTTCTCGGCCTTTCGCTCAACGAAGGCGCGGCGGCCGCGTTCGTGCTGCTGCTGATCGTCCTTCTGCTCACCGTGATCTTCTTCGCCGTCCTCGAACGCTCGCAATCGGGAGAGGGCCGGAAGTAGGCTGTTAAGCCTTGAGCAATCTATACGGCCTATCCTGGCTTGCAGATTGTCGAGGGAACATGAAACGCAAGCCGCTTCTGCTTTTCGCCTTTCCGTTTCTCATTCTGGCGGTCCTGGCAGGGGAGCGCGTGGCGACCTTGTTGCTGGGCACCTATCCAGCCAGCCCCACCGCATGGTGGCTATGGCTTGAACTGCGCCCTCTGTCGACGGTGCTTTGGCAGCAGGTCGATGTCTGGCTGGGTGGTTCCATGGCTGTCGACGCCGTCATTCTTGCCGCGGCAGCGATCGTCTGCTGGGTGGCGTGCCACACCAAAAAGTCGGCATTCTCGTTCCTCGCCAACCACGTCGCCTTGATTTTCGCTGGCCTGATGATCGCCGTCGGCAGCCATTCGGAAACGGCGAGCACGATTGCCGAATTCACGTCGCCCAAGGGTCTTCCGTATTCGCTGGCCGTCGATTTCACCTTGAAAAACAGCCTGGTTCTGCTTTTGGGCATCGTGGCCTGTGCCTACTGCCACATCGCCTTCCTCACTGAGGCGCGGGAGCGGTCCGTCCGGGCCATCCGTATCCTGGCGCTGCAGCGCGATCTCTAGACCGATCGCCACCTGCAACCCGCCCGCTCCGGGCTCTGCCGGGTCTAGTTGATCCGGCGGTAATAGACCTTGCCGTCGGGCTGCTGGATGCGCTGGTAGTTGGAGCTTGGAGCAGGGGGCGAGGCCGATGCGATTCTCTTCCTGGGTGCGGGCGCTTCGATGACGCCGGGTTCGCTCGCGCTCTCGCCGTCGAGGGCTTCGGGCGCTTGCGCCAGCGTGCTGGTGGCGAATTCGGACGGTTCTTCCGCACCCGGCATGGCCTCGCCGCCGGCGACCGGCGCATTCTGCCCCAACCGGGCAATGCTGGCATCGATCTCGTTGAAGCTGCCTTGCAGCTGGCTGTCCAGTTTCTCGAAACGGCTCTGGAAGCCGTTGTTGACCGTGTCGAGCCGTGCCGCGATCCGCTGCTCGAACGCGCCGAGCTGCTCCAGCCGCGCTTCGACGAAACGCAGGTCGCTCATGCCCCGATAGAGATAGACCGCGGCCGCCATGTTGATCGCGGTGATCAGAAGCGCGCCACCGGCGACGATGACGCCGATCGTCTTTGCCTTGCTGGGTTTCTCGGCGGCAGCCGATTTGCGCTGTTCCTGGTTTCCGATATCGATCGCCGGCATGTCCGGTTCGCTGATCATCGTCATTGGACCACCACCTTTGCGCCGACCGCGACGCGTTTGAAAAGATCGATCACATCCGTGTTGGTGAGACGAAAACAACCCGATGTCCCGTCGAAGCCGACACCCGACGGGTCGTTGGTGCCGTGTATGCGGTAGAGCGTGTCGCGCCCGTCCCGCGACAGGTAGAGCGCCCTTGCGCCGAGCGGATTGTAGGGGCCGGCGGGCACCATTTTCGGCAGCTCCGGCTGGCGGGCGCGCATTTCCTGCGGCGGGCGCCACTCCGGCCATTCGGTCTTCGCCCCGACCTTGACGATTCCGGTCCAGCCGAACCCGTCGCGCCCGACGCTGATCTGGTAGCGCAGCGCCTGGCCCTGGCGGGTCACCAGGTAGAGCGCCTTCTCGTCCTTGCGGATGACGATCGTGCCCGGCTGCTCGGCGGTCGCGAAGGCAACCGCCTTGCGCAGGCTGGGTCCCATCGCCGGCAGCGGCGGCCGCTCCGAAAGTGCTGATCGCGCCTCGGCGAAGTCGTGGACGGACAGCGCCAGCGCCACGCCGAGCACGCAGGCGCCGGCGAGCTTCGGGGCGATCCGAGATCTATCGGGCAGCGTCATCGAGCCGCTCTTTGAACATCCGCTTCAGATCCTTGTTGAAGCGCGCGCGCCCATCCACTTCGGAAGGCGGGATGGCCCTGTTCAGCGCGTCGGTCAGGAGCGCGTTGTCGAGCGCGACCGACTTGATGTGCGGCGCCTTGAAGATCTTTTCGAGCTCGCTGCGCGAAAAATGGTTCCCGAACCATTTGCGCTTGTGCTTGTTGGCGACCAGCGTGATCGAGACCGCATTGCCGCGCAGCTCGCGGATCTTCTTGTAGAGCCGCTTGCCTTGCCGCAGCGAAGCGACGTTGAGTTCGAAGACGATGAAGATCTCGTCGCTCGTCGACAGCACGGAATTGTGCCAGGGCGTTTCCAGATTGGGCAGGTCGATGACGATGTCGTCGAAGCGGTAGGCGACGAGGTCCAGAAGCCGGAAGACGAAATCGCTGCCATGCGGCTCGAAGGGCAGTTCCGGCCGCTCGAACGCATAGAGCGTGAGCCCGGACGGGCGCGACAGCTTGATGACGTCCATCAGCTCGACATCGAGCCGCTCCGGCTGGCCGATGATGCCGGCAAGGTCGAACTGGTTGAACAGATTGAGATAGGCGCCGCAATTGGCGCTCTGGAAATCCAGGTCGACGAGACAGGTGGACGCCGCGCGCTCGGCCGATTTCGAAGCCAGGAATTCGGCCGCCGACAGCGCCAGCGTCGTGGCGCCCGCGCCGCCGCTGGCGCCGATGAAGGTGATGATCCGGCTCTTCGTTCCCTGGTTGCCGGTGTCGTGGAAGGTCACCGCATTGAGCAGCTCCTTGCCGTCGAGAGGCTTGTGCAGCCAGTCCGAAGCGTTCATGCGCACCAAAACGCGCGTCTGCTCCGAACTCAGCTCGTCGGAAACCGCGATCAGCGGCACGCTGGCCCACAGCGCGCGCGCCTCGACGATGCCGGGCCTGCCGAGCAGCTCGCCATTGCCGAGATCGAGGATGACGATGCCCGGGCGCGTCTCGGCCGGCGGACCTTTCAGAAAGTCGCTCGTCTCGGAAACCCTGACATCATAGATCGCCAGCGCATCGAGCCGCGTCGCCACATCGCGCTTGAAATTCGGATCCGACGAAAACAGCGCCACCTGCTTGCGCTTGGTCGGCGTAACCTTGGTGTTGATGGCATTCATGGCCAGGTACTCTTTAGGTCTTCGCCCGTAACCGTGCTCAGCATGGAGGGCATGGTGATGTTCCCGAATCCGAGCAGTCCGCCTAGGAAGAAGAACTGGAAGGGATGATTGGTGATGCTGACAGTGATGGTCGGCACCGGCCCGCTGGGACGCGTCCAATAGCCGAGACCGGACGCCTGATATTGTATCCGCACTTCGGACTTAGCCAGCATTGGCAGGAATGTCTTCATTCCGGCCCGGCTGCTGTTGCCGCTGAAAATGAAATCAAAGGCGGCCTGGCTCACATTGAGGTTCTGACACGTAGCGCCTGTGCCGCAAATGCAAGAGACGCTTCCGGCGGTATTGGCCGTGCAGATATAGTTATAGGTGTTTGCGGCCACCGCAGTGCCGACTTTGGTTACATCGCTCTGCGTTATCGTCTCGGCCAGGAGCCCGCTGGCGACGGGTGTAGAAATCTGCGCCAGCCTTGCGCCGGCTTGCACCGCTTTATTCCCTGCATTCCATTGGTAAAACGCATAGCCGAAATCGACGAAGCCAAGCAGAAGCGTCAACAGCAGCGGCATTGCAATGGCCATTTCGACCATTGCCGCTCCAGACTGGTTAGCCCAAAACTTGGTGCGTCCCGTCACCATCCAATGACTCGTTCCTGATGGGATACGCTAAGGGTCAGGGCCCCAAAGCCAAGATACGACCAGAATCCAACGCCCGGATAAGAATAGGACGTGCTGACGTCCACGACGTCGACATTGGCCGTGCTGCTAAGATAAAGCTGCGTGCCCGTGGCCACATCGACCGCCGGCGTGGACAAAGCTTTGGTGATCAAAACTGTGGCTGGAAGCCATCCGGTCACCCTAGCGCTACCGCCAGCGACCGCCCCATTGGCGGCAAGGTTTTGAGCCCGCGCCTTGCAGGTATCCCAATCGCTGCTGCATCGTGCCATGTAGCGACCCGCATCCTCGACGCCGGCTTCGAGAAGCAGGCGCGTGTTCAGGATGTTGGAGAACTCAAACACACCAGCCGATAACAGCAGCACGAGTGGTGCGGTAATCGCGACTTCCACCAAAGCAGCGCCACTTTCGTCGCCTCGGAACCGCCCAATGATTTTGCCGAACCTGGTCATGTCGACTTTACCGATACAGCTGGGCTTCGTTGCGGAATGCTTTGTCTAGAAGGGTGTTGTTGGCAAACCCTCCATCGACGTCGACGATCTCCAGACTGATGGGCTTCTCGCCGGCCGTGGAGTCCTCATCGTCCTTGCTGTTGTCCTGCTTCTGGATCGGGCTGTTCAAAAAGACGCTGGCATAGCCGTCCGGCTTGAGCTGGATATGGCCATTGATCTTGGCTCGGTTGGCAATGCAGTCGACGATCGCCATGTTGAGCAGCCGGCGATCGGGATCCAAGTTCGGCGTCGCGCCTTTGAAGCAGGCTGGAACGCCGGTTTCCTTTGTCGGCGCGAGGGACTTGTCCCCGACGAGCCCGTTCGCGATCTCGTATTTATAGACGTCATATCTGGAAGCCGGCACAGCGGCGCCGGTCGGGTTGGTGGTGCTAGGGACGTTGGGATATGACGCACCATGATTGATCTGCCAATAATTGCTGCGGTCCCATGTCGAATTCGTCATGCCCGTGGCGGAATCGAAGCTATCGCCCGGCGGCAGCGCCATGGCCGTTCCGTCTGTGTTGGGTGTGTATTTGTTGCAGTTAGCGGTCTTGTCCACGCCCTTGCGCACATTGGTTGCCGGCCGATATGCCCAGTCCTTGTCATGTGACTTAAGCGAGGAACTGTAGATGTCGAAGCGGACGTTGAGCCCAGCATTGACCTGACCCAAGGTGACGCCGGTTTTCGTGATGAGCTTGTCGCGTTGATAGCAAGTGCCTGCGGTACCGGTAGCCAGGGCGTCGCGCAGTGAGGCCAGGCTGTTGTCGATCAGCCCGAAATTGCCAGGGCCAGGATTCGAGTCAACCTTGAGAATACGGTACTCGCGGCTATAGGTGAGGCCGGCGGCAAAAGCCTGCTGGATGGTCTTGCTGGTTAACGGGTCGGTCGTCTCGAACGGATTGCACATGAAGATTGGCACCGTTTCGCAGATCGACTGGACAAATCCGGCCACAGCCTGGGGCCGGATGTCGAACGTATTGTTGCTGCCGACAAAGCTGGCCGGAAAAATTGTCGCGAAAGCACCGGGGCCATCCGCCAGGCCGGAAGCGTTCACCGTCACCAGAGAGAATGTCACGGCTTTGGGGTCGGTGCTTGCCCAGTTCACGCCATTGGTGTCGACACCGGCGGCATTCAACCCGATGCTGTCGTCGGCAGGTATTCCGGTCAGATATGTGACGGTCACATCAGCCACGCCAAGCGTGTGATCGTGAGAAGTGGGATCGTCGGAGGTAGAGAATTTGGTTTTGTTGGTAAGTAGGGTGGTCTTCGCCAAGTTGGCCCGAGTGATTGAATCGGCTCTGCCGTCCAGTTCCGCCGCTACAGCAAGCGCGAGCGCATCGACACCTTTCTGCAGATCGTTATGCAGTCCGTTGGCCCGGCTCATATCGATTGCCAGCAGAGCGAAGCCGATGATCACCGGCAGCATGATAGCCACGAGGATCATCGCAACGCCGCGTTGATCGTTCCAGAAGGCCCGAATGGTCCCCAACATGACCTTGCTTTCTCTATTGCGCCAGGGCCCCTCGCATGCCCGGCGCCCTCCGCATCCTTCCGTTCAGTTCACTGCGTCACGCCCGACCCGCCGACATTGACCGTGATCGCCGGCGGCGGCGGCGGTGGCGGTGGAAATTTGTAGTTACGTGCGACAAGTGCGGCGCGCGTGCCGTCGCCTTCGATATGTGTGTTCCTGGACGCCGGGTTGAGCGGGTCGACCGTCTGCAGCATCGAATTGAATTTCTGCGTGTCGCCGGCGGCCAGGGTCACCGTGTCATAGTGGTTCAGATAGTCCGCGGCGCAACCCGACAGCGCACCGGCACAGAGAATGAGGATCAAGGCGCTATTTCTTGACATAGAGCATCTTGTCCTTCGATTTGAAGTCGAGCATGTGGCCATAGGGGCCGGTGACGCCTTCGCCCAGTTCATATTTGCGGACCATGTCCTTGGTCACTTCAAGCTGGCCCAGCACGAAGAATTCCGGATCGTTGGCGGGCCGTGTCTTGTCGAACGGCGTTGCCAGCTGCTCGCCGGGCTTCACCGGCCGCACGATGTGCGGCGTGACGATGACAACCAGCTCGGTCTCTTCCTTCTGGTTGCTCGAATTGCGGAACAGCGTTCCGATCACAGGCACCTGGCCGAGCCATGGCACCTGCTCCTGAAGCTTGGTGGTCTTGCTGGACAGCAGCCCGCCGACGGCGAAGCTCTGCCCGTCGCGCAATTCGACGACGGTGGCCAGCTTGCGGTTGGTGAAGATCGGGTCGCCGGCGGTGGTGAAGCCAGTCAGGTCGCTGACTTCCGGTGCCAGCCTCATGTGGATCTTGCCGTCGTCGAGTACCACCGGTGTGAACATCAGATTGACGCCGAATTGCTTGTACTCGATGCTTATCTGGCCATCCTTGTCGAGAGTACGGATAGGCACTTCGCCGCCGGCATTGAAGCTGGCTTCCTCGCCGGAAAGCGTAGTGAGGTTGGGGTTGGCGAGCGTGCGCACCACGCCCTTGGCTTCGAGCGCCTCAATGTACAAATCGACTTTGATGTTGCTATCAATGACGCGTGTCAGCAGTGCGCCAAACGGAGAGGATACAGACAGCAGGTTGCTGAGCAATCCTCCAGTGCCTAAAATCACGTTGTCTTTATCGGCAGCGGCGATGCCTGTTCCGACCTGAGTGGAGCCGTCGCGGTTCGTGGTTTTGATCGACACGCCGAGATCGCGGCCGGCGTTGCGCTTGGCTTCCAGCACGCGCACTTCCAGATTGACCTGCTGGCTGTCGTCTACGATGACCGAGTTGATGATGGCATCGGGTCCATATTGCTGCGCCACCTCCAGGATCGCCGCCAGCGTGGGGCCGTCCTTGACATGGCCCCCAAGCCTGACCCTGCCGTTGACCGAGCCGATTTCGATGCGCGACTTTGGCGCCACCTGGCGGATCGCCTGCGCCATGTCGCTGACATCGACGCCGACCTCGATCTGCAGGGCGCCGAGCGAACGCTTGTCCGTCGAGAACAGGTTGACCGTGGTGGTACCGGCCCCCTTGCCGATGACATAGAGCGTGCGGTCGGTCATCGGCTGGGCATCGGCGATCTTCTCGTCGCCGACGACGATGTCGCCCAGATTGGCGCTCACCTGGATCGTCACCGATTGCGACATCGGCAGGAAAACCCGGTGGACGCTGGGGGTCGACACGTCGATGAAGCGGTCTGCAGCCTGAACGGCGAAGCTAAACGACAGCAACACACAGAAAAAGGCCAGAACGGTGGTCAGTGATCCCCGAAATACGCGCATTAACACTACCCCCTCGCCGGCTGATTCGCTCTCCACGTATCTGATATGCCGGTGTTATTTTTGTCGCGGCACATCATATGTTTCAAGCTTTATACCCCGAAAGACACCGACTGTCGCCCGCGCCGGTGGTTCCGGCTGCACATATTTGACCACTTCCTTGACAACTTCTTTCACCTGCGGCTCAGCTGCCACAGCCGGCGCCGGTTTTACCTTGCCCAACTCATCGAGGCGGCTTCCCACTTTCTCCACAGCCTGGGTCAACCCGGCGATCTTGTCTTCGGCGCGCTTGCGCTCGGCTGCAGCCGCGGCTTCCGCCGCTGCCTTCCTGTCGAGCTCCGCCTGCCTGGCGACGACATCGGCCGGCGTCTCGCCGGTCAGGTCGGAAAGCGTCACGCGTTCCGTCGTCTCGCCCTTGCTGGCCGCGGCCTGGCGAAGCGCCAGCGACAACTGGCCGGCCCCTGCCGCCAGTGTCAGCTTCTGCGCGTCCCTGGTGCTGGCCTCCAGCGTCACGGACTTAACTACCGTCGGGCTGTCCTTGCTTTCGTCGGCCACCTGGTCGATGGCCAGCACCTTCATGCTCTGCAGCAGCACGTCGACGAAACTCTTGTCCGTGCCATCATCGCCGCGCGCCGTGCGGGTGAGTAGAATATCGACTCGATCGCCCGGGAAAACGAAGCCGGCAACGCCGAGCACGTCATTGACGCGGATGGAAACGGCCTTCATGCCTTCGCCAAGCACTGCCGAAAGTGTGGCGCGTTGGCCGGGGCCAGTAATCTTGGTAGCAAGAATCGGCTCATTGACGCCGATCGCTTGCAGTGCCTGCTTGGCACCGTCACCTGCTAACAGGTCTTTCGTTGTCTTGAACGCCCCGGCCGGAACCGCACCAGCAGGCCATGCGACTTCGCGCAATTTGTCTGCGCTAAGCGCATCGCCGAACTTCAGCGGCATCGCCGCAACGACAACCGTGCTGCCTTGGACGATGCCCGTTTGCGCAATGGCGCTTCGCTGACCAGCGAGCCATATGTTGACAAGTACGACCGCGAGAACGCCGAACACGCCGGCGAGCACGATCATGATCAGTGTGTTGGCACGCATGAACCCCAAGCCCCAGCAGACGCGGGAATTCGCCCGCAGCGATTTGAATCCAGGCCCGGAAGGTCAATTCCGGGCCTGGGGATTATCGATCAGCTGCCGGCACCAGTAGCGCAGGCGCCGACGCCGCTGGCTTGCATCGCTGCGCAAAGACCGGTGAAGCGGCCCGTTACCCACCCGCCAATGCCGATGATGAAACCAATCGCGGCGACCGCGATGATTCCGATCAGGATGGAATATTCGACCATGGCAGCGCCGTTTTCATCGTCGCGGAACTGCCGGGTCATCGTCATGAGCTTGTTCATGTCAATTTCTCCCTTGGAGTTTGAACCCGACGAGACAGAGCAAGAGATGAAATCCATACCCAAGCATCCCCCGTCATCTCGATCCTAGGTCCCGAGAAAACGCAGAGTCAAACGACATTAAGGGTTCCTTAACTTTCATGTACCTGATTCGGCAAGAAGATTGCAAAGCAGAATCTCGGCAAGGGATTGATTCGTTTGAATTTTCAATCTCCCTTAACCATTCGTTCACAATTTGGCCGCGGATGTGGCGGAATTAGGGAAGTATTAGTCATAACGCATATTCCTTTATATCTAAGGGGTTAGGGGGCAGTTCTTGCCGGGCTTTCCCGACAAGGACCGGGTGAACCGAAACTCGTGGCAAATGGGGAAGCCCCCAGCGCCGACCCGCATCAAATAAACAAGGGATTGCCAGCTCTTGCTCTTAACTATGTCTGAAGTAATGACCGTACGGAGGGCATCCAGGCGCTTGTGTCGTCGTTGGTTAACGTTTAGTTTCCGCTAATACGCAGCCGAGGGGAGTATAAGCGACTATGCTGGGGCGGTTCATCAAGGGACCAGGCGATCCGAAGGTCGAGGCAAGAGCCGAGCCGACAGCAGCGCTGACTGTTGTTCCAGCACTATCTCCGGCCCCCGAAATCGAATCGTATGGTGACGATTTCCTGACGCTCAAAGTCGAGCTTCATCGCCATTTGATTGATCGCTTCAATCTGACCGCTCTTGAAAATGCCTCCAAGGATGAGATCCTGAACGAGATCCGCCCCATCGTGCGCGAGTTCGTTCGTGCTCGTGCGGTGCCGCTCAATGCCCGCGAACTCGATCTGCTGACCAGCGACACTGCCGACGAGATGCTGGGACTTGGGCCGATCGAGCCCCTGCTCAAGGACGATTCGATTACCGACATCCTGATCAACACCCACAAGCGCGTTTTCATAGAGCGGCGTGGTATTGTCGAAGAAACGCCGATCCGGTTTCGCGACGAGGCGCATCTGTTGCGCGTCATCAACAAGATCGTTTCGGCCATCGGCAGGCGTGTCGATGAATCGTCGCCTATGGTCGATGCCCGCCTGGAAGATGGATCGCGCGTCAACATCGCGGTGCGGCCGGTCTCGGTCGACGGTCCCCTGGTGTCGATCCGCAAATTCTCGAAAAATCCATATTCACTCGAGCGTTTGATGGCGTTCAATTCGATCCGCCCGCCGATGATCGAATTGTTGCGGATCGCCGTGCAGGCGCGCAAATCGATCCTGGTTTCAGGCGGCACCGGCAGCGGCAAGACCACCTTGCTCAATGCATTGTCGAGTTACATCCCCTCGAAGGAGCGCCTGATCACCATCGAGGATGCGGCCGAACTGCAATTGCAGCAGCCGCATGTCGGGCGCCTGGAGACGCGTCCGCCCAATGTCGAGGGTCGGGGTGAGGTGCGCCAGCGCGAGTTGCTCAAGAACGCGCTGCGCATGCGGCCGGACCGCATCATCGTCGGCGAGGTGCGCGGCGAGGAAGCCTTCGACATGCTGCAGGCGATGAACACCGGCCATGAAGGCTCGATGACCACCATCCATGCCAACACGCCGCGCGATGCGATCTCGCGGCTGGAGCAGATGGTGGGCATGGCCGGCATGCCGATGACGCATGATTCAATCCGCGCGCAGATCGCGTCGGCCATCGACATCATCGTGCAGACACAGCGTCTTTCGGACGGCGGCCGGCGTGTCACCTCCATATCGGAACTGACCGGCATGGAGGGCAATGTCGTGCAGCTCCAGGAAATCTATCATTTCGTCCGCCGTGAGGTTACAGCCGAGGGCAAGGTCATCGGAGATTTTCGCGCAACCGGTGTCCGTCCGCGCTTCGCTCCGGAGGCCGCGACGCTTGGTCATCATTTCGCCAAGGACGCCTTCAACCCGCAGGTTGCCCTCTGATGCCGACCGGTCAAGCTCTGCTCTACTTCATCTATATGCTTGCGGCGGCTTCACTCATTCTCGCCGGCGAAGCCCTTTATCTTTCCTTTGCCGGCCGCCGCTCCCGGTCCATGGCAGTCAATCGCCGCCTGAGGCGGCTCGCCGGCGAGGTTCCGGCCGAACAAACGTTACAGGGATTGCTGCGGGAGCGTGGCCTCACGGACTCCGGCGATTTTCTTTTCGGCATGGTCTGGCTGAACAGGCTCTATACCCAATCCGGCATTACCGGAAATCCCCTGACCTTCGCCGCAACGTTCCTGTTTGCGGGGCTGGCGATGGCGTTGCTGCTGGCGTTCCTTTTCAATGTCTCCACCTTGGCATCGCTCATTGTCTTTCTGGTCGTCGGGCTCGTCTTGCCGCTTCTCGTCCTCCGGCGTGCCCGCAACAAACGAATTCAGAAGTTTGCCAAACAACTGCCGGATGCGCTCGACATGATCGTTCGTTCGCTGCGCGCCGGACACCCCGCTTCGGTCGCCATCGGTCTGGTCGCGCGCGAAATGCCGGATCCGCTCGGCACCGAGTTCGGCATCGTCTCCGATGAGATCACCTTCGGTCTCAGCATCGAGCAGGCCGTGCGAAAGCTTTCGCAGCGTGTCGGCTTCGAGGGCCTTCAACTGCTATCGGTGTCGCTGTCGATCCAGGCCAAGACCGGCGGTAATTTGACCGAAATTTTGTCCAACCTGTCTTCTGTACTCCGCGAAAGGCAGAAGCTTCGAATGAAAATCCGGGCGCTTTCCGCCGAGGGGCGCGTGTCGGCCTGGGTCATATCACTGTTCCCCCTCGTTATGTTCGCGGTCCTCCAAATAATTTCCCCATCTTATTATGGGGGCGTGTGGCACGACGAACTAATATTCCCAATCTTCACATTATTCGGGATGTTGGCTCTGCTAGGAGATTTTATCATGTATCGGATGGTGAATTTCGATTTCTGACAGGAGCGAAGAATAACTTGTCTCCATATATTCAGGATATTGGTTTCTTGGTGTCTATCGTCGTATTTGCGGCGGCGGCGTCCTTTTTCCTGTTCGGTGCGCTTGTCTTCTTGCCGGCTCTGCAAACACGAAAGCTTGTCGCGCAGAGCTTGATAGGGGAGGGAATTACAGACCGCCGGTCCATGCTTGGACAAGACGTGCTTGCCAAGGTTGCGGCGCAGCGGCCGGTCGACGCATATTTCAAGTCGATCGAGAAGGAACGCGATGAGCCAAATGCTTTGGAAGCGAAGCTCTTTCGCGCCGGCTTTTATAAATCAAGCGCGCCACTGCTTTATACTCTGTCCCGTCTGGTCGCGGTCTGCCTGGGGTTTTTGGCCATCTATGCGCTTTTGTCTCGGATACTTCCGCCACAACTGCCAGGTTTCATAACCTTTGCTGGATCTGCTCTGTTTGGCCTGGCCTGCATGGTGATTCCGAGCATCATGCTCGATCGCTTCGAGAACGGTCAGAA
Organism: Mesorhizobium sp. M0140; assembly: GCF_040322475.1. Lineage (NCBI taxonomy): Bacteria > Pseudomonadati > Pseudomonadota > Alphaproteobacteria > Hyphomicrobiales > Phyllobacteriaceae > Mesorhizobium > Mesorhizobium sp. M0140. The sequence goes on along the minus strand of NZ_JAMYTM010000012.1, from coordinate 68,139 downwards.
ACGAATCTATCGCCGTGCCTTTCCCGACTTCATGGACATGATGATCACTTGCGCCGATGCCGGTATGAGCCTGGAGGCGGCGGTCGAACGTGTCAGTCATGAAATGGCTGCCACCCACAAATGGCTGGGAATACAGCTGTCGATCATGAATTTGCAACTGCGTGCCGGCAAGCCGTTGCGGGAGGCACTACGGGAACTCGCCGATCGCATCGGTCTTGAGGAGGCGAGGGCACTGGCGGTGCTGTTCCGGCAATCGGAAGAACTCGGCACCAGCCTTACCGATGCCCTGCGTGTTTATAGCGCCGAAATGCGCAGTCAGAGAATTCTGAGTGCCGAGGAGCGCGCCAATGCACTCCCGGTGAAGATGATGATTCCGTTGGGCCTCTGCATCTTCCCAGTCGTTATGATGGTGATAATGTTGCCGGTCATCATCCGGATGAAAGGCATTTTCTTCTAGTTTGCTATATGATTTTATCCTAATGTGAGTCGGGGGGCCAGGGGACACAATTTATGAAGAGGGTTATCGCGGCCGCGGCCTGTCTGCTCATGGCGGTGCTTGCCGGCTGCCAGACGGCGGACGTAACCGACGGTGTCGTTCGCACCAACGAACCGTCGAAAGGCGACCTGACGTCTTTTGGCGATGCTTTCGACGGGCTGAAGACGGTCAGCGATGTCGAATACTATGCCTCGGACCAGGCTGTCGCCGAAGCCAAGAACCAGTTCCGTGCCGAGAATTACGGCAATGCCGGCGCGCTGTTCTTCAAGGCGACGCAACTGGCGCCCAATGATGGTAACGCCTGGATGGGGCTGGCCGCCTGCACCGACCGGATCCACCGCTTCGACCTGTCCGACAAGGCCTATGCCAGGGCGTTCAAGCTGGTCGGCGCGACGCCCGAATATTACAACAATGTCGGCTATTCCTACCTGCTGCGCGGCAAGCTGCAGGATGCGCGCTCGAACTTCCTCAAGGCTTACGAACTGGCGCCCAACGACCCGACCGTCGCCAACAATCTGAAGCTTTTGTCGTCAAGCGTGCAGAACGTCGAGCGCTAGCATGCTGCTGGTCGAGGCGCTGCTGCTGAAGGTGCTCGCCATCCCTCTGCTGGCAAGGATTGGCTGGCTCGATTTCACCACCCAGAAGATTTCCAATCGCGACGTGCTGCTGCTGCTCTGCCTGGGCGCCGGGGGCCTGCTGTTGCTGTCGCTCCAGTCCGGCTCGTGGTGGGACATGGGGCTGAGCGCTCTCGCCGGACTTCTGCTGTTCGTCGCGCTCTTCCCCTTCTGGGCCTTGCGCAAGATCGGCGCCGGCGATGTCAAGCTGCTGGCAGTCGTGCCATTCCTGATCGGCGGCAGCGATCTCGCGGTGTTTTCAGTGCTGCTTCTGGTTTTCGCTTTGGCAACCGCGGTGATCGTGAAAAACCCGTTCATGCTGCCCGCGGGCGCTTTTCGGCTTGTCGTGCAGCATCTGGATCGCAAGGGAGTGGTGCCATTCGGCGTGCCGATCGCGCTGGCCGCGATCTGTACGCTGGCGTTCCTGATCTACAGGAGTTTGGTACTGGCGAGCAGTTCTGGAATTCTCAACCAGCTCAACTGACCCTGACATCTCACGCGGCTGAATTTGTCAGGGAGATTTGACGGAGCATCAAACGAAAAACCCGCCTGTGCGGCGGGTCATTGGCGCAAATCTGCACCATAGACAAAAATGTACCATAGCTGAGGGCAGGAAGTCAAGAAAAGATTCCTATCGTGAAACGCTGCCGGCGCTGCGGCGCTCCGTTCAGTCCCGCAGCAAATCGAACATCAGCTTGAAGAAGCGGTCCGCGTCGACCCCATGGGCGATGCGGGCATTGTCCTTCTCGCCGCGCTCGCCCCAGTAATCGGCGATGGTCGCGCCGAAGGCGTAGGTGCCGGACAGATCGACGCCGATATGGGCAGGGCGCGTGCGCACCAATGTCGGGTCGATGGCCAGCGCCAGCGCAAGCGGATCGTGCATGGCGCCGCCGACGCCCATCGAGTTGCGGTGCAGCTTCTCGTAGAACAGCAGCCAGTCGTTGACGAGCCGGCCGAGCGGCGTGTCGATGGTGGCGAGTTCGGCATATTGCGGCGCCTCGATCAGCACCTGCATGGTGACGTCGAGGCCGACCATCAGGATCGGCACGCCGCTGTCCAGAACGATCTTCAGCGCTTCGGGGTCGCAGAACGCATTGAACTCGGTCGGCGTGATGATCTCGCTCTTGCGGTAGAACACGCCGCCCATCCAGATCAGCTCCTTGATCTTGGGCAGCACGTCTCGATGCTTGAGGATCATCAGGCCGATGTTGCTGAGCGGGCCGGTCGCAACGACCAGGATCGGTACGGGCGCGGCGCGCAGTCTGTCGGCCAGGAAATCGACGGCGTGCTGGTCAACCGGCTTGATCGTCGCCTGCGGCAGGTAGGGCGAGCCCTCGAGCCCGCTTGGGCCATCGGCGGTGCCGAGCACCAGCGGGCGCGCCAGCGGACGGTGACAGCCCTGCGCGACAGGCACGTCGCCGGCGCCGATATACTCCAGGATGCGCAAGGCATTGGCGGTCGTCTTCTCGACTTCCGCATTGCCGCAGGTCGTGGTGACGCCGAGTAGCTCGATGGCCGGCGAGCGATGCGCCATGACCAGCGCGATGGCGTCGTCGTGGCCGGGATCGCAGTCGAACAGGATAGGGGTTGGCTTGGTCATCATGTCGTCTTTCACGCCGCCCGCTCGTAGCGCGCTATGGTTTTCTTGAAGCCGTCGAGGAAACGCCGACCGTCGAGGCCGGTGCAGATGCGGGTGGTTTTGGGCCCGCCGCCGGGCAGCAATTGCCGGCCGCGATAGGCGACGGTCTGGCCGCGCGCCAGCCTGCCGTCGAGCACGACATCGGCGAACAGCGGCTCGGTCATCGTCGCCAGGCCGGGATCGAAAGCCAGCGCCACGGTGATCACGTCGTCCATCGGGAAGCCGACGAGGTCGAAGAATTCGCGCCAGATGTCGATGTAGATCGGAAAGCTGTCGGCGATCATCTCCAGGACGGGATTGTCCCTCGCGACGGCCTGCATGTCGGCGATGTCGTCGCGTGTCAGCATCGAATCGGCGACGCGGTTGTCCTCGCAAATGTCGAGCGGCACGAGGATCTTCTCGACATCGGCGTTGAGCACGATGCGCGAAGCCTCCGGATCGGCCCAGATGTTGTACTCCGACAGGGGCGTGATGTTGCCCGGCGTCTGGAAATTGCCGCCGAGCACGATCAGCCGCTTCAGTGCAGCGGTCAATCCCGGCTCCTGCAACAGCGCCATCGCCGCGTTGGTCAACGGGCCGGTCGTCACCAGCGTGATCTCGCCCGGATTGGCCATGACGGTGCCGATGATGAAATCGACTGCGTGTCCTGATGTGGCCTGCCGCACCGGCGTCGATGCCGGCGGGTTGAACTTCTTCAGGCGATCGCCGAAACGGGCGACAAGCCGCTTTTCGAAATGCACCGGCGCCTCCATGTCGGCCTTGGCGTTGCCGACGATCGGCCGCCACGCGCCGGCGTGAACCGGGATATCGTCACGCCCGGCGAGCGTCAGCGTGTTGAGGACGACGTTGGTGACCTGTTCGATCGGGCCGGCCGCACCGGTCACGGTGGTCACCCCCTCGAGCCGGAGCCTCGGATTGACCGCTGCAAACAGCACGGCGAGAATATCGTCGCCGGCCGAATCCACGTCGAGGATTATGCGTTCCATAAAGGCTTCCTTCACTGGGGATTTTTGCGGCCGGGTTCAGTGTTCTTGTCTACCGACAGCAGCTTCCGCATCGATTCCAGCGTCTCCGCGATAACCCTCGGGCGCGCCCGGTAAGACAGCGCGAACAATGCGATCAGCGCAACGACATAGGGGACGGTGAGAACCAGGTAGGAGGGATAGCCGAACGTCTGCAGGCGCAGCGAAAAAGCATCCGCGAAGCCGAACAGCAGGCAGCCGGCCAGCACCTTCAGCGGATCGCCGTTGGAAAAGATCAGGATCGCCACCGCCATGAAACCACGGCCCGACGACATGTTTTCGGTGAACATGGTGATGTAGCCGAGTGACAGATGCGCGCCGGCGAGGCCCGCCAGCAATCCGCACAGCAGGGACGCGATGTAGCGGACGCGGGTGATCGAGATGCCGAGCGCCTCGGCGGCTTCCGGCTTTTCGCCGACGACACGGATATAGAGGCCGAGCCGCGTCCGGTTGTAGCAGACGACCAGCAGCGGCACGGCGATGAAGGCGACATAGACGAGCGGCGTGAAGCCGGAGATCAGCGGCGCCCATGAGCCGAGAAGGTCGCGGGCACCGGGCAGCTGGACTTTCGGCAGGCCGACGATGCCGTGTCCGACGATCGAGCCGCGCGTGCCGAAGATCGCTTTCATCAGCGAGATCGTCATGCCGCCGGCCAGGATGTTGAGCGCCAGCCCGACGACCACTTCATTGGCCTTGAAGCTCACCACCAGGACAGCAAAAACCAGGGCGAAGACGAGCGCCGCCGCAACGCCGCAGGCGACCCCCGCCAGCGCGGAACCGGTCCAGATCGAACCAAGGACGGCGAAGAAGGCGCCGACCAGCATCTGCCCCTCGAGGCCGATGTTGAAGATGCCGGCCTTGGTGGTGAAAGAGCCGCCAAGCGCGACCAGAAGGATGGGCGCGGTGGTGCGAAGCGTCGCCGCGATCAGCGCGACGTTGATGAGCTTGTCTAGAATTTCCATCGCCGCTCCCCTGCCTGGCTGTCGCCGCGCTTTCTCACCAGCACCTGGGCCGACACGCTGAGGATGATCAGCGCCTGGATCACGGTGATGATCTCGCGCGACGCGCTGGTATCGACCTCGAGCAGCAGCGATCCGTTGCGCAGGGCGCCGAAGAACAGTGCGGTGAAGATGGTGGCGACAGGCGAGCCATTGGCAAGCAGGGCGGCGATCAGCCCATCGAAGCCGAAACCGGGGGCAAATCCTTCCATGAAGCGGTGATGGACGCCGAGCGTCTCGACGCCGCCGGCCAGCCCGCCGACGGCCCCCGAAAGCAGCAGGACCAGGAAACCCTGCCGTTTCACGTTGACGCCGCCATATTCGGCGAATTTCGGCGCCGAACCGACCATCGTGACGCCGTAACCCCATTTGGTGTAGCGGAAGACAAGGGCTGCGCCGACCGCCAGCACCAGGCCAATGACCAGGCCCCAGTTCAACCGCGAAAAGGTGAAGATCTCCGGCAGATAGGAAGTCGCCAGGATCGGCGGCGTCTCCGACCAGCCGCCCGGCCGTTTGAAAAGGAAGATGGTGAAATAGGAGGTAAGCAGCACCGCCACGTAGTTCGACAGGATCGTCGAGACGACCTCGTTGGTGTTGTAGCGGGCGCGGAAGTAGGCGGGGATGGCGACCCAGGCCGCGCCTGCCACGACCGCGAGCGCCAGCGCGGCCAGCGTGTGAATGCCCGCGGGCAGGGGCATGGCAAAGCCGACCCAGGCGGCGGCGAAACCGCCGAGGAACAGCTGGCCCTCGATGCCGACGTTGAACATGCCGCCGCGCAGGCCGATGCAGGCGGCGACACCGCAGATCAGGATCGGCGTCGTCTGCAGCAAGGTCCCGGCGATCTTCTCCTGATCGCCGAAGGCGCCGCGCAACAGCGTCATGAACACACGCAACGGGCTTTCGCCGACCATGAGGATGATGATCGCGCCCATCAGCAGCGCCACGCCGATGGCGATGACCTGGCCGGAAACGGCACGCAAATGGTCTGTCATGATGCGGTCTCCGCGGCGAATTCCGGCGCGGCCACGCCTGCCATCATCATGCCAATGCGCTCCTCGTCGGCATCGTCGCCAGCGACCTCGCCCATGATCCGCCCGTTGAACATCACCAGGATGCGGTCGGCAAGGGCGGCCAGTTCGTCGAGCTGCACGGAAATCAGCAGGATTGCGCGGCCGGCGGCGCGCTGGCGCATGATCTCGTCATGAATGGCCTCCTGGGCGCCGATGTCGACGCCGCGCGTCGGCTGGTCGATCAGCAGGAAATCGGCGCCATTGGTGAATTCGCGTGCCAGAACGACCTTCTGGATATTTCCACCCGAAAGCCGCTTGACGGCATCGCCCGGTCCCCGCGCGCGAATATCAAAGTCCTTGATCAGCGTTTCGGCGTTTTGATTTATGGCATTCCAGTTGAGCATGCCGCCGCGGCTCCATGGCGCGCGATGCTGGCGGCCCATCAGGGTGTTGGCCGCTATCGAAGCGTTGCGATCGACCCCGCGCACCATGCGGTCGCCTGGAACATGGGCGAGGCCTGCCTGGCGGATCGCGGCGGGGGAGAGAGCGGTGAGATTCCGGCCCTTCAGCCACGCCCCGCCATGGCTTGCCGGTCGCAGGCCCGAAAGCACTTCCGCCAGCTCTGTCTGCCCATTGCCGGCCACACCCGCGATCCCCACCACCTCGCCGGAGCGGACCGTGAAACTGGCATCGCGAAGGGCCGGCAGCAGGCGATCGTCGCGCGCCCACAGGTCCTTGACTTCGAGCACCACGTCGCCGTGCAGCGACGCACGCGCCCGGCGGTCGAAGCTGACCTCGCGGCCGACCATCATGTGCACCAACTCGTCCTTGCTGAGCTCGGCCGTCGGCCGGGTCGCCACCTTCCTGCCATTGCGCAGCACCGTCACCGTGTCGGACACTTCCATCACTTCTTCCAGGTGGTGCGAAATGAAGATCACCGTCATGCCCTCGGCCACGAAGCTGCGCAGCGTCTGGAACAGCTCACGGCTCTCCTGCGGCGTCAGCACGGCGGTCGGTTCGTCGAGGATGATGGTGCGCGCGCCGCGCACCAGGACCTTCAGGATTTCGATGCGTTGCTCTATGCCGACCGAGAGCAGCCCGACGCGCTCGGTCGGATCGACCTGCAAGCCGAAGCGCTTCGACAGGTCGCGCGTGCGCGCAATTTGTGCGGCGTGGTCGATCAGCCCATGGCGACGGATTTCCATACCGAGAAAGACGTTGTCGGCAACCGAGAGCGAGGGAACCAGCTTGAAATGCTGGTGAACCATGCCGAGGCCGGCCTTTATCGCCACGGACGGGTCGGCGATCACGATCTCTTCACCGTTCAGCCGGATCGAGCCTTCGTCCGGCTGCAAGAGGCCGAACAGGATGTTCATCAGCGTCGTCTTGCCGGCACCATTCTCGCCGATGATGGCGTGGATCTCGCCGCAGCGGACCGCAAGGTCGATGCCGTCATTGGCGACGAATGCGCCAAAACGCTTGGTGATGCCAGTCAACTCGACGGCCATCGCGGCATTGCTGTGGAGGGTCGGCGACCCCGGCGTGTTCGACAACGTGGCTCTCGCAGATTGGACACTGATCCGCCGCGGCAAGCCGCGGCGGATCAGTGTAGCGCTTTCTTGGGAGGGAGGCGCTGTTGTTGGCTTATTTTGCCTTGGCGATCACGATCTTGCCGTCAACGATGCCCTTTTTGATCTCATCGAGCTTGGCGGTCATCTCTGCCGGGATCTTGGCGGCGATGTCATCGCAGACCTTGACCTCGACACCGCCCGAGGCGAGGTCGAAAGTGCGGGTGCCGGCGGTGATCTTGCGGCCCTCGACCTCGTCCTTGATCAGCGTGTAGACGGCGATGTCGCCGCGCTTCAGCATGCTGGCGAGCACATTTCCGGGAGCCGAGCCACACATGTCGATGTCGACGCCGATCGAATATTTGTCGACCGCGGCACTTGCCTGCATCACGCCTTCACCCGTCGGGCCGGCGACGTTGTAGACAATGTCGGAGCCTTGGCCGTAAAGCGCCTGGGCAAGTTCGCTTCCCTTGGCCGGGTCGTCGAAGGTTCCGGCGAAGACGGAGTTTACCTTGACGTCGGGCGCGGCATATTTGGCGCCTTGCTCGTAGCCGCCCAGGAAGTTGCGGATCACCGGGATATCTCGGCCGCCGACAAAGCCGATCGCCTTGCCGTCGCCGATCTTGTCGAAGGCGGTGCCCTTGGCTTCGATCATGCCGGCAAGCGCGCCGGCGACGAAGGATCCCTGCTCCTCGGCGAAATTGGCGTAGATCATCTTGGGGTTGTCGAGGACGCCATCGATGAACACGAAGCGCTGGTCAGGATATTCGGCGCTGACCTTTTGCAGCGAGTCCACCAGCTCCCAGCCCATCACGAAGATGAGGTCGTACTGTTTGCCCTTGGCAAGATTCTCGAACTGCTGCTGGTAGTCGAGCGCGCGATTGCCGGTGTCGACCAGCTTGAGGTCGATGCCGAAATCGGTCTTGGCCTTGTTGAGGCCGTTGACGATCGAAACGCCGAAGCCCTGGGCAAAATATCCCGAGATGGCGGCCACGGAAACCTTGGCCTGTGCCGCGGCCGGTCCGAACGAAATGGCAAGCATCGTGCCGGCCAGAAATAAACTCTTGAGCGCCCTTTTCATGTCATTCCCCTTCAGCTTTTTTCAGCTTTTGAAGCCACGCTTTGACCATCCCCACGTGTCCGCCGGGACAACGGCGAGTTCGTTGATGGTCATATGAGTTTAGGAGCGGCTTAACAGGCTGTCAATCGTCATCCGATGCAGTTTTCTTGGCCCTTCGCCCACTTGCTCGACGTCTGCGCTTGACAAATGTCCATGGGCATAATTGTTGATACTCTAATGAGTTTTTATGAACGACGGGATGAAGGAAGCGAACGATGCCGGCTGTGGTGGTCAGGAAATTTCTGGTTCAGGTCGAAGAGATATTCCATGAGGGCGGACCCCACGCGGCACGCCCGCTCAAGCGGGGCGCGGTCGTCGCGGTCATCGCCAACCCTTTTGCCGGACGTTATGTCGAAGAGATCACTGGCTTCATGGAAGACCTGAAGCCGCTCGGTCTCGATATGGCTCGGCGCCTGATCGACGCCATTGGTGAAGGCGGCCAGGCCATCGAAGGCTATGGCAAGGGTGCCATAGTCGGCGCCGCCGGCGAGCTTGAACACGGCGCGCTCTGGCATAATCCGGGCGGCTATGCGATGCGTGAACTGCTCGGCAATGCCAAGGCGATCGTGCCTTCGACCAAGAAGGTCGGCGGCCCCGGAACGCGCATCGATATCCCGATCACGCACATAAACGCCTCCTATGTGCGCAGCCATTTCGATGCGATCGAGATCGGCATTGCCGATGCGCCGCGCGGCGACGAAATGGCCGTCATCCTGGCGATGACCACCGGCGCACGCGTTCATGCACGGGTCGGCGGCCTTGCCGCCGCCGACATCAAGGGCGAGGACGGATTGCGATGAACCCGGAAATCCGCCGTATCATCACCATCGTCGAGGAAACCCGGATCGAAGGCGGGCGGCCCGTCGATCCGCCGACGCGGCGTGCCGCAGCCATCGCGGTGATCCGCAACCCCTATGCGGGTACCTACGTCGAGGACCTGTCGGCACTGAGCGCCATAGGCGAAGCATTGGGAGATATCTTGCCCAAGCGCGCCGTCGCTGCTCTGGGCATTGTCGGCGACCGGGTCGAGAGCTTCGGCAAGGCCGCCGCCGTCGGCGCCGACGGTGAGCTCGAACATGCCGCCGCCATCCTTCATCCAAAGCTCGGTGCCCCGTTCCGCGATGTGCTCGGCAAGGGGGCCGCGCTCATTCCTTCATCGAAGAAGCGCGGCGGCCTCGGCGTGCCGCTCGATATTCCGCTCGGTCACAAGGATGCGGCGCGGGTGCGCAGCCATTTCGACGGCATGGAGGTTCGTGTTCCCGACGCACCGCGGGCCGACGAGATCGTCGTCGCTATCGCCGTCACCGATTCCGGCAGGCCGCACCCGCGCGTCGGCGGGCTGACCAAGGACAAGATTGTCGGGATTGACGGCGTCGGCTGACCGTCAGGCCGCCAGGACTTCCGGCACCCGCATCGCCGGAGGCGTATTTCTGCTCCGGCCGGTCCGCACCACGCCGTCGATGACGACCATTCCAATGCCTGGAAGATTGCCCAGCGCCACGCTGTCGAGCAGCCCGTCGCCGGCACCGCCGATCGCTTGATCCATGAAGATCAGGTCGGCGGCGCGACCGGCCTCGATGATGCCGCGATCATCCAGTCCGCGCACACGCGCCGTGTTGCCGCTGGCAAGACAGAACGCCACTTCCGGCGCGATACCACCCAGCGAAGCCAGCATGGTCAGGGTTCGCAGGATGCCAAGCGGCTGCACGCCGGATCCGGCCGGGCTGTCGGTGCCGAGGATGACGCGCGAAAGTTCGCCGCGCTGCCTTGCCAGGTCGAGCACGAACAGTCCGGTGCGCAAATTGCCGTTATGGACGATTTCGAGCGCCCTCGAGCCCTTCTCGCAGATCTGCCGTATTTCCGCGTCGGGCAGGGCGGTTGGCCCGCCATTGACGTGCGCGACGATGTCGGCGTCGACCTCCAGCACGACATCCGCGCCGATGCGGCCGGAGCCGGGCAGGGATGGACCGCCCGTGTGGGTCATCGAGGTCATGCCGTATTTGCGCGCCCAGGCGATCATCTGCCGGCCGGTCGGCCCGTCCTTGACGCCGCCAAGTCCGACCTCGCCGACAAGCGTCACGCCGGCCTCGGCGAGACTGCGGAAGTCTTCCTCGGTAAGGCCGGGTTCCAGGATCGGTGCCCCGGCCAGGATCTTCATGCCGTTCGGACGGAAGTTGGAGAAGGTGCGTTGGGCAGCGATCGCCAGCGCCTTCAGCCCGACAAGGTCGCGCGGTCGGCCCGGCGTGTGGACTTCACCCGCCGAGATCATGGTGGTGACGCCGCCATGCACAGTCGAATCCATCCAGCCGATCTGGTTCTGCCGAGGCGTCCAGTCGCCGGCCACCGGATGGGCGTGGTTATCGATAAGACCCGGCGAGACCGCACAGCCCATCGCATCGATGATCGTCGCCGCGCTGCCGCCATCAATGTCGCCTGCCTTGCCAATGCTGGTGATGCGTCCATCGCTCACGACGATGGTGTCGGCGTCGATGATCGGTTGTGCGAGATCGCCACTCAGCATGAGACCGATATTGCGGACGACGAGCGTGTTGGCAGACGACTGGGAGTCGGACGACATCGGTTCTCACTTTTGCTGTTATGGAAAAAAGGACTGGACGCGGCTTATTTGCCGCCGTCGCCATTCGATGGGTCGTCGTCGTTGATGCGCTGGAGCAGGCGAAGCAGCGTCGCCTGCTCAGCCGGTGAGAGCGGCGACAGGAACCGCCGCCCGACCTCGACGCTGCGTTCGAGCCGCTCCAGCGTATAGTCGGTCCCTTTGCCGGTCAGCGCGATCATCGTCAGGCGTTGGTCGGTTTCGGAGGCGCTGCGCGTGATCAGCCCGTGTTTGAGCAGTTTGCGCATGACGATGCTGATGGTCGACGGGTCCATCGCCGTCAGCCGGCCGAGATGGTTCTGCGAGACTTCGCCATGCTTGAGGATCGTGGCGAGCGCCGCGAATTGCGTTGGCGAAAGGTCTTCGCCGGCCATCACCTGCTGGAAGCGCAACGTCGCGCGCTGATGCGCCCGGCGGATGACGTGCGCCGGGTGGCGGTCCAATTCATAGCCGGTCTCGGCGTATTGTTGCAGCACTTGCTCGCGGCTCGGGGGTGCATCGCCGCTCGGCGTTTTCGGCGTCGCGCCTTTTTCGGATTGCGGTTTCTTTTCAGTCGTCACACCGGACTCCTATCGCCGCTGTCTTGGATGTCGCCGGTTTGAAAAAAGCTCAAGCCGCGACCTCCGCTGGTTGAAGCGACCTCCCGTCGCGGAGGGCTGCGACGACATCAGCCGAATCGCTGACCACGCCGAAATGGGTCGCTATGTCATAGAGCGAGCTTTCCTGCTCGCGTGGTCCCGTCGCCGCGCAGCAATCGCTTGGCACCACCACCTCATAGCCCTCGAAAAAGGCATCATGGACGGTCGAGCGCACACAGATGTTGGTGACCACGCCGAAGATGATCAACTGATCGGTCTGCATGTCTTTCAGCGTCAGGTCGAGGTCGGTTTGAAAGAAGGCCGAGTAGCGCCGCTTGATCACATGGATCTCGTCATCGCGGGCGCCGAGATCCTCGATGATCTCCGGCCCCCAGCTTCCATCCAGGCAATGCGGTGTGCGCTTCAGCCATTCGCGCTCGCGTCGCATGCCCGGCCGGTGGCTGTCATGGACCCAGATCACCGGCACGCCGGCGGCGCGCGCGGCCTCGATCACGGCCAGTTGCGGCGCGACCAGCGTCTCGTACCCAGGCAGGACCATGGCCCCGCCGGGCTTGCAGAACTCATTGACCATATCGATGACGACAACGGCCGCACGGCGTGGATCGAGGCGCACCGCGTCATCGTGCCGATGTGAGGAAAAACTGTCCACGGACATGGCGAGCTCCTTTGACCGATCGTTGATGCTCATACAAAAAACCCTAGCGGATGCCAAGTCAATCCCGTTCGACGCAAAGCGTGCTGGTCGGCCTTGCGCACCGCGCTCCGACAAGCGTATGCGCTATTTGTCCATCGCGAAATGGCCTTGACAACGCTTGTCAGGCATGTGCTCGATTTGTATGACCATCAACAATATTCAAGCCGCTTAATTGCGGAGCCGAGGCCGAGATATGAAAACCATCGTCACCGGAGCCAGCGGCCTGCTTGGCCGCCATGTGGCCGAGGCTCTGGTTGCGGCCGGCCACGATGTGCTTGGTGTCGATGCCGTGGTGCCGGGTGAGGTCGCATGGCGCCACGCAACCGCCGATTTGACCGATCTGGGATCGACGCTGCAGCTGGTGCGCGATTGCGATGCCGTTGTGCATGTCGCGGCCATTCCGCGGCCGACCGGCCGGGCCGGCGGCGAGGTGTTCAAGACCAACATCACGACCGCCTACAATGTGGTCGAGGCAGCTGCCATGGCCGGCGCCAGGCGCTTCGTCTATGCCTCGTCCTTCAGCGTTTTCGGCTATCCCTTTTTCGAGAAACCTGTGCGGCCGCCCTATCTGCCGGTCGACTTGAACCATCCGGTCGGCGCGCAGGACCCGTACGGCCTGTCGAAATGGCTGGGCGAGGAAATCGTCGACGCGGCGGTGCGCCGGGGGGCCTTCTCGGCGGTCAGTATCCGCATGCCGTGGATCCAGACGCCGGGTTCTTTTTTCGAGGGCGTCGGGCCGCGCCGCGCCACCGCCGACAGTGCCCGCGACCTGTGGGCCTATCTCGATGCGCGCGACGCCGGGCAGGGCTTCCTGCGGGCGCTTGAATGGCAAGGCGATGGCCATCTGCGCGTCCTCCTGAGCGCCGCCGACACATTCATGGAAGAGGAGACCGAAGCGCTCGTGCGCCGGGTCTATCCTGATGTCGCTCTGTCGCGGCCGATCGCCGGCTTCGGCGCCGTGCTCGACACGGTCCATGCGCGCGAAACGATCGGTTTCGAACCAAAGTATTCATGGCGTTCCTATCCAAAGCCGGAGACCGAAGGATGAAACGGTTCGACCAGAAAAAGGTCCTCGTCACCGGCGGCGCCGGCGCGATCGGCAGCGCAGCGGTGCGGCGTTTCCTTGACGAAGGCGCGCGGGTCGCCATTGTCGACCGCAATGGCGCGGCGGCGCGGCAATTGGCCAGCTCCCTCGGCGACGACGCCCTGGCGATCGAGGCTGACGTCACCGATGAAGCGGATGTGCGGCGCGCCGTCGCAACGATCGTCGAGGCGTTCGGCGGCCTCGACGTGGTGTTCAACAATGCCGGAATTTCCGGCGTCGTCGCTCCCGTTCACGACCTGCCGGTCGAAGACTGGGATACGACCATCCGCATCAATCTGCGCGGCATCTTCCTCGTGCTGCAGGCGTCGCTTCGGGCGATGATCGAGGCCGGGACCGGTGGCTCGATCGTCAACATGGGCTCGTCCATGGCCGGTTGGGACGTCCTTTTGGGTGGTGCCGGCTATGTCGCTTCCAAACACGGGGTGGTCGGCCTGACGCGGGTCGCAGCGCTCGATGCCGCGCCTTACGGCATACGCGTCAACGCCATCTGCCCCGGCGTGATCGAGACGACGCTTGGCGTACCGGTTTCCGGCGACGGCGAATTCAAGAGCAGCGTCCAGCATTTCGCCGACCGCATTCCGTTGCGCCGCATCGGCCAGCCGGACGATGTCGCGGCCGCCGTGGCTTTCCTGGCCTCCGACGAGGCGAGGCACGTCACAGGCGTGGATTGGCTGATCGACGGCGGCCAGACCTTGCAGAGCTGGGCCAACGCGCCGGCTGGCGGCGCGTTTCCGAAATTTCGCTAAAGTCTTTTCGGCGGCATTGCCTGGATGATCCGAACGGCAAGATCGAGATCGGCGAGCCCGCCCGAAAGCGGCGTGCGCGGCTTCGCGCCGCCATGGACGCAATCGGCGAAATGCAGCCATTCGCGGCGGAACGACGTATCCGGAACGCCAGGCAGAGCGCGTTCGGATGCAGCTTCGCCTGTGGTTTCGCGCAGCCGGACGGTCGCCGAGGCATTGCGGAAATAGGGGTTCTGGAATTCGATCCGCACCTCGTCGCGCTCACCATGCACGTGGATCCACTCGTCCCACCATTCATACTGGGCAAGTGCCATGTCGAAGAGGCAAGGGACGCCGCCATAATCGAGCACGGCCAGCAGCTGGTTGGGACCGGTCTGCTGTGCATGCACGACGCGGTCCGGCGTGCCGAAAGCGCCGCGCATGACGGCAAGGTCGTGGCTGGCGAGGCTGAGCAGTACAAGATAGAGATCGCGATAGCCGGCATGGTCCACACCGAGCGCCGCCTCGATGCGCCGAGCGACCGTTTCGCGTCCCGCCGCTAACACATCGGCCGGCACGTCGGTGACCCTGGTCTGCGTGTAGAGTTGGCCATAACGGTCGAAGCGGCCCGCGAAATCGTGGACATGGATCGACTTCGGCCGGCCGATGGCGGCGATGCGCTCCAGCCCGATCTCATAGCCGGGATCATAGAATTTCATGTAGCCGACAAGGGCGACGAGGCCGCTCCGCTCGGCCTGCTCGACCAGCGGGCGCGCCTCCTGCGGCGTGAAGGCAAGCGGCTTCTCGACGATCAGGTGCTTGCCGGCTCGGATTGCATCGGCGACCATCTCGCCATGATCGTAGGTGCAGATCACGACCGCATCGACATTCGGGTCGGCAAGCAGCGCGCGATGGTCGGTATATCTGGCAGTGACGCCATAATGTTCCGCCACCTTGTCGACCGTGCCGGAAGAGATGTCGCACAAGGCGGCGATGCGAAACGCCGGCAATTCCATGAGATAAGGCAAGTGCATCAACTGGGCGATCTCGCCGCAGCCGATGACGCCAACGCCAATGACGCGATCCTGCATGTCAACCCTTCACGGCGCCGGCTGTCAGGCCGGCGATGAACTGCCGTTGCATGGCGACAAAGACGACGATCACCGGCAGTGTCGTGATCGTCAACGCGGCGAAATAGAGCGTCCAGAGCGAGTCGTATTGCTGGAAGAAGCTGACCAGTCCAAGCGGAATGGTCTGCACTAAAGGGTCGCGCAACAGCAGGAAGGCCAGGAAGAAATCGTTCCAGATCTCGATGAAGCCGAAGATGAGGATCAGCGCCACGCCCGGCCGCACCAGGGGCAGCATGATGTGGATCAGGATCTCGAGCCGGCTGGCGCCATCGATGCGAGCGGCATCTTCGAGGTCGGCCGGCAATGTGATGAAGAAGCTGCGCAGGATGAAGACCGAAAGCGGCAGCGACGTCGCGGCATAGATGAAGGCAATGCCGAGCCGGCTGTTTATCAGGCCGAGATCGCGCGCCACCAGGAACAGCGGAATGGCCATCACCTGCGGCGGCACCAGCATGGCCGCAACTGCGACTGCGACCACAAGACCGCGTCCGGGGAAACGAAGACGCGCCACCGCATAGGCGCACGGCGTCGCGACGGCCACCAGGATGATCAATGCCGAGCCGGTGACGAAGATGCTGTTGACGATGCGCGATCCCATGCCGGCGATCCGCCAGGCATCGGCATAGTTCTGCAGCACCAGGCTCGATGGCGGACCCCAGACATTGCTGAGCATTTCCTGTTTGGTCTTGAGCGAACCGAACAGCACCCAAAGCAGCGGATAAAGGGTCTCGAAGAGCACGAGAATGAGCGCGGCATAGATGCCGCCAAGTTCGAGGATGCCGCGCATGCCGAGGCGCTGCATGAGCCCGCGACGGCGAGAGCCGGCGGCGCCATCATCCAGGGGAAGCGGAGGGTTGGCGGCTGCTCTCATCAGACGTCGAGCCTTTGCCGCCGCATCAGGGCCAGCAGGCCGACGCTGGCCAGCCCGACGATCATGAACAGCACATAGCCGATCGCCGCGGCGTAGCTCATGGCGCCGTCCTGGAAGGCCTTGCTCATCATGTAGGTGAGCACCACTTCGGTGGCGTGGTTCGGACCACCCTTGGTCAGGACATAGACGATGTCGAAGTTGCGCACGAAGGCGCCGGAAAGGCCGAGGATGGTGTTGATGAAGATGATCGGCATCATCATCGGAACGGTGACGTGCCGGAAGCGCTGCAAGGGGCCGGCGCCGTCCATCTTCGCCGATTCATAAAGCTCCGAGGGGATCGTCTGCAGCCCGGCCAGATAGATGACGGCATGGAAGCCGAGCCATTTCCAGACATCGACGACGATGATCGAGTAGAGCGCGATGTCGGCGTCGCCGAGCCATGATCGTTTCAGCCCGGCGAGGCCAATGAGATCGAGCCCGCTGTTGAGCAGGCCGAAGACGGGATTGTAGATCCAGGACCAGAGCAGGCCGACGGCGACGAAGGACATCGTCACCGGGATGAAGGCGGCGGCGCGAAAGAAGGCGCGGCCGAGCAGCGCCCGGTTCAGAAGCAGCGCCAGCCCGAGGCCGAGCACGTTCTTCAGGACGACGACGGCAACGACGAAAATCAGATTATTGCGCAGCGCACCGAGGAAGATGCGATCATGCGCCAGGCGCATGTAGTTGGAAAAGCCTGCCCAGGTCGGGTCGGAAAACCCGTCCCAATTGTGCAGGCTGAGCCAGAAGCCGTTGACGAACGGCCAGAGGTAGAAAAGACCGAAGAGGATCGCGGCGGGCAGGATCATGACGAAGGCCGTAGCCCCGTCCCCGGCATCGAAACGCCAGGTGCCGGATCGGCTCGAAACAGGAGCCGCCTTTTGCGGTCGCGTGCTCACGCGGCCTTCGCGCCTTGCGGGGTCAGCACCAGCCCGAGCGTGTCCCTGACATAGGCGATGCTCTCGAGCGTGCTTTGCTCTGCCGTTTTCCTGGACGCATCCAGCTCGATGATGGCGAGCCCATCGTAGTTTGCATCCAGCAGGACGTCGACGATGCCGGCGAGATCGACGACCCCGGCGCCGAGCTCGCAAAAGGCGCCATAGCGGTCATAGCCCTTCAGCGCCGGATCGACCCTGGTGTCCTTGAAATGCATGTAGCGCACGGCCGAAATGTAGGTCTTTACCGCGTCGACCGGATCGGAATTGGTATGCGCAAGATGCGCCGGATCGATGCACAGGCCGGCCAGATCGGTATCCAGTTCATCCATCATGCGATCGAGCTGGTCGCGGCGCTCGATGAAGGTGTCGAGGTGCGGGTGATAGACTGTCTCGATGCCAAGGTCCTTTGTCCGCCTGCCGATATCCTCGAGCGCCCGGCAAAAGGCGCGGTAGTCGTCGGCCGTGTGCGCCCCGGCAGCGGCTTCCGATGGACCGCCGCCGAGAACCAGCACCGGTGAGCCGAACCCCTTCAACATCCTGGTCAGCGCGACGAGCACATCCCGTTCAAAGGGCCAGGCGACGGGGTTGGTGAA
Source organism: Mesorhizobium sp. M0140 (assembly GCF_040322475.1). Lineage (NCBI taxonomy): Bacteria > Pseudomonadati > Pseudomonadota > Alphaproteobacteria > Hyphomicrobiales > Phyllobacteriaceae > Mesorhizobium > Mesorhizobium sp. M0140. Next base: position 50,370 of record NZ_JAMYTM010000012.1, on the reverse strand, counting down.
GATCGCATTGACGTAGAAGGAGGAGAGCTTGATGCCATACTCGCTCTGGCCTTCCGACAGCAGCGCATAGCGCCGCAAGATGTCGGTGTCGGTGGTCACCCCCATCGGCGCCTGGTTGCCGAGCTGCATGTATTTGCGGGCGTATTGGTCCGACAGGCTGGTGAAGGCGAGGATCTCGAACCAGCCGAAGCCCTGGTCTGCCAGGAACTTGATGGCTGGCCGTAGCGGAAGGCCGGTCAGGTCCCAGCTGTTCAGATGATAACCGATCGAGAAGCGCTGCCGTTCGGCGCGATGTGTCGTCATGTGTTCTCTCCGATGGGCGAGGCTGCCCGAAGCAGGCAGCCTCTGTTTTTCTTGCCTGGCGCATCAGCCCGACCGGATGTGCGCTCGCTTGCAGGCGCTACTTCAGGGCCTCATTTGGGCGGCCAACTGCCCTGGGCCTTGAGGCCGTCGAAAATGGCCTGGATCGATGCGGCGGCATCTTCGGGCGTGGTCGTGCCACCGACGATGCCGGCGATTGCCGAAGACGTGGCGCTCGCGACCTCCGAGGGCCAGATCCAGTCGAGGAACTTGATCGTGTTCGGGAAGGCTTGCTTGCGCAGTTCGACGGCATAGGCATCGTCGACCTGCGGCACGCCCTTGATCGAGGCCGCGATCGGCTGTTCCGGCGCGAGGTAGAGCGTCGCGACCTCGGGCCTTGTCAAATATTCGATGAACTTGACCGCGGCATCGAGCTTCTCGGGCGGGATCGAGGAGGCGACGCACATGCCGTTGTCGGCACCGCCGCCATGGCCAGGCGCGCCCGGCGTTCCGTCCATTTTCGGAAAGGCGAAGACGCCCCATTTGAAGTCCTTGACGCTCGACTGCAGCGACGGGATTTCCCAGGTGCCGCCATAATACATGGCGCTCTTGCCGGCGGCGAAGGCCGCACGCATGCCGTCCTGGTCGACGGAAAGCGAATCCTTGGAAAGGATGCCATCATCGACCCATTGCTTGATCAGCTTGAACCCCTCGACATCGGGCGCGTCGGTGAATTTCGCCGTGCCCTCGAGGTTCTTCTGCGTCTTGCCGACCGGGTCGCCCGAGGCCTGCGAAAAGGTCTCGAAGTACCACATCGGCCACATCACGGTGTTAGAGCCCTGATGCAGCAGAGGGATCACGCCCGCGGTCTTGAACTTCGGCACGGCTGCCTTCAGGTCGTCATAGGTTGGCGGGACAGGAATGGCGAGCTTCTGAAAGAGATCGACATTGTAGAAGATCGTCGATGTCGACAGCGTCGAGATCGGCACGCCGTAGACTTGGCCGTTGACCGTGAAGGCGCCAAGTGCGGCGGCGTCGATCCTGTCCTGGAACGGCTTGATCTTGTCGGTAATCGGCATCACCAGTTTTCGCCTGACATAGGCGCCATTGGTGTAGAAGGCCGGGCAGGCGATCAGATCCATTTCCTGGTTTGCAAGTTTTGCGGTCATCACGCGCTGGATGGAATCGGTTTGCGGCCCCTGGGCATCCCACTCGACCGCGGCGACGTCGGGGTTGGCCTTGAGGAAGCCGTCGATAACCTGCTGCTGGATTTTCTTCTGCTCGTCCGGCGGTTGGCGCGGCGCGAGTTCGTCGAGCGCCGAGCCGCCGAAGATCTTGAGCGTGATCCCTTCGGCGTGGCCGATGCCGGGCACTGTGATCAGGCCGAGGCCTAGCAGTGCGGTGGCAAGGATGGGAGCGGCGGAACGTTGTTTCGGACGATGGGTCACTCTCTGCTGAAGGGGCATCTGGCTCTCCTTTACGCCAATGCCGAGGGGCAACCTCGGGACCAATATCGTTGATGGTCATATGATCTTGGTCGCCTGTTGATGTTTTTGTCAATCGGCAAGAATGCCTATTATTTCATCGATCGCACCGCCCCCCTTTCGTGTTCGGCGTGGCCCGTGCGGTGTTCGATTTGCCTGGGCAGTGATCTGCAAGAAGATCGGCAAACCAATTGTCGGATGCCGGCTGGTCCCGGTAACGGACAAGCCCCAATCTTCGCGATCTACTTCACGCCGATGCCGGCGGTCAGGCCGCCATCGATCTTGTAGTCCGCGCCAGTGCAGAAGCCGGCCTTCGACGAACACAGGAAAGCGATGAGTTCAGCCACTTCCTCCGGCTCGCCGATGCGCCCGATGGGGTGCGCTTCGCCGAAGCGCTTGTAGGCGGCCTCGACATCGGCATCCGTGCCGTTCTCGCCGCGGGCGGCCTTCTCCAGGATCGGGGTGCGGATCGAGCCCGGGCTGACGGAATTGACGCGGATGCCGGAGCGCGCATGGTCGAGGGCCAGGGCACGCGTCAGCGTGTGGATGGCGCCCTTGGTGGTGGCATAGGCGGCGACGTTTTGCTGGCAGGCAAAGCCCTGCACCGAAGCGACGTTGATGATGGCGCCGCCGCCCCTGCGGACCATTTCCGGGATGCCGAAATGCGCTGTCAGATAGATCGACCCGACATTGACCGACATCGCCCTGTTCCAGGTCTCGAAATCGGTGCTGGTCGCGGTTCCGTACGGATGCACCGCCGCCGAATTGACGATGATATCGAGGCCGCCGAACCGCTCGACGCCAGTCGCGACCGCGTCGCGAACCTGATCGGGCACGGAGACGTCGGCGCCTATGACCAGCGCCCCGGCTGCGGAGCTTTCCAGTTCCCATTTCAGCGCAGCGTTGGCCGCGCGGTCGATGCCGCAGGCGACGATCGCAGCACCCCCTGCAGCGAGGCGTCTGGCGGTTGCGAGGCCAATCCCGGTCGTGCCCGTCACCAAAGCCACCTTGCCGTCGAAATCCTTCATTGGGAAAACTCCTTCATTCGCTGTCCGAAACCGTTCCTAGTTTGACACCCATTGTGGTCCAACAATAGGTTGCCGTTCTCTCGCGGAAGGAAGCGGCAATGGAACAGTGCTGGCGCTGGTATGGACCGAACGATCCGGTAACGCTCGATCATGTCAGGCAGGCCGGTGCGACCGGCGTGGTGAGCGCCTTGCACGATATCTATGACGGGCGCGCCTGGCCCCTCGAGAGCATTCTGGAGCGCAAGCGTGTCATCGAGGCCGCCGGCCTGACATGGTCGGTGGTCGAGAGCATTCCGGTCCACAATTCCTTCAAGATCGGCACGCCGGAACGCGAGCGCTACGCCGGCTACTATCGCGACTCGATCCGCGCGCTCGCCAAGGCCGGCATTGCGACGGTCTGCTATAATTTCATGCCGGTGGTCGACTGGACGCGCACGGATCTCGCCTATCGGCTTCCCACGACCGGTTATGCACTGCGTTTCGATGCCATCGATTTCGCGGCCTACGATTTGTTCGTGCTGAAGCGCGTCAATGCCGAGGCCGGCTATACCCCCGCCCGCATCGCCGAGGCGGAAGCGCGGCTGAAGGAATTGAGCAGCGAAGCTATCGACAGGATCGAGCGCAACCTGATCGCCGGCCTGCCGGCAACCGAGCGCAGTTATAACAGGGACAGTTTTCGCGAGGCCCTGGCGGAATACGACGCGATCGGACCAAAGGAGCTGCGCGACAACCTTGCCTGGTTCCTGCGCGAGATCATTCCGGTGGCCGAAGAGGAGGGGGTGCGCATGTGCATCCATCCCGACGACCCGCCCTTCTCGCTCTACGGCCTGCCCCGCATCGTTTCGACCGCCGAGGATGCGCGTTTCATCCTCAACGCCGTCGACAGCCCCGCCAACGGCCTGACGTTCTGCACTGGCTCCTATGGGACACGCGCCGACAACGACATCGTCGCCATGGTCAAGGAGTTCGCGGACCGCATCCATTTCGTCCATCTGCGCAACATCACCATCGAGGATGACGGCTCGTTCCACGAGGCCGAGCATCTCGAGGGCGGCACCGACATGGCGCATGTGATTCTCGCTCTGATGCAGGAAGAGGCGCGCCGCCGCCGGGAGGGCCGTGCCGACTGGCGTATTCCGATGCGGCCCGACCATGGCCATCTGCTCGCCGACGATATCGGCAAGACCAGGATCAATCCCGGCTATTCGCTGATCGGCCGGCTGAAAGGCCTCGCCGAGCTGCGTGGCATCATGCGCGCCATCGAGCGGTTCGAGCTGGCTTGAGCGGCCCCCTCAGTTCGGCTGGCAGGATCTGAAACTATCGCGCCGGTTTTGCACTTCCGCGGTGTTTATATGCCACATTGCTGAGAAACGCCCTGGGTCGCATCGCGCCAGGGCAGCCATGCGCTGCCGCAGTTCGGCGAAGCTGGGCATGGATTGTCCGCATGGCTTGACGACAACCTTGGTGATGCGGCTCGACACTGGCCGCTTCGACACCATCCAGTAATGGATTGTCACAAACACCGCGATCTTTAGGAAAAATCTCCACGCGCGATGCTTTGAATTACACTAAATCCATAGACAAAGATCGATCCCGTGCTGAGCGCGTTTGTCTGGGTTGTCATATGGCAAAATCTCCTATTATTCTCAATGGCTTCACCATGAATGCCGTCTCCCATGTCGCCTACGGCCTTTGGCGTCATCCGGCCGACCAGGCCTATCGACATGCCGAGCTCGACTACTGGATCGAGCTTGCCAAAGCACTGGAGGAGGGCGGCTTCGATTGCTTGTTCATCGCCGACGCGCTGGGCCTTCTCGACCTCTATGGCGGTGGATACGACGCCTCGCTGGCAAAGGGCGTGCAGTCCCCCGTCAACGATCCGCTGTTGCTGGTCTCAGCGCTTGCCGGCGCTACAAGCCGGCTGGGTTTCGGCGTCACCGTTTCGACGACCTACGAAAAGCCATATCTGCTGGCGCGCAAATTCACCACGCTCGATCATCTCACCAAGGGGCGGATCGCCTGGAACGTCGTCACCTCGCAGCTCGACAGCGCGGCGCGCAATCTCGGTCTCGACAGGCAGGTGGCGCATGACGAGCGCTACGAGATCGCCGACGAGTTCATGGATGTCGCCTACAAGCTCTGGCAGGGTTCCTGGGAAGACGGTGCCCTGGTGCGTGATCGCGGCAGCGCCGCCAACCCGGACGGTCTCTATACGGATCCGGAAAAGGTCCATCCGATCGGTCATTCCGGTCGCTACTTCAACGTTCCGGGTCCGCATCTCTCGGAGCCCAGTCCGCAGAGGGTGCCGGTGCTGTTCCAGGCGGGCGGTTCGCCGCGCGGCCAGCGCTTTGCCGCTCGTCACGCGGAGGTGGTCTTTGTCGCCGGTGCCGATGTCGATGGCATCCGCCGCAATGTCGCTGAGGTGAAGCGGCTTGCCCGCGATGAAGGCAGGGCTCCAGGCAGCATCAAGTTCATATCCGCGGTCTCGGTGATCACGGATGAAACCGACGCCGCCGCGGCCGCCAAGCTCGCTGACTACAGGTCGCACTACGATGTCGAAGGCGCGCTGGTGCATTATTCGGCAACGACCGGCATCGATTTTTCCAGGCACGATCTCGACCAGCCTATCCGCTACACCGAAACCGATTCCAACCGTTCCCTGCTGCGCATGTTCGATGACCCGTCGTCGGGCCGCCAGTGGACCTTGCGCCAGGCGTTCTCGCCGGAGGGCGGTTTCGGGCGCGGCAAGTCCTTTGTCGGCGGCCCCAAGACCGTTGCCGACGAGCTCGAGCAATGGCTGGAAGCCACCGACACCGACGGCATCAATTTGACGCATGTGGTCAGCCCCGGCAGCTTCATCGATTTCTCCGCCCACGTCGTTCCCGAGTTGCGGCGGCGCGGGCGCATTCGCGAGGATCTCGGTCCCTCGCTGCGGTCCAGGCTCTTCGGGCGTGACAACCGGGTGCCCGCCGATCATCCGGCGGCGCAACACGCTTTCTCGCAGGGCCGTCAGCCGGAGGCTTTGGCATCATGACCATCCACGCCACCGTTCAGCATGAACAGCGCAGCGATTTCCAAGGCTGGGCCGAGAAGGCCGAGGAGGTCGTGCGCGAACTCAAGCGAACAGCTGCAGCGCGCGATCTGGCCGGGGCCGCCCCGCATGCCGAGATAGACCTTTTGCGTCTGGCCGGCCTGCTGACGATCTATATTCCCAAGCGATTTGGCGGCGGTGGCGCGACGCCGGCCGAAGTGCTCAGGATCGTCCGCATCCTGGCCAGGGGCGATACATCGATAGCCCAGATCGTCATCTACCATCTCTTCGGCACGGCAATCGGATTGGACGGCGACAACAAGTCCCTGATCGAAAGACGGCTTCAAGGCTTTCTCTCCAAGGGCTGGTTTCATGCCGGCATCGCGCAGGCCGCCTATGAGCCGCTTGTCGAGGCGAGGCAGGTGGACGGCGGTTTCGTGCTCAACGGCGCCAAGCCTTTCACCAGTGGTGCGCAGGTGGCCGACACGCTGCAGGTCTGGGTGCGCTTTGCCGGGAGCACGCGGATCGCCGGCACCGATGCCAGCGGTCATATCGGCCAGTTCATCGTCGCCAACCCCACGTCAGGCCTCAGCTTCGGCAATGACTGGGACAATATCGGCCAGAGGCTGACGGTGAGCGGCAGTGCGGCGCTCGAAAATGTCGCCGCATCCGCCGACGATCTGGTCGGGCATTGGCCTGATGATACGGTTCATCCGCCGCATGCCACGCTGCATGTGCCGATCGTTCATGCAGCCTTCGGCGAACTTTATCTCGGCACCGCCCTTGCCGCCCTGGAAGACGCCAGGGATTACATCACCCAACGCGGCAGGCCATGGCTGTCCTCGCCGGCAAAGAAAGCCTCCGAGGACACGCTGGTTGTCGAGCGCTTCGGCCGGCTTTCGATCGCGCTGGCGTCCGCGCAGGCGCTCGCGGACGCCGCCGGCGAGGCCGTGCAGCGCGCCTTCGAGCGAGGCAGGGATCTCACCGCGGAAGAGCGTGGCCATGCCGCGGCAATCGCCTACCAGTCGAAGGTGCATTCGACCGAGGTCGCCCTAGAAGTGACGTCGCGGATATTCGAGCTCACCGGCGCCCGCTCGACGGCGCGCTCGTTCGGCTTCGACCGCTACTGGCGCAACGTCCGCACCCACAGCCTGCATGATCCCGTCCACTACAAGGTGCTGGAAGTCGGTGACTTCGCGCTTAACGGCCGTGTGCCGCCGCCAACCTACTATTCGTGAGCCGAAGCATGGCAAGTTCCACCCATAAGGCGGTCAAGCCTCTCATCCTCAACGGCTTCGGTATGACCGTGGTCGGTCACGTGTCGGCGGGCCTCTGGCGTCATCCGAGCGACCGCGCCAACACCTACACCAGCCTCGAATACTGGACCTCGCTGGCCAAGCTGCTCGACGACGGCGGCTTCGACGCGCTGTTCCTCGCTGACGCGCTTGGCCACCTCGATGTCTTCCGGGGGACACCGGATGCGTCGCTGCGCACCGCAGCCCAGTCGCCGGTCAACGACCCGCTGCTGCTGGTCTCGGCAATGGCCGCCGCCACCAGGCATCTCGGCTTCGGCATCACCGTGTCGACCACTTACGAGCAGCCCTATCTCCTGGCCCGCAAGTTCACCACGCTGGATCATCTGACCAAGGGCCGCATCGCCTGGAACGTCGTCACCTCGGTTCTGGAATCGGCGGCGAAGAATCTCGGCCTGGAGCGCCAGATCGACCATGACGAGCGTTACGATCTGGCGCAGGAATTCCTGGATGTCACCTACAAGCTCTGGGAGGGATCCTGGGAGGACGGGGCGGTCGTGCACGATCGCGAGAAGGGGCTCTACACCGACCCTTCCAAAGTCCATCCGATCGGCCATCACGGCAAATATTTCTCCGTGCCCGGCGCGCATCTCGCGCAGCCCAGTCCGCAGCGCACGCCGCTTCTGTTCCAGGCGGGAACCTCGCCGCGCGGGCGCGAATTCGCTGCTCGCAACGGCGAGGTGGTGTTCCTCGGCGGCACCAGCACGGCCTCCATCCGCCGCTCGGTCGAGGCGATCCGTGCCCGCGCCGTCGAACTCGGACGGGCGCCGGATGCGATAAAGTTTATCACCGCGGTCACCGTCATCACCGGAGCCACGGACGAAGAGGCCGAGGCCAAGCACAAGGACTATCTATCCTACACCAGCGTCGAAGCGGCCCTGGCGCTGTTTTCGGCATGGACCGGCGTCGACTGGTCGCAATACCCACTCGACCACCCGCTCGAATATATCGAGACAAATGCCGGCCGTTCAGCCCTTGCCAATCTGACGCGGATCGATGCCGACCGGCGCTGGACCGTGGCCGGGATCGCCGAGTATATCGGGCTCGGCGGCATCCATCCCAAGCTGGTCGGCTCACCGCAGAGGATCGCCGACGAGCTCGAACGCATCGCCGATGAATCCGGCGTCGACGGCTTCAACCTGGCCTATGTCGTCAGTCCGGGCACGTTCGAGGACTTCATCGAATTCGTCGTCCCGGAGCTGCGGCGGCGGGGTCGCATCCGGGAACGTGGCGCGCCCGGCACCACGATCCGCGAGCGCTTCCAGGGAGCGGGCCAGCGGCTGCTGCGCGACGACCATCCGGGAACAGCCGCACGCGACCGCTCGAACTGGGGTACCATCGTCGAGGCGGCCGAGTGAGCGGCATCCATCTCCACTGGTATCTGCCGACCAACGGCGACAGCAGGGAAATCGTCGGCTCTGGCGATGATTCCCATCTCGGCAACGGCCCGTCACGATCGCGGTTCCGGGAAGCGAGCCTCGATTACCTCTCACTGGTCGCCAGGACCGCGGAGACGTTGGGCTTCGAAGCCGTGCTGACGCCCACCGGAACCTGGTGCGAGGATGCGTGGATAGTGACGGCGGCGCTGGCGCAGGTCACCACGCGGTTGAAATTCCTCGTTGCCTTCCGCCCGGGCCTGATCTCGCCGACGCTGGTCGCCCATCAGGCGGCGACCTTCCAGCGCATATCGGGTGGGCGGCTGCTGCTCAACGTCGTCACCGGAGGCGATCCGCTGGAGCAGAAACGCTTCGGCGATCATCTCGGCCACGACCAGCGCTATGAACGCACGGGAGAGTTCCTCGAGATCCTGCGCGGCGTGGTCCTGCCCGCCGGTTCGGGCCGGCGCTTCGATTTCAAGGGCAGGCACTACGACATCGAAGGCGCCCAGATCGATTTCGGCAAATGGCCGCTTCCCGACATCTTCTTCGGTGGCGCAAGTGGTGCTGCGCAAGCGGCCGCCGCGCGCCATGTCGACACCTATCTGGTCTGGGGCGAGAGCCCGGCAACCGAGGCTGCCCGGGTGGCGCATATGCGCGAGCTCGCCGCCGCGCAGGGCCGCAAACTAAGCTTCGGCATCCGCCTGCATGTCATCAGCCGCGACACCGAGGCGCAGGCCTGGGAGGAGGCCGAGAGGCTGCTGGAGAGACTGACGCCGGAGCGGATCGCGCAGGCGCAGGCAATCCTGGCGCGCACGGAATCGGCCGGACAGCGCCGGATGAACGCGTTGCATAGCGACAGCGGCACCGCGGCGCTCACCGCGCGCAGCGTGCGCGATCTCGAAATATCGCCGCATCTGTGGGCCGGCTACGGTCTGGTTCGCGGCGGCGCCGGCACGGCGATCGTCGGCAGCCACGAGCAGGTCGCGTCGCTCATCGAGGAGTACCACGCCGTCGGCTTCGACCACTTCATCCTGTCGGGTCAGCCGCATGTCGAGGAAGCCTATCATTTCGCCGAAGGCGCGCTGGCGGTCTTGAAATCGAAGGGGCTGCTCGCAGCCTGAAACATGTGCGGCCTCAGGTGGACGCGACAATGGAGCATGACGAGAAGACAATGTCGGACATTCAGATCTATCCGGGCCTCAGCGACGCCGAATTCGAGACCTGGGCCGAGAAGGCCCGCGACGTGGCGCGGCAACTCGCGGCAACGGCGCTCGAACGCGACCGGGCAAACAAGGACCCGGTGGAAGAACTGGCGCTGCTGCGCGACAGCGGCCTGCTCGGCTTGGCTGCGCCACGCGAATTCGGCGGCGCCGGCGCAAACCTCGTCCAGGCACTCAAGATCAGCCGCATCATCGCGGCCGCCGACGGCTCGATCGGACAACTGATCGCGTATCATTATTCCAACGGTGTCTGGACTTACATTCTCGGCACGCGTCAGCAGTGGGAAAAGACGGCGCGTGGCGTCGGCGCACAAGGCTGGTTCCAGGGCGGCGTCAGCAACCCGCGCGACCAGTGGAACGAGATCGAGCATGTCGGCGACCGCCGATTCCTGAACGGCAGGCGCACCTTCGCAACCGGCGCCTCGGTGGCCCAGGTCATCACCGTCAGCCTCTGGGACAACGGCAAACGCGCTCACTATCAGATCCCGCCGACGCGCAAGGGCATCAGCTTCGGCGGCGACTGGGACAATCTCGGCCAGAGACTGACGGCGAGCGGCAGTGTCACTTTCGACCGTGTCGAAGTCTTCGAGGATGAGCTGCTCAGCGCCCTCGACGATTATGAGGGCGATGTCGAATTGCGCGACGGCCTGCGCGTCCTGTTCAGCCAGCTCATCTTCATCAATTTCTATCTCGGCATCGCCGAGGGCGCTCTTGCCGCCGCCGCCGATCATGTCCGCCGCTTCGGCCGGCCCTGGCCGGAGTCCGGGCTGGAACGGGCGATCGACGATCCCTACCATCTGGTGCTGTTCGGCCGGCTATCCGCCGGCATTGCGGCGGGCATAGCAATCGCCGACAAGGCCGCGGCGCTTTACGAGGCGGCACTGCATGCCGGAGCGTCGGTGACGGCGCAGCAATGGGGCGAACTCGCAACGATCATCGACCAGGGCAAGATCGTCGCCAACGACGTCGTGCTCGACGTGACGGCGCGCATCTTCGAAGCGACGGGCGCGCGCTCGACGGCCAACAAATATGGCCTCGACATCTATTGGCGCAACGCGCGCACCCATACCGTCCACGATCCGGTCTCCTACCGGGCGCGCGAGGTCGGCACATATCTGCTGGCCGAAACGCTGCCGAGACCGCGAACCTATGCGCAGCCGCCGCAGCCGGAAGCGCACAAGCCTGAAGCCGTGCCCACGCGGAAGGCATCATGATATCGGATGTGCGCCTGCTGACCGGGAAGGCCGAACTCGCGCAGGCCGCACGCACCTTCCGCACGGCCATGGTCGGCCTGCCGCCGCTCGGCCCGATCGACGACGCGCTGATCGACAGACTGTTCGAGCCGGATCGCACCTGGGGCGCCTTCGACGGCGAGACACTCGTTGGCACAACCGACTCCTATTCGGGACGGATCGCGGTTCCCGGCGGCGCCTGGTTGCCGCAGGCCGCGGTCACCCATGTCGGCGTGCTGCCCACCCATACGCGGCGTGGCGCCGCCACGGCGCTGTTCAAGGCGCAGCTGCGCGCCGCGCGCGAACAGGGCGAGGCGGCGGCCACCTTGCGGGCCTCCGACGCGCGCATCTACGGCAACTTTGGCTATGCGATCGCCAATACTTCTGTCAGCCTGGAAGTCGACACCCAGCGCGCGCGCCTGCGGGCAGGGCTGACGTACTCCGACAAGATTCGGCTGATCGACAGCGACGATGCCTGGGCGATACAGGCGCGCATCTACGCGGGTCAGCCTGTTTCGCGCGCGGGCGTCATCACACGCTCGGCCTATTGGTGGGATTTTCAGGCGTTGCGCCAGACGCACAGCGGCACGCCTAACTACGTCGCCGTTCACGGCGACAAGGGTTCGGAAACCGGGTTCGTGCGCTATCACCCTGTCGGCCTCGACAGCTGGTTCACCAGCTCGGAACGCACCATCGTGGTCGATGATATCGTGGCCTACAGTCCGGCCGCCTATGTCGCGCTGGTCGCACATCTGCTGGCGGTCGACCTGCCGCATCGCATCGTCTTCTGGAGCCGTCCCGCGGACGATCTGCTGCCGTGGCTGTTCGAGGATTTTCGAAGCGTTCGCGTTTCGGCGGCGCGCGACGAAACATGGCTGCGGCTCCTGGACGCTGAAAAGGCTCTAACAGCCCGGTCCTATGCCGGGCAGGGCAGCGTCGTGCTGGAAGTCTCCGATGCCATCCTGCCCGAGAACGCGACCAGGCTGCGCCTCTCGCCAGAAGGAGCCGAGCGCACCAATCTGTCCGCCGCCGTGGTGACGGACGTGGCCGCGGTTTCGGCGGCCTATCTCGGCGGCGTGAAGTGGTGGCAGCTCGCGCAGACGGGGCGCCTCGGCGACTTCGACCGGGCTGCGGTCGAAACGCTCGACACGCTGTTCACGGCGCCGGCCTTGCCTCATTCCGGAACAATGTTTTGACAGGCGGAGCTAATATAAAATGTATTTTAAAGTGTGTTTGAAAAATGGGTAATTTTATCTCAAAATTATTCTCGCTAAATGCAATGGTATTTTGAAGAATTATTTATAATCGGAGAGAAGTAATGACAACACATGTTGCGCGTAAGTTACTATTGGGAATTGCAGGTGGCATTCTGTCGATTTATGTTCTTGGTTCATCCGCGCAAGCGGAAGATCTGAAACATGGCGGGGTCCTGCGGATTGCTTCGATCCAGTCCGATCTCGATGCGTTCGATCCGCTCACCGGCTACAGCATCGATTCCTGGGAAATCCTGCGCGCAACAACGCGCCAGTTGGTGACCTATCCCGGCTCGCCAGCCGGCCTCAAGGAGGACACCACGCTCGTGCCGGATCTCGCCAAGTCCTGGGACATCAGCGACGACGGCAAGGTCTACACCTTCCATTTGAAGGACGACGTGTTCTTCTCCGGCAGCATCGAGCGCAAGATCGTCGCCAGTGATTTCGTCTATGGCGTCAAGCGCTTCTGCGATCCCAACAAGCAGGTCGCCGCCATCAACTATTTCAACCTCGTGATCTCCGGCTTCGTCGACTATTGCAAGGAATTCGCGAAAGTGCCGACAGGCGATCTCGCTGCGACCAAGGCTTTCACCGACACGCACGAGATTGCCGGCGTCTCGGCTCCCGACGAGCACACGCTGGTCATCAAGTCGGACACCAAGAACTACGACTTCCTCAACATCCTTTCGATGAATTTCGTGTCCCCGGTGGCGCCCGAGATCGCGTCCAAATATTTCCCGGACTCGCTGGAGTCGCGCAAGAACCTGCCGTCCAGCGGCCCTTACTATGTCGACACCTATGAGCAGGGTCAGAAGCTGGTTCTGAAGAAGGCAAAGAATTTCAAGGCGGAGTCCGACCAGGCGCGCAGGGCCTATGCCGATGAGATCGATATCGATTTCACCGCCAACAGCGAGGACAGCGTCGTCCAGAAGATCATCGCCGGTGAGGCTGATCTGTCGCTCTATCTCGACATCCCGCCCATTCCGACGATCCAGCGCTTCCTGTTGCAGAAGAGCCCCGACATCCATGTGACGAACAGTGGATCGGCGAACTTCATCACCTTCAACCAGCGGCCGGAGGTCAAGAGCGACGGGGCCGAGGTGTTGCGCAAGCTGAAGGTCCGGCAGGCGCTGACCTATGCGGTGAACCGCGAACATCTGGCGCAGACGCAGGCCGGTTCGATCGGCGCGGTGCCGCTCACCCAGATCATCACCTCGACCATTCTCGGCTACGAGAAGTTCGACCCGTATCCGACCGAAAGCTACAGGGGTGATCCGGCCAAGGCAAAGGAACTGCTCGCCGAAGCGGGATATCCGAATGGCATTGCGTTCGACGCGATCTACAGGGGCAACGCGCAGTTCGAAGCGATTGCCGTGACGCTGAAGGAGGATCTGGAAGCAGCGGGTATCACGCTCAACCTGATCCCGATCCCGCCGACGCAGTGGTACGCCTTCATCCAGGATCCGAAGAGCCGCTGGGACGTGTCCCTCGGCGGCACATTCTCCCCGGACTGGCAGGGACCGAGCACGCGCATGCTGCTTGGCGGCTGGCTGAATTCGGACGCGGCACCTTGCGGCATCGGCAACGTCCACGCCATCTGCTACAGCAATCCGGAACTCAACAAGCTCGCGGCGCAGGCCTATCCGTCCGACGATCCGGGACCGATCTGGACCAAGGCCGACAAGCTCGTCTCCGCCGACCTGCCATGGATTCCGTTGTTCGAGAAGCGCAAGGTCGTGGTCACTTCCGATCGCCTCGCCAACTGGGTGTGGTCGTCGCTGGCGGTCAATGCCGACATCACCAACATCGCTCTCAAGCAGTAGCAAGGCCGGACCGGCAAAAGGAGGCGCGCGTGCCCATCTTCTCTGTCGCCGATCTGCGCGTCGCGTTCGGCGGCGTGGACGTGGTGCATGGCGTCTCGTTTTCCGTCGAGCCGGGCAGGACGCTTGCCATCGTCGGTGAATCGGGCTCGGGCAAGAGCGTGTCGCTGCTCGGCGCCACCGGCCTTCTGCCACCGGCGGCGAGTGTTCGCGGCAGCGTGCTGCACAAGGGCGATGAGATACTGGGCCTCTCCGCCGGCGACCTGCGCCGGCGGAGAGGCGCCGATATCGGCTTCATCTTCCAGGACCCGCTCAGCAACCTTCATCCGCTAAAGACCATCGGCCAGCAGATCGCCGAAGCGATCACCGCCCACCGCAAGGTGGGACGCGGGGAGCTGCGTCAGCGCGTTCTCGATCTTCTGGCCGATGTCGGCATCCCCGATCCTGCGGCCCGCGTGAACGACTATCCCAGGCAGTTCTCCGGCGGCATGCGCCAGCGCGTGATGATCGCAGCGGCGATCGCGCTCAATCCCGGTCTGATCATCGCCGACGAACCGACGACCGCGCTCGACGTGACCGTGCAGGCGTCGATCCTCGATCTGCTGAAACGAATCCAGCAGGACCACGGCACGGCAATGATCTTCGTCAGCCACGATCTGGCCGTCGTTTCGGACATTGCCGACGATGTCCTGGTGATGCGCGCGGGGCACGTCGTGGAGCAGGCGCCGGCCGAGCTGATCTACAGGGCACCGCGCCAAGCCTACACCAGGGAGCTGCTCGGTGCGGCGCGGCTTGGCGGCCTGGTGGCCCGCGCGGCGCGATCATCGCTACTCCCGGCGCTGCCGTCGATGCCCGATTTGCTCTCCGTCTCGGCAATCGCGCGTTCGTTCGCAGGCCGCTCCGCCGCAGGCGGTCTGATCAGGCCGGTGCTCACGGATATCTCGTTCACCGTCCGCGAAAACGAGATCATCGGCCTCGTCGGCGAATCCGGTTCCGGCAAGTCGACAATCGGCCGGCTGATCGCCGGGCTCGACCGGCCGGACGAGGGCAGCATCTCCCTGCGGGAGCGTATCTATTCGCGTCCGGGTGTCGGCGGCATCGCCATCGACCGGCAATTGCGGTCGGACATACAGGTTATCTTTCAAGACCCCTATGCAAGCCTCAACCCGCGGCGGCGCATCCGGTCCATTCTGGCGGAACCCTTCATCATCGGCACCAGACTGGACGCCGCGGCGATACGCCGGCGCGTGCAGGATCTGGTGCGCGACGTGGAACTTCCCGACGACGTGCTGGATCGTTTCCCGGCCCAGCTTTCAGGTGGCCAGCGGCAGCGTGTCGCCATTGCGCGCGCCATCGCGCTTGAACCCTCGCTGATCGTCGCCGACGAGCCGGTATCGGCACTCGACATCACGACGCAGGCGAAGATCATCAGGCTGCTGCAGACCATTCGCCGGCAGCGAGGCCTGTCGCTGCTCTTCATCTCGCATGATCTCGGCGTCGTGTCGGAACTGTGCGACCGCGTTATCGTGCTGGAGAAGGGCGTCATCGTGGAAGCCGGCGAGACAGGCCGTGTCTTCGGCGCTCCCCGGCATCCCTACACGGTCAGGCTGATAGACGCGCTCCCCGGCAAGGTCCTGCGGCGCAACCCGGTTCCCGAGCGGATCGCCGCGCATGCCTGAGATCCGTGCCCTGGCGTCCGTCCAGGACCACGTCCTGCTGGGGCATGGCGAGGTGGTGAATTCCTACAGGTCGCTGCTTCTGCGAGCGCTGCTGCGCGAACGGTCCTTTCGCATCGGCGCGCTGATCATAGGCTTCGTCACCGCCGGTGCGCTGCTGGCGCCAGTGGTCGCATGGCTGCTGGGGCACGGGGTGACGGAGCAGTTCCGCGATACGGCGTTGACCGAGATGGGACTGCCGAGTGGCCCCACGTTCGAATTTCCACTTGGCGCCGACGGCAACGGCCGCGACGTGCTGGTCAGAACGCTCTACGGCGCGCGCGTATCGCTGGCCATCGCCATCCCGGCGACCACGCTTGCCATGATCATCGGCACCGCCATTGGCCTCGTCAGCGGATTTCTTGCCGGTCGCGTCGACCGCGTCATTTCGCAGGCGGTGGACGTCGCTTTGTCGTTTCCGTTCATCGTCACCGCGCTCAGCCTCCTGTCGCTGAACCGGGGCGTCGATGGCAAACCGTTTGTTGCGCCCTCCCTGGTGGTGGTGCTGATCATAACCCTGTTTTCCTGGACCTACTTTGCCCGGCTGACGCGTGGCCTGGTGTTTGTCCTGCGCCGCAGTCCGCTGGTGGAAGCCGCGCAGACGATCGGCGCCTCGAAGGCCAGGATCATCATGCGCGAGATCCTGCCCAACATCGCGCCGGTCATCCTGGTCTACTGGGCGGTACAACTGCCGACCAACATCATCGCCGAAGCGACGCTCTCCTTCCTCGGCGTCGGCGTGCAGGCGCCGCAGCCGAGCTGGGGCAATATGATCGCCGAGGCGCAGCGCTCATCCCTCTACCAGTTGCAGCCATGGTTCCTGCTCGGACCCGGCATCGCGCTGTTTCTGACCGTGGCCGGCTTCAACACGCTGAGCGCTGGCCTGCGCAACGTCCTCGACCCCCATCGCCGCAGCGGGTGACGCCATGATCCGGCACACAGGCGGGCTGATCTTCCGGGCGCTCTCGACGCTGCTGATCGTGCTGGTGATCGCGTTCTTCATCACCCGCATAGCCTATCGCAATCCGGCCGCCATGCTGGCGCCGCGCAACGCTAGCCAGCAGGCGATCGATGCCATAGCGCACGCGCTGCGGCTCAACGAGCCATGGTATCTGCAGTTGTGGTACTATCTCTACCGCGGCCCCGACATCCAGGGCGCGCCGATGGGGATCGCTCACTGGCCGCCGGCGCTGGGCTACTCCTTCCGCAAGCAGACACCGGTGACAGACCTCATCCTGTCCAAGGTGCCGGTGACGCTTTCGCTCGCCCTTGGCGCCGTCGTCATTTGGATGACGCTGTCGATCCTGCTTGGCGTGATTGCCGCGCGCCGGCAGGGCTCCTGGCTGGACAGGCTGATATCGGGCTTCGCCTATGCGAGCCTGTCGGTGCCGACGTTCCTCTCCGGCATCCTGATCTCCTATTTCCTGTTCTTCCAGCTCTCCAACCATGGGGTCTTCTGGTTTCCAAGCAGCGGTTATGTGCCGCTGACGAAAGATCCGTTCGAATGGGCCCGGCATCTGGCCCTGCCGTGGCTGACGCTGGCACTTGCCGAGATCGGCATTTTCCAGCAGCTGATCCGCGCAAGCATGCTTGAGGTTCTGGGCGAGGACTACATAAGGACGGCGCGCGCCAAGGGTGTTCCGGAATGGCGGGTCTATTACGATCATGCGTTGAAGGCCGCGCTCAATCCGGTGATCACGCTGGGTGGCCTGGAGCTTGCCGTCATCATGGGTGGGGCGATCGTCACGGAGACGATCTTCGGATTGGACGGCGTCGGCCGGCTGGCGATCAACTCGGCGCTTGAAGGCGATTTTCCGGTCGTCATCGGGACGACGATCTTCGCCGCGGCATCGTTCGTGTTCTGCACCTTCGCCGTCGACATCACAACCAAATGGCGCGACCCGGCGAGCCTGTCGTGACCGCCCGCCATCAGGCAATTCGCTCTCATTTCAGCACGGATATTGGGAAAAATATTCGCTCTGGCTGACATCGATGAAGCATGTTCCCTTATCATAATCCCCTTTGTCTATAATCTTAGTGCACAAAGTACGCCGCAACTCGCAAGAGGCAGGTCAGCTGCGCCATCCGGCGGAGCCACACTCCCGCGGAGCGACATCTCAGGCTCCGCGATAAATCATTCGACAAGGTGAATTCACGATGATCTCCCGCCTGTTGCGAACCATCATGCTGTCTCTGGCAGCCACGCTTCTGACGCTGACCGGACTTGCGGCAGAGGAGGCGGGCGGGACGCTCAACCTGATCGTCCAGCCCGAGCCGCCGACGGTCAATATCGGCGTCAACCGTCTCGGGCCGACGACCTATGTCGGCAACAAGATCTACGAGAGCCTGTTGACCTATTCGGCCGATCTGAAGCCGCTGCCGCGCCTGGCGCAAAGCTGGTCGATTTCGGATGATGGCCTCGTCTACACCTTCAACCTGCGCCGCGATGTAAAATGGCATGACGGCCAGCCGTTCACGGCCAAGGACGTGGTGTTCAGCTTCCAGAAGTTTCTGCCGGCACTTCAGGCCCGCTCGCGACTCAACCTGGCGGAGGTGAAGGACATCGCCACGCCGGACGACCACACTGTGGTGTTCACGCTCAAGGCACCGTACCCGGCCTTCATCTACGTCCACAACACCGCCGTGCTGCCGGCCCATCTCTATGAAGGGGTGAGCGACTTTCGCACCGCCGAGGCAAACAGCAAGTTCATCGGCACCGGGCCGTTCAAATTCGCCGAGTGGAAGAAGGGGTCCTTCATCCACCTTGTCCGCAACCCTGACTATTGGGATGCCGGCAAGCCCCATCTGAACGACATCTTCTTCCACGTCATCCCTGACGCCAACAGCCGCGCCATCGCTTTCGAAACCGGTCAGGTGGATGTGCTGCGCGCAGGCGACGTCGAGAACTTCGACATTACGCGGTTGGCCGGGCTCGATGGCGTGCAACTGACCGAGGCAGGCTGGGAATTTCTTCAACCGGTCGGCTACATCCACCTCAACAACCGCCACAAGCCGCTCGACGATGCGCGGGTGCGCCGGGCGATCGCGCATGCGATCGACCGCCAGTTCATCATCGACACGATCTTTGGTGGATTCGGCCACGAGACCAACGGCCCGCTGTCGCGCCTGTCGCGGTTCAAGGACACATCGGTCGAAACGAAATATGAATTCGACCTGGCCAAGGCGAACGCCATCCTCGACGAGGCCGGCCTGAAGCCCGACGCCAACGGCGTGCGCTTCGAACTGCAGTTCGTTCCGCTGCCCTATGGCGAGCTGTGGCAGCGCGAGGCGGAATATGTCCGGGAGGCGCTGGCGTCTGTCGGCATCAAGGTCAACATCGTGGCGACCGACGTGCCGGGCTGGTTCAAGCGGCTGACCACCTTCGACTATGATCTTGCCGAAAACTTTGTCTACACCACCCCTGACCCGGCAATCGGCATCAGCTATGCCTACACCACGCTCGAAGGCGACAATGCGGGCACGACCGGCGGCAATGTGCATGGCTATTCCAACCCCGAGGTCGACAGACTGCTGGCCGACGCCGCCCATGAGAACGACTTCGACAAGCGCAAGGCGCTCTATTCGCAAGCCCAGAAGATCATCTCCGCCGACGTGCCGCTCATCTGGACGCACGACATCGTCTTTCCGACGCTCTACCGAACCAAGGTTCACAATCTGATCGCGACCGGTCTCGGCACAGATGAAAACTTCGCCGATGTCTGGCTGGCGAAATAGCTGGCGGGGCTGGGTAGGATGGATCGTCTTGGCTTCCTGACGGGACGGGCCGCCCGCGCGGTTCTCATCCTGTTTGGGGTTATCGTGCTCAACTTCGTGCTGCTGCGCCTCGCACCGGGAGATGCGGCATCCGTCCTGGCCGGAGACCAGGGTGCGGCCGACCCGGCCTTTGTCGCGGAACTGCGCCACGATCTCGGGCTTGATCGCTCCGTGCCCGAGCAATTGTGGATCTACACCAAGTCGCTGGCGCGTCTCGACTTCGGCCAATCCTACCGCGACCAGCGTCCTGTTGTCGATATCATCGCGGAAAGGCTGCCGGCCACACTGCTTCTGACATTGACCGCCTTTTGCTTTGCGTTGGGGACCGGCATTGCGCTCGGGTCTATCGCCGCTCGGCACGCCGGCAGTCTGCTCGACACCGTGCTGACCGGCATTTCGGTGATGTTCTTTGCCATGCCGCTGTTCTGGACCGGCCTGATGGCGATCCTGCTGTTTTCGGTCTGGCTGAACTGGCTGCCGTCCTACGGCATGCAGACGGTGGGCGAGGGCGGGTCGGATCTCTCGCTTGTCGGGGATGTCGCCGTTCATCTCATTCTTCCGGCTCTGACGCTCGGCCTGTTCTACATGGCCATCTACATGCGCGTGACGCGCGCCTCGGTGCTCGACGTGCTCGATCGCGATTTTGTCCGTACCGCCAGGGCCAAGGGCCTGAAACCGGGATTGATCTGGCGCCAGCATGTGCTGAGGAACGCGCTGCTGCCGATCATCACCTTCGCCTCCTTGCAGGCCGGACAACTGATTGGCGGGTCGATCCTGATCGAGACGGTGTTCGCCTGGCCGGGCGTCGGGCGTCTCGCCTTCGATGCCCTCATGCAGCGGGACTACAACCTCTTGCTGGCGATCTTCTTCATCACCTCGACAATCGTCGTCGTCATCAACCTGGCCGCGGATTTTCTCTACGTTGCCGCCGATCCGCGCATCGAAATGGGAGCTTGAGGCGATGGCCTTGCCGCGAACCCCGTTCCTCAGGCATCCGGGCGCCGTCGCCGGCGCGCTGATCCTGATCGCGATCCTCCTGATGGCGATCTTCGCCGGTATCCTCTTTCCGGGCGATCCCTGGCGCATGGTTGCGCGCCCGAACCTGCCGCCCTTCAGCCCGGGTCATCTGTTCGGCACCGACATGCTCGGCCGTGATCTTGCGGCCGGCATCGCCCACGGGGCGCAGGTCACGCTGCTGATCGCTCTGGCGGTGACGCTGCTCGCCATCGCCTTCGGCACGGCGATAGGTGCTGTCGCCGGCTATTTCGGCGGCTGGGTCGACGACGTCGCCATGCGGTTCACCGAGTTCTTCCAGACCATCCCGAGCTTCCTGCTGACGGTCGTCATCGTTGCGATCGTCGCGCCTTCGCTGGCTTCGATCATCCTGGCCATCGCAATCGTCAGCTGGCCGCAGATCGCCCGGCTGGTCCGGGCCGAGGTGCTGAGCCTCGTCAACCAGGACTTCGTGCGGGCGGCACGGGTTGGCGGGCTGTCGACTGCCCGGATCATCTGGGGGCACATCCTTCCCAACGTGCTGTCGCCGGTGATCGTTGCCGCTTCGTTGATGACGGCGACCGTCATCCTGATCGAATCGGGCATCAGCTTCCTTGGTCTGGGCAATCGCGAGTTCGTCTCCTGGGGCTATCTGCTCGGCACCGGCAGGACCGCCTTTCGCGTCAACTGGTGGCTGTCGACCATTCCGGGCCTGGCGATCTTCCTCACCGTCCTTTCCCTGAACCTCGTCGGCGACGGCCTGAACCATTGGCTCAACCCTCGCAACAGCAATCGCGGTGGGCGCGCATGACGGCTCTGGTCGAGATCGCGGGTCTCTCCATCGCCTTGCCGGAGCACGCCGATCGAGCATTGGCCGTCGAAGACGTGTCGTTGCGTATCGATCGTGGCGAAGTGCTCTGCCTGGTCGGCGAATCCGGATCTGGCAAATCGGTATTGGCCGCGGCCATTGCCGGCCTGTTGCCTGCCAAGCAGCTCCGGATCGCCGCCGGTACGATCCGTTTCGATGGCCGCGACATTGCCGGGATCAGCGAGGCTTCGTTCCGCCTGCTGCGCGGCAAGCGCATTGGCTTCATCTTCCAGGAACCGATGAGCGCGCTCAATCCGGTGCTGACCATCGGCCGCCAGATCGAGGAAGCGCTCGCCGCGCATGATGGCGGCGACCGCAAGGCGCGCACCGCTCGCGTGCTGGAACTGGCGCGGGCAACCAGGCTTCCGGATCCCGAGACGATCATTCACCGCTACCCGCACCAGCTCTCGGGCGGACAGCGGCAACGGGTGATGATCGCCATGGCGATCGCCAACGATCCGGACCTGCTGATCGCCGATGAACCCACCACCGCGCTCGACGTCACGACGCAAGCGGAAATCCTGCGGCTGATCCTTGAAATCCGCGAAAGGCTCGGCCTCGCCGTTCTGTTCATCACCCATGATATCGGCGTGGTCGCCGATATCGCTGATCGCGTCATGGTGATGAAGGAGGGCCGGGTGATTGAGAGCGGCAGAGCAGACGACGTCCTCGAAGCGCCATCGCAGCCCTACACACGCCGCCTGATCGAAGCCGTTCCGGTTCTTCATACCAGTGCAATTCAAAGACGGGACGCAGGGGATCCGTTTCTCGTTGTCCGCGGGCTGACCAAGACCTATCGTGATCGCCGCGCGCCTTGGCGGCGGCAGGCTTCCGCCACCAGGGCGCTGGACGGTGTCAATTTGACGATTGGGCGCGGCGAGACGGTCGCCCTCGTCGGTGAATCCGGTTCGGGCAAGACGACGCTCGGCCAATGCGTCGTCGGACTGGCCGACTGGGATGAAGGCAGCCTGAGCTTCGACGGTGGCGATCTCGCCGGCACGACACGGGAGCGCACTTTACGTCCGCGTATCCAGATGGTGTTTCAGGATCCGTTCGCCTCCCTCAATCCGCGCCATCGCGTCCGCCGCATCCTTACCGAAGCCGCCATAGTCAACGGCCTTTCACGCGAGAGGGCGGAGGAGAGCATGTCCCGCCTCCTTGTCCGCGTCGGACTTGACCCCGGTGCGGCCGATCGTTTCCCGCATGCCTTTTCAGGCGGCCAAAGGCAGCGTATTGGCTTGGCGCGAGCACTCATGCTTGAGCCCGACCTGCTCGTCGCCGACGAACCGGTCTCGGCCCTGGATGTCTCGATACAGGCGCAGATTCTCGACCTTCTGGCGGAAATCAAACGCGATCTTGGCCTGTCGATGCTGTTCATCACGCACGATCTTCGTGTCGCCTCGGCGATCGCCGACCGCATCGTCGTCATGCAGAGCGGCAAGATCGTCGAGGACGGTCCCGCCGAACAGGTTTTGACACGTCCCGGATCCGACTATGCGCGTGCGCTGCTGGCGGCGGTCCCAGGCCTGTCCTGGGAGCGGAGCCGCAGCCAGATCGACCGGGCCGCCGCGGAATAGAGGCGTGATACCGGTCGCAGGGTAAAATCTACCAATCTTGTAGAATTAACAAAAACGCGCTGTCCGTCTTGCCCGAGCGATACTGGAATTTCCCCACCTGCCACCGAAAGGGATGGCGTTTTCTTTGTTTCCATCGCCTGCGGTGCGACGCTTCGATCACCAAACAAGAGGTCGAAATGAGCAGTTCTGCTGGTAAACAAACGATTCCGGTGCTGGATTTTTCCCGCTATGAAGCCGATCCGGCATCTCGCAAAGAATTCATCGAGGGACTGCGG
This sequence comes from Mesorhizobium sp. M0140, assembly GCF_040322475.1. Classification (NCBI taxonomy): domain Bacteria; kingdom Pseudomonadati; phylum Pseudomonadota; class Alphaproteobacteria; order Hyphomicrobiales; family Phyllobacteriaceae; genus Mesorhizobium; species Mesorhizobium sp. M0140. The sequence goes on along the minus strand of NZ_JAMYTM010000012.1, from coordinate 27,108 downwards.
CGCGCTGCACGCGATGTTGGCTTTTTTTACCTGACCGGACATGGCATCGCACAATCGCTGATTGACGATGTGCTTGGCGCGTCACGACGTTTCTTTGCCTTGCCGGACAAGGACAAGCTCCAGATAGAGATGGTCAACTCGCCGCATTTCCGCGGCTACAACCGGATTGGACAGGAACTGACGAAAGGCCAGAGGGACTGGCGCGAGCAGGTCGACATCGGCTCGGAGGCACCGGCGCTGCCGCGCAATGCCTCGTTGCCGGCCTGGACGCGCCTGCAGGGACCAAACCAATGGCCGACCGCCTTGCCCGAGCTGAAGCCGCTTCTGCTCGAGTGGCAGGATCGCCTCACCGATCTTTCGACGCGCCTGCTGAAAGCCTTTGCCATTGTCCTGGAGCAGGATGAGGGTGCTTTCGAAGCCATCTATGCCGGCACGCCGAACCACCTCATCAAGATCATCCGCTATCCCGGCCGTGACGCGACCGAAAGCGAGCAAGGCGTCGGTGCGCACAAGGACAGCGGCTTCCTGACGCTCCTGCTGCAGGAAAGGCAGAAGGGGCTGCAGGTCGAAAGCGCCGATGGCGATTGGATCGACGCCGAGCCGCGCGCCGGCACCTTTGTCGTCAACATCGGCGAACTGCTGGAAATGGCGACCGATGGCTACCTGAAGGCCACCGTGCACCGGGTCGTAACGCCGCCAGCCGGCACCGACCGGCTGTCGGTCGCCTTCTTCCTCGGCGCTCCGTTCGATGCCGAGATTCCGCTCCTGGATCTGGCGCCGCACCTGAAGGCGCAGGCGAACGGGGTCACCCGCGATCCGCAGAATCCGCTCTACCGCAATTCCGGGCAAAACGCGCTGAAGAGCCGGTTGCGCTCGCATCCCGACGTCGCGCGGCGCCATCACGCCGATCTGCTGGCCGTCCAGGCACGCGCCGAAGCTGTCCCGGTCGCTTGACCGCCACAACCATCAGGAAGGAACGATAAATGACCCTGGAAAATCTTTCTCCCGAGACCCTTGCCCTTCACGGCGGCTCCTGGCGCGCCGATCCCGCCACCGGCGCCGTTGCCGTACCTATTTACCAGACCACGTCTTACCAGTTCCAGGACACCGGCCATGCCGACCGGCTGTTCGCCCTCGATGAGATCGGCCATATCTACACCCGCGTCTCGAACCCGACGCAGGATGCGCTGGAGACCCGCATCGCGGCGCTGGAAGGGGGTGCTGCTGCCCTTCTTGTGTCCTCCGGCCAGGCGGCCTCAGCCTATTCGGTGCTGAACCTTGCCGGCGCCGGCGACAACATCGTCTCCGCCACCGATCTCTATGGCGGCACCTGGGCCCTTTTTGCCGCGACCCTGAAGCACCTGGGCGTGGAAGTACGGTTCGTCGATCCGTCCGACCCTGAGAATTTCCGCCGTGCCACCGATGCGCGGACACGCGCCTACTATGCGGAATCGCTGCCCAATCCGAAGCTGCAAGTCTTCCCGATCAAAGAGGTCGCCGACATCGGTCGGTCGCTCGGCGTGCCGTTGATTATCGACAACACAGCCGCACCACTGATCATCAGGCCGTTCGACCATGGCGCGGCTGTCGTGGTCTATTCGGCGACGAAATACATTGGCGGCCACGGAACCTCGATTGGCGGCATCGTCATCGATGGCGGCAACTTCCCATGGGAAGACCATGCCGAACGCTTCCCGACGCTGAACCAGCCCGATCCAAGCTATCACGGCAAGGTTTGGGTCGAGGCGGCCAAAGCGCTTGGACCGGTGGCGTATGTACTGCGCATCCGCACCGTGCTTCTGCGCGACGTCGGTGCCGCGATCAGCCCGTTCAATGCCTTCCAGCTGCTGCAGGGCCTGGAGACGCTGCCCTTGCGCCTCCGTCAACACAATGAGAACGCCATCAAGGTGGCGGAGTTTCTGCGCGGTCATCCAAAGGTAAGCAACGTCATCTTCCCACGCTACCAAAGCGGCGAGAGCAAGCGCCGGGCCGACGCCTATTTCCGTCAGGGCAGCTACGGCGCGCTGGTCGGGTTCGAACTCAAGGATGGCCGCGAGGCTGGACGTTCCTTCATCAACGGGTTGAAGCTGCTCTATCACGTCGCCAACATCGGCGATGCGCGCTCGCTGGCTATCCATCCATCGACCACGACCCACTCGCAGCTTTCGCCGGAAGAGCAGCTCGCGACCGGCGTGACGCCCGGTTATGTCAGGCTTTCCGTCGGCATCGAGCATCCCGACGACATCATTCGCGATCTTGAACAGGCGCTCGATCAGGCCGTCGGCGATCGCGAATTGAAGGCCGCCTGAGGCATTTCTGCTGGCGAACAAATCGTCGGCTCCACATCGATCCGATCACAGGAGGGTACAATGACTTCCAGCAGGAAAATCGGGGCAACATCGAAGATCTCGCGGCGCGGCGTGTTGCGCGCCGCCGGCACACTCGGTGTTGGCGCCGCGGCTGTGGCCCTGCTCGCCAGGCCGACCAGCTACGCCATAGCCGGCAATGCGACCAAGGTGCGATTATCATGGACCGAGTTCGCGGCCTGCCATTCGCCGATCGCCTTCGCCCTTTCGAAGGGCATCTATGCCAGGCATGATCTCGACATCGAACTCTACTATCAAGGTGCCAGCGGCCAGACGCTGATCCAGTCGATCGCCACCAACAAGACGGATGCCGGCGCCGGCTTGCTCTATGACTGGATCAAGCCGCTGGAGCAGGGGCTGGACGTCAAGCTGTTCGTCGGCTCACATGGCGGCTGTACAAGGCTGCTGGCGTCCGAGACCTCCGGCGTCACCACGCTCGAAGGTCTGAAGGGCAAGACCATCGTCTCCTATGACGTCGCCAGCCCGCCAAAGCACTCCTTCCAGGTTGCGCTGGCCAAGGCAGGCCTCGATCCCGAAAATGATGTGAACTGGCTCAACGTGCCGTTCGATCTGGTCGGCGAAACGGTTGGCAAGGGTCAGGCCGATGCGCTGGCGCATCTCGATCCGTGGGCCTATTCCCACAAGAAGAAGTTCGACCTTGTGGAAGTCGCCAACACGCAAACCGGCTCGTTCGAAGGTGCAGTCTGCTGTGTGCTTGGCGTCAATTCGGCTTTCCTGGATGCCAACAAGGATGCCATCCGGCGGTTGGCCGAGGCCGACATCGAGATCCACGAATATGCCGCGGCGCATCCAGATGAGGTGGCAAAGTGGTTCGTCGACAATCTCAACCCGGGTTTCCCCTTTGAAGATATCCGCGACGAGATTGCGTCATGGGTGTTGCACAACCATCCGGTCGGCAAGGATCTGCAGGATCAGGTGAAGCATGCGGCCGCTGATCTGTCGCTGATCAAGGTGCTCGATCCCACCACCGACCCGGCGGAACTCGCGCAGCGGGTGACGGTCGACATTCTGGCCTGACGGTTGCGGTGATGAGCGCAGCGATCGACGAGGACGCAGGCGAAAAGAGTGTTTCTTCCGCTTCTGCCGGGCCGGTGTGGAAGCACGGGCTCTATGCCGCCTCGGCTTGGCTGCTCGCTGCCATTGTCACGATTGCCTTCCCCGATGTCGTTCCGTGGGGTAGCCGCGATGTCTTCGTCGCCCTGCTGGTCGCCGGAGCGATGATCCTGGCCGGTCTTGCATTCAGCGTCGAAAAGCTTGGCGGATTTGGCCGCGGGCTGATGCACTACGGTCCATGGCTGATTGTGCTGGGCCTTTGGTTCGCGGTCTGGGAGTTGATCACCGCCAAGCTCGGCTGGATGCCGAAACCATTCTTCACGCCGCCGCACGGCCTCCTGCATGTCTATATCGTCGACTGGCAACGCATCCTCATCTGCATCGCTTACACCGCGCGGCTGTGGACCATCGGCTTCTTCAGCGGCATCATTGTCGGCTTCATCGGCGGCGTGGCGCTAGGCTGGTCCAAAAACTTCGCCTATTGGGGCATGCCGGTGCTGAAGCTGATCGGCCCCGTGCCGGCGAGCGCCTGGATCCCGGCAACCTTCTTCCTGTTCCCGACGACGTTCCAGGCGAGCCTGTTCCTGGTCGCGCTTGCATCCGGCATACCGGTCGCGATCCTGACCGCGTCGGGCGTCAACTCGGTCAACCGCTCCTTCTACGACGTGGCGCGTACGCTTGGCGCCAGCAGCCGCTATCTGGTTCTTCGCGTGGCGATACCGGCCGCTCTGCCGCATGTCTTCGTCGGCCTGTTCATGGGGCTGTATTATTCCTTTGCCGTGCTGGTGGTCGCCGAAATGCTCGGCGCGAAATACGGTCTGGGCTGGTATCTGCAGTTCCAGACGGCCTATTCGGCCTACGCCAACGTCTACGCGATGCTGATCGTCATGGCATTGCTCTGCTCGGGTCTGGTCAAGCTGCTGTTCGTCGCGCGCGACCGGCTGCTCGTTTGGCAGAAGGGTGTCGTACAATGGTAGCCTTCGGCACCACTCGCGTCGCGGTCGATAACTCTGCCGGTCTTTCCGTCGACTTTCACGGCGTCTCGCATCAGTACGATCTGGATGGGCAACCCTTGCCGGTGCTGCGCCAGATCGACCTGGCCGTGGCGCCAGGCGAGTTCGTGGCGCTGCTCGGTCCGTCCGGCTGCGGCAAGTCGACCCTGCTGCGGCTGGCGGCAGGGCTGGAACGGCCAAGCAGCGGTGAGGTGCTGGCAAACGGGACAATCGTCGCCAAACCGGATCCGTCGCGCGTCCTGGTGTTTCAGGACCCGACGCTGTTTCCGTGGCGGACCGTTCGCGACAATGTCGCCATCGGGCCGGAAGCGCGCGGCGTCCTGCCTGGCAGTCAGAAGCGGATCGATGGTGCGCTTCGCCTGGTCAAGCTCGAGGCTTTCGCCTCCGCCTTTCCGCACCAGCTGTCCGGCGGCATGGCGCAACGCGCCGCGCTGGCGCGTGCCCTGATCAATGACCCGCGCCTGCTGTTGCTCGATGAGCCGCTGGGCCGGCTGGACTCACTCACCCGGCTGACCATGCAGGAGGAGCTTTTGGCGCTCTGGCGGCAGGCCGAATACACGGTCATTCTGGTCACCCACGATGTCGAAGAGGCGCTGCTGTTGTCCGGGCGCGTCATCGTGCTGACCGAGCGCCCGGCACGCATCAAGGCCGAGGTCGCGGTCGATCTGCCCTACCCCCGGCGGCGTGACGATCCGCGCATCGTAGCCCAACGCCAGCACATCCTCGAGATTCTCGGGTTCTCGGCATGACCGAAAATACGTCGGCATCGGTCAGAAAACTGTTTTCGCCGCGCTGGCTGGAAGCGGCGGGAATTGTCCTGACGCTCATTGCTCTCGTCTGGTGGGCGATCGTCTACGCACAGGTCATGTCGAACACCGGATTTCCAATCGAGCGCACCCTGCCATGTCTGCTGCAGACGTCTGACCGCTGCTCGCTTGCCATGTCGTTGTGCAAGACTTGGCATTTCCTCGGCATCCGGCGCTATTCGCCCGAACTGTTGTGGGCCGGAGCGATCATTTCCAGCTTCGCGCTTCTGTGGGGGAGCTCCATGCAAAATCCAAAGCAGAAAAAAGAAGGAACCTGACCATGCCCAGAATTGTGCCGGTGCTCGATCTGAGCCGTCTCGAACAAGGTGCCTCCGAATATCGTACCTTTCTCCTGGACCTGCGCACGGCGGCGCGAGACGTTGGCTTCTTCTACCTCAGCGGCCACGGAATTTCCGCCTCGGAGATCGACGACGTGCTCGATGCCTCGCGCCGGTTCTTCGCGCTGCCGGAGGCCGACAAGCTGGCGATCGAAATGGTCAAATCCCAGCAGTTCCGGGGCTACACCCGCGCCGGTGGCGAACTGACCAGGGGCGCGGCCGATTGGCGTGAGCAACTCGATTTAGGCGTCGAGCGCCAGCCCATAGCGCAGGGACCTGGAATTGCACCATGGACAAGGTTGCAGGGACCGAACCAGTGGCCGTCTGCATTGCCGGAGCTCAAGCCGGCACTGCTTGCATGGCAGGCCAAGGCGACCGCGGTGGCGATTCGGCTGTTGAAAGCTTTCGCACTATCGCTCGATCAGCCCGAGGACGCCTTCGACGCGATCTACCGGGACTCGCCCAACCATCGCATGAAGATCGTCCGTTATCCCGGCCGTGACGCGACCGAAGGCGACCAGGGCGTTGGCGCGCACAAGGATGGCGGCTTCCTGACCCTGCTGCTGCAGGACGACAACAAGGGGCTGCAGGTCGAATATGACGGAAGCTGGGTGAATGTGGATCCGCTGGCGGGAACGCTGGTCGTCAACATCGGCGAACTGCTCGAACTGGCATCGAATGGCTATCTGCGGGCCACCGTGCACCGCGTCGTGACGCCGCCTGCCGGCGTCGAGCGGATTTCCGTCCCGTTCTTCTTCAGCGCGCGGCTCGATGCGACCATCCCGCTTCTCGGCCTTTCCGAGGAACTGGCGGCGCAGGCGCGCGGACCGGCAAGCGATCCCGACAACCCGTTGTTCCGCGATGTCGGCACCAATGTGCTCAAAAGCCGGCTGCGTTCCCATCCGGACGTGGCACGCCGCCACTATGCCGATATTCTCGAGACCGGAATGGCGGGTTCGTGAGCTCAGCGGCGCACGAATTTTTGCCGTTTCACTTGTTTTTTGGAATGCCATTCGTCGCCAAGGCTTCGAAATAAGCCCAAAAAGGTAAAATCGTTCGGCGGTTTCCTCCCATTCCGCTGGACGGTGTTCCCCTCTGAAGGTTTTGACCTTCTATTGGCCGGGCCGTATTCGAGCCCGGCCATTTTTTGCCGCGCGATCTCCATCTTCAGCGGCGCGAACATATCCTTCGCATAAGCAATCCATTCGGGAACGGCGCGGTTCGCATTCGCCGCCAATGTGCATTTTCGAAGCAATCTGCTTTCCGGACAGGCAAAAAAATGGATTGCCGTTCCTTAGTATACAAAAATTATAGAGTTAACTTCGGGGCAGTCGAACAGAGCGGGGGACGTTCCGCGATCGGCTGACAACAATGAACCTCAGGAGTTGACTGACATGACGATTGCAACGCGGCTTGGCGCCGGTTGGAGGACGGCACTGGCGACGACGCTGGTGGTGGCGGCGGGATTGTTTTCGACCGCGACCTATGCGGGCCCGACGCTCGACAAGATCAAGGAGCGTGGCTCCATCAAGGTCGGTGTCGGCACGACACCCGGTTTCTTCTCGCCGGACAGCAACGGTCGCTGGCAAGGCTTCTTCGCCGACTATGGACGCGCCCTGGCGATCACTGTCTTTGGCGACCCGGACAACGTAGAGTTCACCAACTCTTCGCCGCAGCAGCGCCTGCCGGCGCTCCAGGCCGGTGAGTTCGACATTCTGCTGTCGGGCGTGACGGTAACGATCACGCGTGCCTTCCAGCTCGGCTTCCATTTCGGTCCGACGGTTTTCTACGACGGCCAGGGCATCCTTGTGCGCAAGGACCTCGGCGTCACCAAGGCTGCCGACCTGGACGGTGCCACGATCGGCGTTCAGAGCGGTACGACCGGCGAGTTGAACATCGCCGATTTCTTCCGCAAGACCGGCAAGAAGTTCACACCGGTGACGATCGAGGACACCGGCGAATTCATCAACGCGCTGGAGACAGGGCGCGTCGACGCCATCACGCAGGACTCGTCCGATCTCGTTGGCAAGCGGACCCAGCTGAAGAAGCCCGATGACTACATTATCCTGCCCGAGCGGCTGTCGAAGGAGCCGCTCGCACCGGCAATCGCCGGTGGCGACGACCGCTGGCTCGAAATCGTCAACTGGACGGTCAACGCAACCATCCAGGCCGAGGAATGGGGCATCACCAGCAAGAATGTCGACGAGTTCCTGAAATCGCCGGATCCGGCCATCCAGCGCTTTCTCGGCGTAGACCCGTCGCTCGCCCAGGCGATCGGCCTCGATCCGAAATGGGCCTATAATATCGTCAAGACCGTCGGCAATTACGGCGAAATCTATGACCGGAACCTGAAACCGCTCGGTTGGGAGCGCGGCTACAACAGCCTGTGGACCAACGGTGGTCTGCTGTACTCACCGCCGTTCCGCTGAGACCCTTCAGCCAATGTCATTGACGGACGAAACCGTGCCGGGTCCAGACGGACCCGGCATGTTACGCAAGTTGTCCAGGTGGTGGGGCGACTGGCCGCTGACCCAGATCGCGGTGATCGCGGCTGTCATCGCCCTGTTCTGGCTGCTCGGCCACAACACCGCCGCGACCATGGCGCGCATCGGCATCACGCCGGGGTTCGACTTCCTCGGCAGGCCGGCGAATTTCGAGATCGGCGAGGCGCCGATCGCCTTCAGGGCGGGCGACCCCTATGCGCGCGCGATCCTGGCCGGTCTTCTGAACACGCTGACGGTGGCAGCGCTTGGATGTCTGCTCGCCACGATCCTCGGCGTTGCTCTCGGTGTTGCCGGCCTCTCAGGCAATCTGTTGCTGGCCGCGCTCGTGCGCTGGTATGTCGAGATCGTCCGCAACACGCCGCTTCTGCTTCAGCTGTTCTTCTGGATTTCGCTGGCAAAATCGTTTCCCTCGCCACGCCAGGCGCTCTCGGTCTTCGGCAGTTTCTTCCTCACCAACCGGGGCGTGTTCGTTCCCGGGCTCGCCTTTCATGGTGTGTCGGCGCCGACGCTCTGGCTGCTTGTCGGCCTCGCCTTGGCCTATATGGCTTTCCTTTGGAGGGCGCGGCGCGAGGGCAGCTTGCCTGCCAGGCGGCTGGGCATCGCAACCGCGGGGCTGCTGGCTGGCGTTGTGCTGACCTTTCCTCTAACCGGAGCCGGTGCGAGCTGGGAGATACCGGCGCTGGCTGGCTTCAACATTCGCGGCGGCTACAATCTGACGCCGGAATTCACGGCACTGTTGACGGGCCTGGTGGTCAAGTTTTCGGCGGCAATCGCCGAGATCGTGCGAGCCGGCATCCAGTCGGTCGACCGTGGCCAATGGGAAGCGTCCCGGGCGCTTGGCCTGCACAGCGGCCAGATCATGCGGCTCGTCGTGCTGCCGCAGGCCTTGCGCGTCATCACGCCGCTGACAACTTCCAGCTACCTGGACCTGACCAAGGATTCCAGCCTTGCGGTTGCCATCGGCTACCCTGATCTCGTCAGCATCATCAACACCACCGCCAACACGACCGGGCAGTCGCTGGAAGCGCTGACACTGCTGATAGGCATCTATCTGGCGATCAACCTGTCCGTATCGGCCGCCATGAACCACTACAACCGGCGTGTCGCTCTCAGAGGAATTGCGAGGACATGAGCATCTCCGACGCTGTTTACCTACGACCGTGGCGATCGTCGGCAACGCTGCGGACGTTGAAGATCGGGCTTTTCGGCACCCCGCTCAATTCAGTCATCACCCTGGTTACGGTGGCGTTGCTGGGCTGGATCGTACCGCCACTGCTGCGCTGGGGCGTATTCGACGCGACATGGACCGGAACCTCAGCCGACTGTGCACTCGCCAACGGCGCATGCTGGGCGTTCGTGGGGGCGAAATTCCGCTTCATCCTGTTCGCCTTCTATCCGCCGGCGCTGCAATGGCGCCCGCTCGTCGTCATGGTGCTGCTGCTGGGGCTCCTCGTCATCACCGCTCAGCCGCGATTTTGGCGCAAGGGATTGCTCGTCGCCTGGCCTGTCGTCGTCGTCGCCAGCTGGATCTTGATGTCCGGCACGCTGGTGCCTCCCGCCGTCCCATCGAACCAGTGGGGCGGGCTGGCCGTGACGCTGTTCGTATGGTCGGTCTGCTTCGGACTGGCGACGCCGCTGGCGATCCTGCTCGCCCTGGCGCGGCGTTCCGGCATGGGCGGCCTGCGCACGCTTGCGATCGCCTTTATCGAACTGATGCGTGGCACGCCGATGGTGGCCATCCTCTATGTGGCGATGCTCATCCTGCCAATGGCCATTCCGAATGGCCAGCTGATCGACAAGAATGTCCGGGCGATGATCATGATCACGCTGTTCTGGTCAGCCTATGTCGCCGAGGTCGTTCGTGCCGGCCTCCAGGCAATACCGGCGGGCCAGCACGAGGCCGCGACCGCGCTTGGCCTCGGCTATTGGCGCACGATGCAGCTCGTTGTCCTGCCGCAGGCGCTGCGTCTGGTCATTCCCGGCATGGTCAATCTGGCGATCGGCTTCCTGCTGGCGACATCGCTGCTTGCCGTCATCGGCATTTTCGACCTGCTCAATGCGGCCCGATCCTCGGCGGCCGATCCGCAGTGGCTCGGCTACTACGACGAGGCTTATCTGTTCGCTGCGCTGATCTATTTCGTGCTGTGCTTCGGCGGCTCACGCTACAGCCTCTGGCTGGAGACATATCTGCGCCGGTCGCAGCGACACTGAGCCCATAAAGCTCGCCGGCGGAGCGCTGTGCCATTTTGCGCTGGCGGCGGGGAAGCGAATGCTGCGGAAGCGCGTGGCGGGGGAACGCAATACCTTCCCCGTGCCTTGATGGAGGTCGATCCTCGTCGAGATTTGTTCAATCTCCAACGTCCGAGATATCCGCCACATGACACGAAAACAATTGCGCCTCGGCGCCTTCATGCGCCCCGTCAGTCTGCACACCGGCGCCTGGCGTTACCCGGGCGCCTATCCCGATGCCAATTTCAATTTCGCGCATCTGAAACGCTTCGCCCAGACGCTGGAGGCGGCGAAGTTCGACGCGTTCTTCATGGCCGACCATCTGGCCGTTCTCAACATGCCGATCGAGGCGCTGCGGCGCAGCCACACTGTCACGTCGTTCGAGCCATTCACGCTGCTGTCGGCGCTCGCCGCCGTCACCGACCATATCGGGCTGGTCGCTACCGCATCGACGACGTTCGACGCGCCCTATCATGTTGCCCGCCGCTTCGCCTCGCTGGACCATATCAGCGGCGGACGCGCCGGCTGGAACATCGTCACCACGTCCAACCCTGACGCGGCGCTGAACTTCGGCCTCGACGAGCATGTCGAGCATGATGAGCGTTATCGGCGGGCACGGGAATTCTACGATGTCGTCACCGGCCTGTGGGACAGCTTCGCCGACGATGCATTCATCCGCGACGCCGAAAGCGGGCTCTATTTCGACCCCGCAAAGCTGCATGTGCTTGACCATAAGGGCGAGCATCTTTCGGTGCGCGGTCCGCTCAACATTGCGCGGCCTATCCAAGGCTGGCCGGTCATCGTCCAGGCCGGCGCCTCGGAGGCGGGGCGACAGCTGGCTGCCAAAACGGCGGAAGTCATTTTCGCCGCCCATGCCGATCTCGCCTCGGGGCAGCGTTTCTTCGCCGACGTCAAAGGCCGTGCGGAGAAACTTGGCCGCTCGCGCGACGACATCAAAATCCTGCCCGGTGCCTTTGTCGTGGTCGGCGACAGCGTCGAGGACGCGCAGGCCAAACGGGCCAAGCTCGACAGCCTCGTCTATTACGAGAGCGGCATCGCCTCGCTGTCGATCGCGATCGGACATGATGCGTCCGGTTTTGATCCCGACGCGCCCTTGCCCGAAATCCCCGAGACCAATGCCTCGAAGAGTGGCCGCGAGCGCGTCATCGAACTGGCGCGCGAGGAGAACCTGACCGTTAGGCAGCTTGCGCAAAGGCTGGGCGGCTATTCCGGGCTTGCTTTTGTCGGCACGCCTGAAACAATCGCCGACGAGATGGAGGAATGGCTGGTTGCCGAGGGCTCCGACGGGTTCAACATCATGTTTCCCTACCTGCCGGCAGGGCTCGATGATTTTGCCGAGAAAGTGGTGCCGGAATTGCAACGGCGAGGCATCTTCAGGCGGCAATATGAGGGGTCGACACTGCGCGAGAATCTCGGCCTGAAGCGGCCGCCCAACCGGTTTTTCGAGTAGAACATCCTTCGCGGAGAGGTCTCCATGTCAATCCAGTCCAACACCCGCATCGTGCTCGCGGCGCGACCGCAAGGCCGGCCGAAGCCGGATCATTTCCGCATCGAGACGGTCGGCCTTGACCAGCCGGGAGAGCGCGAACTGCTGTTGCAGATTCTTTATCTGTCGCTCGATCCCTATATGCGCGGTCGTATGAACGCCACCAGATCCTATGCCAGGCCGGTCGATGTCGACGGTGTGATGGAGGGCGGCACCGTCGCGCGTGTGATGATCTCTCGCCATCCGGAGTTTGCTGAAGGCGACATCGTCCTGTCCCACTCCGGATGGCAGAGTTTCGCCCTGTCCGACGGTGTCGGGCTGCGCAAGCTCGATCCCGCGGCGGCGCCCATCACGACCGCACTGGGTGTGCTCGGAATGCCGGGCTTCACGGCCTATGCCGGTCTGCTCACCATCGGACAGCCGAAGCCTGGCGAAACGGTCGTCGTGGCGGCCGCCAGCGGTGCGGTCGGGTCGGCCGTCGGCCAGATCGCGCGCATCAAGGGAGCGCGTGCCGTCGGCATTGCCGGCGGTGCCGAAAAGTGCGCCTTCGTGCGAGACGAGCTGGGCTTTGACGCGGTCGTCGATCACCGGGCCGACGATTTTGCCGAGCAATTGAAGGCAGCTTGCCCCGGCGGCATCAACATCTATTTCGAGAATGTCGGCGGTCCTGTCTGGGACGCGGTGTTTCCGCTGCTGAACGAGTTTGCGCGTGTGCCGGTCTGCGGGCTGATCGCGCAGTACAACGTCATCGCGGATGCCGGCACCGACCGGTTGCCGACATTGATGCAGCAAGTGCTGCACCGCAGCCTGACGATCAGGGGTTTCATCCAGCGCGAATTTGTCGACCAGCGCCCGGCCTTCTACCGCGAGATGGCCGACTGGATAGCATCCGGCCGGGTTCGATACAGGGAAGATATCGTGGATGGCATCGAAAATGCGCCACAGGCCTTTCTTGGCCTTCTCGAAGGCAGGAATTTCGGCAAGCTGATCGTGCGTATCGCGGAATAGTTGCTGCGCAACAATCAGTCGGGGCTGCCTCGAGCAATTTCAGGAAAAGTGTGAAACGCTTTTCCGTCCGGATTGCGTAAAAACAAGGAGTTAGAGCGGGTCGCCGTTTCCGTGAAACGGTGAACTGCTCTAGGCAATTTCTGCCGCAGCCGTGGCCGCGCCTTTCTGTTCACCACATCATGAAGGAGGCGACGTCCGCGTCCGAGACCTCGCCGGCGTTGACGTCGGCGATCGCCTGGTCGACGATCGCCACGCCCTCCGCCACTTCGTCTTCCGTCAGCGTCAGCGGTGGCATGAACTCCAGCACATTGGCCTTCAACCCGACATAGGTGAAGGCTGCACCCAGCTCATAGCCGCGATAGATGATCTTGGCCGTGGTCGCCGCCGCAACCGGCTCACGTGTCGTGCGGCCCTTGACCAGTTCGACGCCGATGGCAAGGCCGCGCCCGCGCACATCACCGATGATCTCATGCCTGGCGGCAAGGGCTCGCAGCGCGTCGGAAAACAGCATGCCGATCCGCGCCGAGCGCTCGACCAGGCCGTCCGTCTCGATCGTCTTCAGCACCGCGTTGCCGGCCGATGTCGCCACCGGATTGCCGGCGGTTGTCTGCAGCGCGAAGGCCGGCGCATGGTCCATGATCTCCTTAGGGCCGATCACGGCCGACAACGGCAAGCCACCGCCGATGCCTTTGCCGAAGACGACGAGGTCCGGCGTCAGTCCTTCATGCTGGAAGCAGTGCATCATGCCGCTGCGAGCGAGCCCGACCTTGACCTCGTCGACGACAATCTTGATGCCGTGCCTGCGGCAACGCTCCTGCAATGCCTTGAGAAAGCCAGGCGGCGGCACGATCAGCCCGCCATCCGACATCAACGGCTCGATGAACACCGCCGCGACCTGATGCGGCGGGCAGGTGGTCTCGAACTGGTAGTCGAGCAGCGCAAGCACGTCGTCGCTGCTGAAATTCGGTCGGAACGGATCGGGATAAGGCAGCAGAAGCACGCCCGGCCGGGGTAGCGTGTGGGTCATGGCGGTATGGCCGCTGATGCCCATCGAGCCGGAGAGATTTCCGTGATAGGAGCCGATGAACGAGATGAAGCGCGAACGGCCGGTGGCCGCCTGCAGCACGCGCACCGCGCAGTCGTTGGCATCCGACCCGGAATGGCCGAACCAGACGCGCCGTTCGCCTTCTCCGGGCGTAATCGCCAGCAGCCGCTCCGCCAGCGATACGGCGGGCTCGTTCGGGTAGAGCAGCAGGCTGGCGCCGGCCATGTCGCGGATCGACGTCTCGACCGCTTCGACGATGGCCGGATGGCCGTAGCCGAGCACCGCCGGACCGGCCGATCCCGACAGGTCGAGCAAGGAGCGGCCGTCTTCCTCGATCAGCCGGTTGCCCCGGCCGCCGATGACGCTGAGCGGCGAGAAACGCAGCTTGCCGATCTGGGCGATGGTCGCGGCGTCACGTTCGCGCAAGCTGAGATTGCTCACGACACTTTCTCCGCCTTCTGTGCCGGCAGTGCCGCCGCCAGCCGGTCCGCCCATTCCTCGATGCCGCGCCGTGTCGACAAAAGGTCCTGCCGGATCTCGATGAGGACGGCGGCGATGCCGCGATCATCGCCATGGATGGGCACGGCGTAGTCGGCGTCACGGCTGATCACATAGGGCACGTTGGCCGCGACATTGAGCCCGGCGTCGGTGCGCAGGCCCGAAAGGATCGCTTCGGCGAGATCTCTTGCTTGGTCGTGCAGCACGCCGGCATGCCAGGGTCTGCTGACACCGAGGAAGACCGGCGTGAAGGAATGGATCGTCACGATCCGCGTCCGCCGGCCTGCCTGTGCCCGGCAGTCGAGATGCGCGGTCACCCGGTCATGAAACGGCGAAAAGATGATCTCGGCACGCCGGGTCCGCTCCGTCGCGTCGATGCCGACATTGCCGGGAATGCCGGTATCTTCCGACAGCACCGGAATGCTGCCCTGGGTATTGAGCGGCCGGTTGAGGTCGATCAGCAGCCGGGAGTAGCCGCTGAGGAAAGCTGGTGAATCGAGCTTCGCGGACAGCAGGCGGGTCACCTCGGCGGCGCCGATATCCCAGGCGATGTGGCGCTGCAGATGATTGGCATCGAGGCCGAGCTGTCGATACTCGGCCGGCATGTGGTTGGAGGCATGCTCGCACAACAGCACGATATCGGAACGGCCGTGCTCGTTGAGGACCTCGACGGCCTCCGGCCAATCTTTTTCGGTCCGTGCGGTCATCAATAGAGCGTCCGGTAGAGATCGCAGATGGAGGCCGGATCGAGACCGGCAAGACGCTCGGCTTCATGTCGTTTGAGGCCGACGAAAGTGTCGATGAAGACAGGCGCGAACCATCCCGTCACGGTGCCGTCGGCCAGCAACGCGTCCAGTGCCGCGGGCAGGGTTTCGGGCAGGCGCACTAGACCGAGACTTGCGCGCTCCGCCTCGCTCATCAGCGTCGGGTCGCCGGTGACCAAAGGTGGCGACGGCAGGCCCGCCTTCAGCCCTTCCAGCCCGGCGCGGATAATCGCCGCCAGCGACAGATAGGGATTGCCGGTGGCGTCCGCCGCCCGGTACTCGATATTGTACTGCCGCGCCGGATCGCGCCCCCCCATCGTCACTGTCGGGCAGATGCGCAGCGACGCCTCGCGGTCGCGGTCGGCGAGCCAGGTATAGGACGAACTCCAGCTGTGCGGCTTCAGCCGGTAGAAGGACGACACGCTCGACGCCGTCATCGCGGTCATTCCAGGCAGATGGCGCAGCACGCCGGCACAGAAGGCGCCGGCTTTGGCGGAAAGGCCGCCCGCCAGTGCCGGATCGTATGTCACCGGCTTGCCGGCCTCGTCGACGAAGCTGAAATGGATGTGGACGCCGTTGCCGACGGCAGTTGGCGCGGTTTTGGGCGCGAAGCTCGCACGCCAGCCGGCATTGCGCGCCAGTTCGCGCGTGATTTCGCGGATGGCGACGGCGCGGTCGGCTGCCGTCAGCGCGTCCGCCGGCTCGTGCGTCACCTCGAACTGCTCGTCGCCGAATTCGGCGATGACCACTTCGGGTGCGACGCCGGCCTCCTCCAGCGCCGCCATCAGGTTGGGCGCGAAGGGGTCGGTTCGCCTGAGCGCGGCGAAAGACATCGAATGCGCCGGCGCGAAGCCGCCGTCGGCGACGTTGAATTCATGCTCGAAGGCGGCGATGACCGACAGGCCGGTCGCGGCTTTCAAATCGGCCGACGCCTCTTTGAGCATCGTGCGGGTGCAGCCGAGCCATGGGCTGCCGTCGAGCTCGACGATGTCGCCGGCGACCATGTCGAACGGCGTCGCCGATCCGGTGCGTGTCGTGCGAAAGCGCGCCTTGAGATCGGGGATCAGCCGCAGGTCGCCCGACGAGCCCCAGGGGTTGGGATCGACGATCGAGTTGAACGGCGTCAGCGACAGATTGGCCTGCAGCCAGCCGACCCCGGTCGTGGCGGTCTTCTGCAACTTGCTTTCGGCAACGAAACGGCCCCGCGTGACGGCGGAGAGATCCGTGGTGACGACGGCAACCAGAGGCTCGACGGTCGATGTCATGCCGGTTTTCCCAAAGCGTTGAAGCGGTCGACGACCGTGTCGGTGTCGGCCACCCAGCAGTAGCCGCCGAAGGCCTTGAGCGCGATGTCGTGGCGTTCCTGGGTGATGGTGGCGCAAGCATCCGATACGCAGGTGACGAGATAGCCGCGGTCGGCGCCGTCGCGCACCGCCATGTCGACGCATTGATCGGTCAGCACGCCGACCACGACGAGATAGCGGATGCCGAGGTTCTTGAGGAGATAGTCGACATTGGTCGAATTGAAGATGCCCGACGACGTCTTCGGCAGCATGATCTCGTCGCCAACCGGCGCCAGCGATGCCACCGGCAGTCCCTCGGGGAGGCTGGGTGCAATATGGATCGGCGTCAGCTTGTGGTCGAGCGAGCGGTCGCGGCCGTCTTCGGTCAGGCTCTGGATGATGGTGTGCAGCACCTCGACGCCATTGGCCCGCGCCGCGGCCAGCAGGCGCTCCTGGTTGGGGATCGTCCGCGAGGATGTCTGCCGGTAGAAATAGTGATCGGGGCCACGCTCCGGATGCGACGGATCGGCGCCCGGCTCCAGCCAGATGCGCTGCATGTCGACGAGCAGCAGTGCCGTTTCGCCGGCACGGAAGGCTTCGTCTCGTTTGGGTAGGGCCTGGGTCATGCTTTGTCGTCCTGCTTTGCTGATTTGGGTCCCGGCGTCTTGCGGGGTCCGGGTATCTTGCGCGCGCCGTTCTCTTGCGGGTCGCTGTCGAGCGTCACGGCATTGGCATGTCGCACCCTTTCGAGCCGCTCGATGCGGGCGCGGGCCTCGTCGCCCAGCGTCGAAACGATATGGGCGACCAGCGCCTCCATCTGGGCGATCGCCGGCGCCAGCGTGTCGTAGGGCGAGGCGACTTCGAGCGGGCTGACGATGGTGACTTCGGCGAGATCTGATATCGGCGACAGCCATTGGTCGGTGAACAGGACGATGCGCACATTGAGCGCCGCCGCTTGGCTCGCATAGGCCATCACATCAAGCTGATAGCGGCGATAGTCGAACACGACGAGCACGTCGCGGCGGTCGAGGTCGGCGAGCGTGTCGAAGGTCTGCGGGGAGAGCACACCAAGATCGCGAACCCCGGAGCGAAACTGCACGAGATAGCCGGCCAGCATGCCGGCGATGTGGCGGCTGAACCGGCCGCCAACCAGCACGACCTCGCCCTTGACCTCCATCAGCAGGCGGGCCGCCCGTTCGTATGTCTGGATGGGTGTCGCGGCGGTGGCTTTCTGCAAGGCCGTGGTGACGCTATCGAGATAGGCCAGCACGGCGCTGTCGTTGGAACCGCTCTGCCGCTTGGCCTCCATCATCAGCAGCGGCGAGTGCAGTCTTGCCTCGACTTCGGCCAGAAGCTTCGCCTGGAAATCCGGAAACCCTTCATAGCCGAGTTTTACGACCAGCCTCACCACGGTCGGATCGCTGACGCCAGCGCGCCGCGCAAGCGACGAAGCGGTGCCGAGGCCGGAGGTCGGATAGTCCGTCAACAGCAGCCGGACGATCTTCTCTTCCGACGGCGTCAGCGCAAGATCCCCGCGCATCAGAACATCGCGTATCGCCATGGGCCTCCCCGAAATCCATGTTCTCTTGTTTTGTCGAGTTTATTACAGAGATTTAAATCTTGGTCAACAATGAAGAGATGTTGACATTGTGTGATCGCTGGCCCTACCTTGTCGGAAAGCAGCCAAGAGACTGTGGGGAACAGCCATGCGAAACGGAAGCGACGTCATCGTCGTCGGTGCCGGTATTGTCGGATCGAGCGCCGCCTATCATCTGGCCAAGGCCGGTGTGAAGGTCACGTTGGTCGAGCAGACCCACCCCGCCGGCGGCCCGTCGGGCAAATCGTCGGCGCTGCTGCACGCCTTCTACCTGATGCCGGAACTGTCGCAGCTGTCCATCCGTGGCCGAGAGATCCTGGTGTCGCTGCCGGAAATCGCGGGCGAAGGATCCTTTGTCACCGAAATCGGCATGATGTGGGTCTGCGGCAACGACAACAAGGTGAGTTGGACGGCGGCAGCCGAACGCATCCGCGGCGAGGGCGCGCGCATCGAGACATTGTCGCCGCAGGCCTTTGCCGACGCGGCACCCGGCTTTGTCCTGGACAATGTCGCAATGGCGCTGTGGGAGCCGGAATATGGCTACGCCGATGCCTTCGGCGCCACCAACGCCATCGCCCGTGCCGCCCGCGCCAACGGTGCTGGGATCATGCAGAACACGTTGGTCGAGAGCCTCCAGCGGCAGGGCGACCGCATCACCGGCGTCACCTTGACCGATGGAACGGTGCTGGAAGCCGGTACCGTCGTCCTGGCCGCCGGGCCATGGACGCGCCGGCTGCTGGCGACAGTGGGCCTCGATCTGCCGCTGCATGTCGAGCGCCATCCGATGGCCGTGCTGGACGCTGCCGGCAAGGCAAGGCAGGTCATGCCGTTCGCCTGGTGCGACGACATTTCCTGCAACTATGCACGGCCCGACAATGACGGCGTCATCCTGGCCGGCACCTGGGCCGGCGGCGGCACCGGCCTGCGCCATGAGCATGCAGGCCGTCCGCGCCTTGTCGAAAATCCCGACAACTACATGGAAGGTGTCGAGGAAGCTGAATCGGTCGAGATCCTGGAGACCTTCGCCACCCGCTTGCCGGCCATGGCCGAACTTGGCATCCGCCCCGGCTATGCCGGGCTCTACGACATGAGCCCCGACGATCTGCCTGTCATCGGCGCCATGCCTGGGGTCGAAGGGCTGGTCGTTTCTGCCGGATCCTCCGGCCACGGCTTTAAGACCGGTCCAGCCGTCGGCGAGGCCGTGGCCAGGCTGGTCACCGAGGGAGCACAGCCGATCCTGGCGCCGTTTTCGCCCGATCGCTTCAGGGCCGCGTGATGGCGTCGCCGACGATGAGCGAGAGCAACTCACGCGGCCTCATGCCGGCCGCGTTTCGCAACGCCACCGCCGATGCCCTGTGCATGGTCGCGGTGCTGCTGCTGGTGGCGCTTGCCGCCTTTGTCTTCGGCAGCGCCGCCATGCAACGTGTGGTCACCTATGCAGCGATCATGCTGACGGCGGTGCTTGGCCTGCAGATATTCTCCGGCAACAGCGGCATCGTCTCGTTCGGCCAGGCCGCCTTTGTCGGCCTCGGCGCCTACGCTACGGGCATCCTCACCATGCCGACCGCATTGCAGCGAACGGCGCTGCGCGACCTGCCGCAATTCCTCGCAGGCCATCAACTCTCCTTTGTCGCGGCGCTGGCCGTCGTCCTTGCTCTCGCGGTCATCGTCGGCCTGTTGACCGGCACGCCGCTGCTCAGGCTTTCCGGATCGAGCGCTTCGATCGCAACGCTTGCCATGCTGATCATCGTCTACACGCTGCTGGTCGCCGGACGCGAAATCACCCGCGGCAGCCAGCCATTTTACGGCGTGCCGCGCGAGGTCGGGCTGTGGACGGCTGCCGCTGTCGCTTCGGTGGCGCTGGTGGCGGCGAGGTTGTTTCGCGAAACCTCCTTCGGCCTTGCCACCCGCGCCGCCGCCAATGACGAGCGTGGTGCGGCCGCCGTCGGCGTCGACCAGCGCACGGCGCGTCTGGCCGCCTGGGTGGCGGGCGTCGTCGCCGCCATGGCCGCCGGCGCCATGATGGCGCAATTCCTTGGCGCGTTTTCGCCGCGCGATTTCTATTTCGACCTCGGCTTCACCATGCTCGCCATGCTGATCGTCGGCGGCATGACCTCGTCGCTCGGCGCTTTCGCCGGCGTCATCGTCACCATCGTTTTGGTCGAAGTGGTGCGCCGCTTCGAGGGCGGCGGCGAGGTGCTCGGCCTGCATCTGCCTGTCCTGTTCGGCTTGACCCAGGGCGTGCTGGCCATCGCCATGATCCTGGTCATCTGGCGACGCCCGACCGGTCTGTTCGGCGAGCGTGAGCTCAACCTTTTGCGCCGGCCGGGACGCCAGGCCGTGACGGCTTCGGCGGCACCTCCGCAGCATGTCGAGAGTGACCGGCTCACCGCCGACCATCTGTCGCGCCGCTATGCCGGCGTCGTTGCCGTCGATGACGTCAGTTTGAGCTTCGGGACAGACAGCATCACCGGCATTATCGGTCCCAATGGCGCCGGCAAGACCACGCTGCTCAACATGCTGGCCGGTGATGTCCAGCCAAGCACCGGCACGGTGTCTGTCGGCGGCGCGGTGCGGCAGGCTTCGGCCTTTCGCTTCGCCCGCTCCGGCGTTGCCCGCACCTTCCAGAACATCCGCGTTTTTCCGCACATGACGGTGCTCGAAAATGTCGTTGTCGCAGCACGCCAGGTGGAACCTGATCTCGGCCATGCCGAGGCGGCGGCGATGAGCGAGCTTGCGCGCATGGGGCTGGAGAGATTTGCCGATCAGCCGGCCGCCAGGCTTGCCTATGGCCAGCGCCGCCGGCTCGAAGTGGCACGCGCCCTGGTGTTGAGGCCACGCTTCCTGCTGCTCGACGAGCCGGCCGCCGGCATGAACGCCGTCGAGACCGCCGAACTGGTCTCGATTCTATCGACGGTTCGCGCGGAGCGCCGCATCGGCGTCGTGCTGATCGAACACGACATGCGGCTGGTGATGAATTTGTGCGAGCGCATCGTCGTCATCGATCATGGCCGCGTCATCGCTGACGGCACGCCCGGCGACGTCCAGAAGAACCCCGCCGTGATCGCCGCCTATCTCGGCAGCCGCACGGCGCGTGCCAAGACCGCAACAGCTGAAAACCAGACCGCATGACCTGCAACGACAACCAATCATAAAAATCCAGAAGGAGAACCGACATGCCAAGCCTCTATCGCCTCCATCGCGCCGCCCTGTGCGCTGCCGTGTTCGGCATCGCCGCCATTTCGACGGCCAGCGCCGAGGAGATCATCATCGGTGCCGCGACCGCGCAGACCGGCGGCCTTGCCCCTTACGACCAGCCGGCACTTGCCGGCCTGCGCATGTCGCTCGACGAACTCAACGCCAAGGGCGGGCTCGGCGGCAAATACACCGTCAAGCTTTTGATCAAGGACACGCGCTCCGATACCGCGCAGACCGCCACCGTCGCCCAGGAGCTGATCGACGCCGGCGCCAAGATCATGATCACGCCGTGCGATGCCGATCCCTCGATTTCCGCCGGCCAGCTCACCCAGCCGCTCGGCATTCCGACCCTGACGCTGTGCGGCTCCGCCCCGGTGCTGACCGGCGCGGTCGGCGACGTCATGTTCGGCACCTATCCGGCCGACAATGTGCAGGCGACGGCGGTCGCCGACTTTGCCGTCTCCGAAGGCAAGAAGAAGGTGTTCCTGCTGACCTCGCCGGACTCCACCTACACCGCCAATCTGCCGGAATATTTCGGCAAAGTGTTCGAGAAGAAGGGCGGCGCCATTGTCGGCCGCGGCACCTTCAGCATGGGCCAGCCCGACTTTTCCGCCGAGATCACCAACATCAAGGGCCTGGCCGACAAGCCCGACCTGATCATGACGGCGGCCTACGAGCCGGATTTCCCGGCCTTCATCCAGCAATTGCGCGGCGCCGGCGTCACCATCCCGGTCTATGGCGCCGATGCCATCGGCACCCCGACCATCAAGGCGCTCGGCAAGCTGGTCGACGGCGTCGTCTACACCGCGGCCGGCTATGCCGAGCCGGGCAGCAAGCTAGAGGCCTTCAACGCCGCCTTCACCAAATATGCCGGCCACGCACCGGAATCGACCTATGAGGTCAATGGCTACGAGATCGGCCTGATCCTCGACCAGGCGGTCAAGACGGCCGGCTCCGACGACCCGAAGGCGATCCGCGACGCCATCGCCGGCCTCAAGGATTTCGAAGGCATCACCGGCAAGATCACCTATGCCGGCACCGATCGCATGCCGTTGCGGCCAGTGGCGCTGATGCGCTACGAGGGCGGCGAGGGCAAGCATGTCCAGACACTGATCCCCGACGCTGCCGACGTTCCCGCGCCGTGATGTCATGCTGAGCGTCGAAGCCCTGAAAATCCGGTACGGCGAGGTCGAGGCGGTACGCCGCGTCGACCTCACCGTCGGCAGCGGCGAGATCATCGCGCTGGTCGGCGCCAACGGCGCCGGCAAGAGCTCGACGCTCGGCGCCGTCGCCGGGCTGGTGCCGGCGGCATCCGGCAAGGTGGTCTTCGACGGTGTCGACATCACCGGCCTGGCGCCGGAGGCGATAGCCCGCAAGGGCGTCGCGCTGGTTCCCGAAGGCCGCCGTATCTTCGCCAGCCTGACGGTGGCCGACAATCTGCGTCTCGGCGGCGCGGTGCATCAGCCGGCGGCCGAGGCAAGGCTGCGCGAGGAGGAGATGCTGGAGTTGTTCCCGATCCTGCGCCGCTACCATCGCGTCAAGGGCGGCAATCTGTCGGGCGGCGAACAGCAGATGCTGGCCATCGCCCGCGCGCTGATGGGCAAGCCGCGCATGATCCTGCTCGACGAGCCCTCGCTCGGCCTTGCCCCGCAACTGATCGACACCGTCTTCGACCTGATCGCCGAACTGCGCCGCAAGGGCCTGACCATCCTTCTGGTCGAACAGAATGTGGCGCTGGCGCTCGAAATCGCCGACCGCGCCGTCGTGCTCGCCAATGGCGAAGTGGTGCTGGCCGGCACGGCAAAAGAACTCGCCTCCTCGGACCTCGTCCGCCAGGCCTATTTGGGAGCTTGAGAAGCATGATCGCGCAGCAGATCATCAATGCGGTGAGCCTCGGCGGCGTCTATGCGCTGCTGGCGCTCGGGCTGGCGATCGTCTTTTCCATCGTCGGCCTCATCAACTTCGCCCATGGCGAGCTGATGACGCTGTCGGGCTACGCGCTTCTGGCCTCGCTGGTGCTCGGCTTTCCCTTCCCGGTAGCCGTGCTTGTCGCCGTCTCCTGCGGCGCGCTCGCCGCTGTCGCCATGGAGCGTATCGCCTTCAGGCCGATGCGCGGCGCCAGCGTCACCAGCCTGCTGTTGACCAGCTTTGCCGTCTCCAGCCTGTTGAAGGTCGTATTCCAGAACGGCATTTCGGCGCGGCCGCAAGCTGTCGCCATGCCCGGTTGGATGACCGGCGCCTTCTCCTTCGGCGATTTCACCATCGGCGTCGGTCCCAGCATCTCCATCGTCGTCTCCGCACTGGCGCTGATTGCGCTGGAAGTCTTCCTTCGCCGCTCGGTGACCGGCACGGCGATGCGCGCCGCGGCGGAAGATTTCGACGTCGTGCGCCTGATGGGCATTCCGGCCAGCCGCATCATCGCCACCGCCTTCCTGCTCTCCGGCCTGCTTGCCGGGCTGGCGGCCATGCTGTGGGTGGCGCAGCGTGCCTCAGTCGATCCGCTGATGGGCTTTACGCCGGTGCTGAAGGCCTTCATCGCCGCCGTCGTCGGCGGGCTCGGCAGCTTGCCCGGTGCTGTCGCCGGCGGTTTTCTGCTCGGCATCATCGAGGTTTTGTTGCAGGCGACGCTTCCGGGAGCGATCGCGCCCTACCGCGATGCCATCGTGCTGTCGGGGGTCATCGCGGTACTGCTGGTTCGCCCGCAAGGCCTGATCCCGGCGGTTCGCGCTCAGCGAAGCTGACCTGATGTATACCAAGCCTGAATTTGCGCCGCTGTCGTCGGACGAGGTGTTCGGCCTGATCGAGGCTGCGGCCTTCGCGACGGTGGTGACAGCGGGACCGCAGGGCCTTGTCGTCTCGCATCTTCCCTTCGTGCTCGATCGCGCGCGTGGTGAAAACGGAACGCTGGTCTCGCATCTCGCCAGGGCCAATCCGCACAGCACCTTGATCAGCGAAGGCAGGGAGACGGTCGCTATCTTCCACGGCCCACATGGCTACATCTCGCCGTCCTGGTATCCGCGCAACCCGGTGCGCGACAGCGCGCCGACCTGGAATTTTGCCGTCGTGCATTGCCATGGGCATCCGGTTCCGCTCGACGATCATGCCACCGCCCGGCATCTCTTGCAGCTTGTCGACGTGCTGGAGAAAGATCGCGAGGATCGCTGGCGCATGCGCGAGCTCGGCCC
Organism: Mesorhizobium sp. M0140; assembly: GCF_040322475.1. Taxonomy (NCBI): domain Bacteria; kingdom Pseudomonadati; phylum Pseudomonadota; class Alphaproteobacteria; order Hyphomicrobiales; family Phyllobacteriaceae; genus Mesorhizobium; species Mesorhizobium sp. M0140. The sequence goes on along the minus strand of NZ_JAMYTM010000012.1, from coordinate 2,693 downwards.
TGGCGGCATGGAGCGGCGCATACCTGGTATCATAGGGTTTGACCTGCCGATCGATCGGCTCGAGGCCAAGTTCAAGATGGGTCAGGATGAGCGCCTCTACGACACAGGCGGAGCCATCAGGGCGCTGGAGCAAAATGACCCTGCGCTGGCAACGATGATGAAGACGCACAACGCGCATCGCCAGGACTGACCGGCTGCATGCGGCAAGGACAAGAAAAAATGATTCCCAATCTCAACATCGTCCCCTTCGTCAGCGTCGACCACATGATGAAGCTGGTGCTGAAGATCGGCGTCGAGCGCTTCCTCGTCGAACTCTCAGGCTACATCGAGGACGATTTCCGCCGCTGGGAACTGTTCGACAAGACGCCGCGCGTCGCCTCGCACAGCGCCGAAGGCGTCATAGAATTGATGCCGACCAGCGACGGCGAGGTCTACGGCTTCAAATATGTCAACGGCCATCCCAAGAACATGCGCGAGGGTCGCCAGACGGTGACGGCTTTCGGCATGCTCGCCGATGTCCACAATGGCTACCCTGTCCTGCTATCCGAAATGACCATCCTGACCGCGCTGCGCACGGCGGCGATGTCGGCTCTGGCCGCCAAATACCTGGCGCCGACCGGCTCCAGCTGCATGGCGCTGATCGGCAACGGCGCCCAGGCCGAATTCCAGGCGGTGGCCTTCAAGGCGCTGCTCGGCGTCGACAGGCTGAGGCTTTACGACATCGATCGCAAGGCCACCGAAAAATGCATCCGCAATCTGGCCGGCCTCGGCTTCGACATGGTCGCCTGCGGCACCGCGCAAGAGGCGGTAGAAGGGGCCGACATCATCACCACCGTCACCGCCGACAAGCAGTACGCCACCATCCTCACCGACAACATGGTCGGCTCCGGCGTGCACATCAACGCCGTCGGTGGCGACTGTCCCGGCAAGACCGAACTGCACCGCGATATCCTGCTGCGCTCCGACATCTTCGTCGAATATCCGCCGCAGACCCGCATCGAGGGCGAGATCCAGCAGCTTGCACCAGATCACAAGGTGACCGAGCTGTGGCAGGTGATGTCAGGCGCCGTGCAAGGCCGGCGCGATCCCGGGCAGATCACGCTGTTTGATTCGGTCGGTTTCGCCATCGAGGATTTTTCGGCACTGCGTTACGTCAGGGATCAACTGCGCTCGACCGGCCTCTATCAGGAACTCGACATGCTGGCCGACCCCGACGAGCCGCGCGACCTGTTCGGCATGCTGCTGCGGGCGGCCCAGCAGGGTTGAGACATCGGTCGTTCAGATAGCCGAACCCCACATGGCATCCGGCACCACCACCAGCTTGCCGACGAAATCCTTGGCGATGAAATCCGCTTGCGCATGGTGGAAATCGGAGAGCTTGTAGACGCCGCCGACCAGCGGCCGGATCTTTTTCGCCTCGATGTGCCCGACGATGCGGCGGAAATCCGCGCGCGTGCCTTGGCTCGAGCCATGCAACTGCAATTGCTTCAGGTACATGGTCCTGAGATCGAGCTGCACGACCGGGCCGGCGATTGCGCCAGCCGTGGTGTAGCGGCCCTCGGGCCTGAGAATACGCAGGAGGTCATTGAAGATGGCACCGCCAACGAGGTCGGCGACAACGTCGATCGGCTGGCCTCCGGTCGCCTCGTTCACGGCATGCGGCAGGTCGGCAACGCCACGGGTGATGACAGCCTCTGCGCCGATGTCGCGCACCGCCTGCTCCTTGCCCTTGCCGACGACGGCATAGGGGATGGCGCCGCGCGCCCGTGCCAATTGCACGATGCCGGAGCCGACGCCGCCCGAGGCGCCGGTGACCAGCACGCGCTCGCCGGCCTTGAGCGCGGCGCGCTCCAGCATCTGTTCACCGGTCAGGTAGGCGCAGCAGAAGGTGGCGAGTTCGATATCGCTCATGTCGGTGTCGATGACATGAGCGTTCTCGGCCGGCACGGCCTGATATTCGGCGTAACCACCGTCGCGGCCGTGGCCCATATAGTCGATGTCGGCGAGCGAATCGTCGTCGCGATTGTAGATCGAGAAATCGACCATCACCCGTTCGCCGATACGGTCCGGCGACACGCCTTCGCCGACAGCGGCGACGATACCGACGGTGTCCGTGCCCTGGATGCGCGGGAAAACAAGCGTGTTGCCCTGGCGGCGCCATGTCGACACGGCGGCAGCGTCCTCCTCCGTGCCATAGGCGCCCTGGCGCACCCAGACATCGGTGTTGTTCATCCCGCAAGCGCTGACCTTGACCAGCACTTCACCGGGAGCGGGCGAGGGCACTTTCACGTCGCTGCGGTAGACGAGTTTTTCCGGTCCGCCGTGCCCGGTAAGCAGCACGGCGGCCATGGTGGCGGGGAGGGTCCTGGTCATGGCATTCATAGTCACTCTCAGAGATCGGCAAACACGTTTTTCACCGCATCGGCTGTCTTCGACACGACGATGTCGGCTTCCTCGCGGGTCAGGCAGAGCGGCGGCGCAAAGCCCAGAATGTCGCCCTGCGGCATGGCGCGGCCGATGACGCCGCTTGCGGCAAGCGCCGTCGCCACCTGCGGCCCGATCTTGAGCGAAGCGTCGAAGAACACCCGGTCGTCCTTGTCGGAGACGAACTCCACCGCCGCCAGCATGCCGTCGCCGCGGACGTCGCCGACATTCCTGTGGCCGCCGACCGCCTTGGCCAGTTCGGCGCGGAA
>NZ_JAMYTM010000011.1:0-187636 GCF_040322475.1 Mesorhizobium sp. M0140 | reverse complement strand
ATCACCCATGACAGCGTCTCCTTGCGCCGCCAATGAATCAGCCGATCCTTATCCCTGCAAGCGATTTAATAGGTCCTGAGCCTAGTTTTCGTCATCCTCGCAACGATCAACTTAGGCATGACGCAGTACCCTTACGCAAAGTTGCGAATTCATCCTAGGCTTCGAAATCCCCTGACCAGCCGATAGCCGAACTGACAACCCACAGTCCTACCGTATAGGCCTCCAGTGTTACGCGCTCGCCGGGATCGAGAATGAGATATTTTCCTGCACCGCCGCCCTTGATCGTATCCGTCCCGTTGGGCTTGATGTTCATGACATGGGTTGCGTGTACTCCGGCAAAGCCGATCCGAAGGCCAGGCACGGCAGGCGGCAGCGTATGTGTCCACGTCGCGCCGGCGCCGTTGTTGTGGCAGAGTGCCCGGTTGTGAAGCCCAGACAGCGTCGTGTTGACGGTCAGATTGATCGGCACACTCGACGTCCCCTGCAGACCGGGATTGTTGCCGCCAATAAACCTGGTCACGGTGCCGGCCGTGATGGAACTGCCGGTGCCATCGCCAACCCATTCCGACATGTCGAAACCATCGACCAGCATTTCGTCTATCGCGCCGCCGGTGGTCACCCGAAAGGCAACGCCAATGGCGGTAGAGTTCTTCAGGGCGATGTCCCTGAGACTGGCTTTGCGCAGCCGCTGGCCCACGGAAAGGTTGAACCGGATACCATGCGACTGGGTGTTTCCCCTGATGCCAGAAAGGCTAAGGCTCGCCGGTGTCACGACGTTCGCAACGACAATGGCGTCGGTCGAGCAGTTCATCAACGTGCCCGGGCCGATCGCAAGAGGCGTCTGGTAGGGCGCGGCGATTACAGCTGTGGCACCTGACGTTCCGCCCCTGATTGTCTCGCCAGCTGGAAAGATGCCGGCCGAACCGCGCACATAGATGCGCCGGGTCGCGCTGTTTGCCGTTTTGGCAACCGCAGAGATGCCTCCAGTGATTGTTTCAGCGGCCTGAAATGTCCCGCTTACCGGCAAGACCCTCAGCACGTTGGCAAAGAAGTCGACCAAGATGCCCGTCGCGCCGGATGAACCGCCAGTCACCGTCTCACCGAGTTCATAGTCGACGGTTGAACCGGTGATGACGATTTCAAAATGTTGGAACCGCAGGGTTCCGGTCGAGCCAGAGGTGCCGCCGCTGACCGTTTCGCCAGTCGCAAACGATCCAACTTGCGAGCTGAGGGCGAACTGATATTCGCCGTTTGGCTCCAATTGCAGAGCGGTGTTGTAGCGATCGACGTACCAGTTATCGAGCCGGCCCGACTGAATCTGAACGCCGAAGACGTTACCGGCAGAACTACCGGACAGCCGGTTGCCGATTGCCTTGACATTCGAAATGACGATCTCGCTGTTGGCGTCAGTCGCGGCTATGCCAACCAGACAGTCATTCGCCACCACGTTGGTTATGATCCCTCGTGGATCTCGCGCACCGGTCATCTCCACCCAGACACCGGCGGAGGGGCTGTCGAGATGTGCATCTGCGAAAACCCCGTCGACCAACACGTCGGTGGTGTTTAGATTCCCCGTATAGGTCAACACGACGCCGTCGCGTTTGCACTTCGCCGACCGGATGTTGCGCACGATCGGCTTACGGACGCCGGCCACGTAAACCGTGTCGCCAAACTCGCCGCCGGTTGGCGTGACGATGTTATAGCCGTCAATGTCCTCAATCGTCGGGCTGTCGACACAGAGCGCCATCACGCCGGCAAGGCCAAGATTGCGGACTTTCACGCCACGAATTGTCGGCCGCTTCCGGCGTGCACCAGTGGAGAGGCCGACGCGAATACCGATAGAAGCCTGGTAGCCGGCATGTGATCCACCATCGATCGTGAGGCCCCCGTCTATCAGGACGTCATCGGCGGCGATATCGATGACGGGATGGTGGCCGGTAACGGTACCGACTGGCGCGCGCAGGATCAGGGCAGAGCCGCCCAGGCATTCGACGCGCTTCTTCGCTGTCGAGATCGTGTGGTTGCCGTCGGTCTGGTAGGAGCCGTCAATCAGCACATGCGGATAGCTGCCCGCGAGCAGTGCACCTATTGCAGCCGTGGCATTCGCACCGCCACCACGCGCCCCGAGCATTGATGCCGTCACCGGGGTTGAGGCGAGAGTATAGCCCGTCTTCATCATGCCATCGCTCAGCGTGATCACCAAATCCCCGGCATTCGTTCCATTCTTGCGGTACACAGCGCCGCTGCCTGCCACGTGAGAGCTGTCGTAGAAGGCGGTGCGGATGTATGTGGGTGCTATCGGCGGCGAATAGGCCTCCGCCGTCGCCTTGGTCGCGAATTGCGGATCGAGCAAGGTTGTCATGGCGCCCGTCGCTACGTCCGCAGCGGCCTGTGCCTGGTCGATGATGCCTTGCGCGGCTGCCTGGATATCCCCGACGGTGTCGTCGGACTGGTAGAACGACAGCACAATGTCATCGGTTCCGATCACAGGGTTCAGCGTCTGGAAGGCAAAGACGAAATCGGCCGAGGCGTTGCCCTGCTGGACATGCACCGTCGTTCCCTTCTGCATGGTGCGCCCGGTGCGGGCATCGGCGGCGCGGAACCATCGGCCTTCGCTTACCGTATAGATACCGTTTTGCGTCTGGTCGGCCTGGTCCTTGACCAGCACGCGGTCGCCCACCTCCGTCGCCACCCCGTCGATGGTCGGAAGGCCGAAAAACGCAATGCTGGCGGTCGTCGCCAGACGAACGGGTTCGCGCTCGCCGGTCAGAAGGCGAACGGCGGCGGCTGAAGATCGGGCCATGCTGGCTTGCTCCATGGAAAAGCCTCGCGAAAGCGAGGCTGAGAGGGGTAAGGCCGGCGGCATAGCCGCTAGCTGACTGCGCGGCGGCGCCTTCGAGACTTGTCATGGCGATGCGCGCACGGCGCCGAATCATGAGAAATTCACAATCGAAAGAGAACCTGGGGACGACTCCGCATCGATGAGGAGCCGCAGATGGTGCGCGAACTGTAGCGGTCCCTTGTGGTGCTGGCGGCCCGAGCGCTTTCTATTGTCTGTATTTGTGGTCGTCCCCTACTTCAAAGTGCAATCATAGGATCGCCCCTGGCATATAAATGCAGCTCGGACGCGCGCGCAGTAGGTGCGCGGATCCTGTATCGATGCGACGCAGGGGCCAGTCAAAACTCCATGAAATCGATAGTAACAGCGACACCGGCAAGCACCCGCCCGGCGCCGGCGGAGTTTGAATTTACTATGACAACGTCGCCGGGCTCGAGATCAGCGCCAGCGGAGTTGCTGGCTACTCCACCGTCGCGCGTGACAAAGGCTGTCAGCCCGACTGCTGTGGTATCAATAGTGGAAACGTTTGTGGAGATCCCGCCGCGAAAGCGGCGAACGATCAAGTTGCGGTAGTTGACTGCGTCGGCTGCGACGTCGGCTGTAGTTTGGTAGCTGGCGCGAACGATGCGACCGCGACGGCGGGCAACAAACACGCTCTTGTTTATCGTGCCAGTCGCGGCGTAATCGTCAAGTTGCGCCGCAATACTTTCGGCGAAGATGTATTTCTGCGCATCACCCTGCACCGTCACAGTTCCACGGACCTTGTTGTTTTTCCCCCACATGATCGCATAGGGGTAAAGCTGATACTGCCATTTCACCGCGCCCTGTATGGGGCGCCAGATGATCGTTCCGTCGAAAATGCGATTATCGGTCCCCGCAGGTCCTCCTGCCGCCGCCGAGATGCCCGCCCCTACGCAGATAAAGAAGGCACCACCGTGCGAGACCACATTGTCGACCGCATAGGCAGTCGATACCGCCCACGCGGCAATTGAAGCTGAGCCGTCGTCCGTCACCGACAGCGCCGTTCCGGCCGGCCCGCCACTGCCCGCCGACCGACCTTCGGCTGTGGCGCGGTAGACGTTGCCGCCGTTTGTCACAAGAGCGTTGCGCTTGTAGATAGTGTCGGGAGCCCAAGCAGGGATGGCAGTGCTGTCTCCGTTCAAGATCACATCGCCTTCGATGTCACAATCATCAACTGAGGCGCGGCCAGCTCGCGCGCCGAGATTTGTAATGGTCAGATCAGTTTGAGTGCCACCAGCCGTGTTGTTGCCGCGCGTCACCAGGCGTCGCACTTTCACACGAGACGCCGACTGAATGCTAATGCCACCTTTGTCGGAGGCCTCAATGCGCAGGCCATCGATATCTATGTCGAGGTCTGACCACCCGATTTGATCGCCATTCCCCACCGCTGAAAAACAGGTGAGAGCATGGTTGAACCCGCAAATCGCACGGTAGGATGTAATGTCCTTGAGCTTGACGTTGATGCCTTCGCGTATCCAAAAATAACTGTGGTCATCGAGCGTGATGTTTTCAAGCGTGATGTCCTGCACTGGACCAGCGCCTGGGTGGCCGCCAGCCGCCCAATCCCAGCCGATGTAGAAAACGGGAGCGGCCGTCGTGCCGACCGCTGAACCGGAAATATTGCTGATAAGGATGCGCTTGGAAAGTTGGTAGTTTCTGACCGGGTTTCCGGCGACGTAATCGGCGAAAATCTCCGGTGTCGTGGTTTTGTAGTTTATCGTGGCGATATTGCCAACATTGAAGACAGAGAAGTCGCCAATCGAGGCATCAACCTGATCGTTGACGTCAATGCACTGGTTCAGACGAGACGTCGACTTGAAAACGCCATTTCGGATGACGACGCGCTTGCTTGTCCCGTCGAGATCGATCGCCTCTGAGAAATCATCAAAAATGAAGTTCGTAATCACAAGGCTATCGACGTAGCGGACATTGAAGCCACCTGTCATTTTTTGGTGAAAATGCCCATTGATCTGGACGTTTTTGCAGTTTTGAATGTGGGAATAGTAGCCGCGCCGCCCCCCGCTGGAACGGCCGATTGTATCCAGGTATCGCAACCCATCGACGCCTACCACGTAGGCAAGCCGCTGGTTGCTGTTAATTGCATCGGCATCGTTGACGCTATCGAAGGTAACGCCGTCAAAGGTGATGTTCTTCCGCGTTCCAACCGCCATATTCATATCGGTCGAGAACACCGGCTGAACATCATTTGCGCTGACGCCAGGGCGGCTCACGCCGTGAAGCACCGCCTCGCGCCCGGTGATCGCCACATTGTCCACCGTCAGCGCAACTGCCCGATAGATGTTATTTGTGGGTTGTCCGGCGAGCGTGAAGGGTGAGACAGGACCGGGAACCATCCTATAGGTCCCAGCTGGAAGGTCGACGCCCCCGATCGCCAGATTGTAAGCAGCCTGGACCGCCGGGCCGTCGTCATTGACGTTGTCTTTGCGCGCTCCTTTTTGGGTCGCCGTGGGAGTGCCCGACAGCGAATAACCAACAATCGTCGCATGGTCGGCCAGCATGATCACCAGATCCCCGGCACTCGTTCCGTTCTTCTGATAAATCGCGCCGCTGCCTGCTACCTGGTGACTGTCGTAGAAGGCTGTGCGGATGTATGTCGGGGCGATCGGCGGGGAAAACGCCTGGGCGGCTGCGAGCGTAGCGAATTGCGGATCGAGCACCGTCGTCATGGCGCCCGTCGCCACGTCCGCCGCGGCTTGGGCCTGGTCGATGATGCCTTGCGCGGCTGCCTGGATATCGCCGACGGTGTCGTCGGACTGGTAAAACGACAGCACAATGTCGTCGGCACCGATCACGGGGCTCACTGTCTGGAAGGCATAGACGAAAGCGGCCGAAGCCGTGCCCTCCTGGACATGCACCGTCGTCCCCTTCTGCATGGTGCGCCCCGCGCGCGCATCGGCGGCGCGGTACCAGTAGCCTTCCGAGGCCGTATAGATGCCGTTCAGCCTGGCGTCCGCCTGGTCCTTGACCAGCACCCGGTCGCCGGTCGCTGTCTGGACGCCGTCAACCATTTTGAGGCCCTGGATCCAGGCAACGCCGTCGATGACGATCGTCTCCAGGTTCGCCGTCGTTGCCAGGCGCACGGGTTCGCGCTCGCCGGTCAACAGGCGAACGGCGGCGGTTGCAGGTCGGGCCATAAGGCTTGCTCCATGAAAAAAGCCCCGCGCAAGCGAGGCTGTGAAAGGGTCTGATTTTGGGGCGTGGGCGCGTCGGGAGGTTAACCCCCGTCACATGGGTGGGACCGATAAAAGTGCGCTGTCACCGTAACTGCAGCACAAGGTCGGCATCAGCCTTTTCGCCTCGGTCAGCAACCCAGTTGCCGCGCTTTTCGCACGCACTATCGATCTTTTAGATAATTTCGCGCCCAGGCTCTTGCTTCGGGGCTGCCTACATTTGGCGAGTCGTGCTCTTGCACTATTTTCTTTGTCTAGATTTCACTCCGATCCGTATCGATAGAATTCATAAAAGTGCATCGTCACCGTAATCCCCCTCCGGGGAGATGTCGGGCAGGACGAGGGGGGCGCCGTAGAACGCCAGCCAGCACCGCAATTCCAATCAGAAAACAGCGTTCAACCTGCGAAGTTGTTGTCCACGAACATCTTGGCAAATTGCTGGGGCGTAAGCGTTACATTATTGACACGGGCGATTTCGAGATTCTTTGCCCACATATCCCGGATTGCTGCCGGCATTCCCTCGGGCATGTGCATGGCTTGGGCAATTGCATCATGCCATTGTCCGTCGCCGCCATAGATAGATTGCAGTTTGGGGGCCATCTTTTTCAAGCCACCCTCCGACTCTTGAGAAAGTTCTCCAATGGCCCAGAGCACATAAAGCTCCAGCAGCCTAAGCAGCGGCTGTCCATCGTAACGTGGGTTAGTCGCCATGTTTCCCCTCACGCATCATTGGTGGCGTATTCGATGAGTCTTTGGCAGATAGCCGACAGGCTGGGCTTTTCCTTCAGTGAAGCTACCCAGGCCTCGGTAAATTCAATCGCAATGAATATCTCGATGAAATATGTAAGCCCCGCTTTGGCTGCCGCCTTCGGAGGCACCGTGCTATCGTCGGGTGCGGTCGCAACCATTGCATTGGAATCTTCAGTCCAAGGCTCCGCCACATAAATCGTGTCATCCTCGTCAAAGTCCGACAACCGTCCAACAATATCCAACAACTTGATTATTTTCCCCATAAAGAAAATCCTCCTCGACGATTCGGGTGCAATGCTTTCTGAAAGATAGTCCCAGGATCATGCTGCGATCTAGGGACAAGTTGCATCACACCGGCTTTTGTGTCGTGGTGCCAAGTGTAGCCGGGGGGCGCTCTTCGGGGAACGAGCCCCCTCTTTGTCCGCTGGAGGTTAATTCCCGCATCTTGCAGAGCTTTCGCGAAATCCGGCTCTCTTTCCATTAGCACCAGCAGGGCTTCGTTGGCCGCCTGGAAATGGCGTGGGCGCGAAACGTTCGGATATAATGCAGAATCTATCTCTGTCTCGAACACCACACTATAGAATTGACCGGTCGGCCCTCGACTAGCGCCGTCGCCTGCTTCTTCTGTCAGCGGTTCGGACCCGGGTGTAGGTAAGTCGTCTACGCCTTTGTAAAGATCCGCTCCTTCAGAAAGAGCGTCCTCCGTCGAGTCGGCGAGCTTGCCGCTGCTTCTGCGAACAAGCGCCTCGGCCCCCTCCGCTAGGTCGTCGGACCGCCTCAAGACCTGCGAGAGTTCCTTAACCAAAGGCCCCGCAATCTTGCCGGCTTGTTGCAGGCCGACGGATACCAATTTCTCGGTGGGGAGCGTTCCTAAGACATTGAGAATGGTGTCGCCGACGTTGCCAGACATCGCGGACGCAACAGCCTTATCGGCCGCGACCATGGGCGCAATGCCGAGCAGCGAGATGCCCTGCTCGCCGGCTCCCTCGGAGCCAACCAGCATCCGCGCCAGATTACGCCGCACGCTGCTTGGCTTACTATCGCCGGCGATAAGGTAGCCAAGCTTATCTTGGGGCGTAGGAATGTAATTCGTGACTTCTACATGCGAGTCCCGCAGACCCAACTCGGCTGCTTGGCGCAGATCGAGCAGCATTTCGGGGTCGACTATCCAATCGCGACGTGTTCGATCAGCTAGGCTTCTCTCTGTCTGCGCTGCACTTGTCCGAATTAGGTGGTCTAGCATTGCCTTTTGGGCAGCTTCGGTAGGCAGTGCAGCAAAGAGGTTGTTTAGGGCGGGATCTTGCGGGTTTGTTCCGTTTTTGAGTCCGTCGACGACGCCTCCCGCCACGGAATTGGGCAGCGGTTGAATCTTCTCGAAGCCCAGTTGCTGCTGAGCGGCGATCGAGCCGATGATGGCTGCCTGATAGTCTTCCGGCGTCGAAAGATTGTTCCAAGCCGCATCGAGATTCGCGAACGTCTTACGTACATAGCCACCCGGATCGCCCTGCCTCTCTTTGAGCGTGAGGTCGGCGGCCGTGGCTATTACTTCATGACGCGCGCTGTCCTCTTCCGGCGTAGCACTATCGGCCTTGGGCGAGGACTCTTTGACTCTGGCCAAAACGGCCTCATTCGACATGCCACGCATGCTGTAGAATTGCCGACTGACATCCATTGCTTGGCTGAAGGCTTGGAAGCGCCTGACGCCTTCGGTGGCGCCGTAGAGAGCGATGAACTGCTCCGGAGTCTGCACGGGGCCGGAATAGGTTCCAGTTTCCCTGATGGAGCTTGGCGCATTCTGTTCGGCGAGGCCGATGTTGGTTCGTGTTTCGACCTGCCGTGCGATCTCAGCGGTCCGCGCTTTCTGGGCCAACGCTGGCCTGTCTTCAGGCGGGATGTCGTCCCGGACAACCTGCACCGCTCGCTCATATGGCGTCGGCTCGCCAAGGCGATCGTCTCTTGGCGCCACAAAACTTGTGGTATTTGCCTGTGGGCCACCAACCGCCTCGGCCGTATCATCTTTGATCCGGCTGCCAGCCCGCCCCGCACCCAGTATCTCAGCCGCCCGCTTCGGATCCTGGGCAATCATTGCCTGGACCAGCGCCTTGGCCGTGTTGGTGCGCCAGGTGGCCTCGGCTGTTTGCCGAATGATCGAGTTGCCGATCTTGGCGATCAGGTCGAAGCCGCTCTGCCGGATCGCCTCGAATGTCTCGGCGTCGTTCGGGTCGCCCTGTGCGATGGAACCCGTGGACATGGTGTCGACCTTGGTCCACTCGGCCAACTCATACTCGTCACGGCGCTGGAGCTGCCGCTGCGCCATGCGCCGTGCGCCAATCGCGCGCATCGTCTCCTTCTGCCTGGCGAAACCAGCACGCTGGCTTTCGGGCATATCAGGCAAGGCATCGCCGAACAGCCTGTCGAACAGGCCTGTTTTGACCACCCGGCCGTCGCGCGGATTGACCTGGCCGTACATGGCCTCATGCAGGCCGGCGCCGTCAGCCGGGGCGTTGGCCGCCACCTCGTCTTCGGCTTGCCCGATCCGGCTGGTGAACCGCCGCCGCGCCAGTTCGGCGTCGAACGCGTCCTGCTGGTCCTTCATCTGCTGGTAGCGCTCGGCGATAGCCGAGAACTGGTCGCCAAGACCCTGCATGGCGCCGCCAATCGGCGATCCCCCGGGGTACGGCACCGCATTGCCGGCATCGAGCCGGCGCTGCGCTATGTGGAGCGGAATGGTGGCCATCAGTAGAGGCCTCCGGTGGACGAGCCGCCCGGCGGCGGTGGGAAGGCGCCCTTGCCGAAGGTCACGGCCTTGGTCGGGTCGTAGAGGCCGGAGAGACCCGATACGAGATTGCTGCCGGCCTTGAAGATCGAGGCCGTGACCGCCTGCTTGCCGGAGAAGCGCGAGAGCGCGGCTTGCGTATTGAGACTGTTCTGGCGCAGTTTCGAGCCGTACTGGATCGCGTCGAGATCAAGCTGGCCCTGCCTGGCATTGGCGGCCAGCACCTCGGCCGGCGAGCCTGATATGCCGACGCCCGAGGCGCCGGCCTGCGCACGCGCCTGGCCCAGCAGGAGATCCTGCTTATGGCGCTCCTGGCTCTGCTCGAAGGCGGAACTCTGCGCCTCGGCCTGCGCTTGCTGCCCGTAGGCCTTGGCCTGATAGTCGGCCATCTGCTTCGACTGCTGGCCTTCGACCAGCGCGCCGCCAACAGAAAGGGCGGTGCCGATAAGGGCAAGTGTGCACATGGTTCAGCCTCGTTCGCCAAAGGAGGTGTTTGCGGGAATGAATTTGCTTTTGACGCCGTCCACCGGCGCGCCGAGCGCCGGGCGAGGGTCGAGCGCACCGCCGGGGGTGAGGAACGACACAAGCAGCCTGTCGGCCTGCAACGCCGGCCGGCTGAGACGGGCGGGTGCAGCGGCCCGCGGGCCGGCCATGGCGGCGCGGCGGGTCGTGGTCAGATTGATCTTCAGCTCGGCGACGCCGGCGGCATCGAACAGGCCGTTGGCGGTGGCAATGGTGCGGGCGAGCGCATCGGCCTCGAACAATTCCTGGCGCAGCAGCTCGACCAGCCGGCGGGCGCTGCCCCAGCGCTCGCCAAGCGTTGCAGCTTTGGCCTTGATCTCGTCGCCAAGCGCGGCGATGTCGGCCCGCGCTTCGCTCCGAGCGGCCTCCGCACGGCATTGCCGGCAGCGACGATGATCTTTTCCAGCAGCCCGATCTGGTCGTTGCAGTCGTCCAGCGCGGCACGCGCGGCGGCCAGGTCGCCATCGCCGAAGACCGCGCGGTCCTCGGCTTGCGCCAGTTCGGTTCTGCAGTGAAGCGCGTCGTTGAGGTCGGTGTCGAGCAAGGCGATGACGGCGGCGAATTCGGCAGCCGTCCGCGCCATCCCGAGGATTTCGGCATGGGGAGATGTCATTTCGGGGATCCTTTGGTGAATTGTTATCTCCCCACTCGAGGGGGAGATGGCCGGCAGGCCAGAGGGGGGTCGGCACGACCGGGTGCGACCTACCGCGGCAGATGAGATTGGCGCTTCGCGTGGAGCGTCGGCATCCTCTTTCAACGTGGAGGAGGTTGGCGTCCGGTCGAACCGACCCCCTCTGTCGCCTCCGGCGACATCTCCCCTCAAGGGGGAAATCACCATCTTCAATGCCGGCGCTCTACGGCTCGGCGTCGAACACCGGCGTGAACGCACGGATCGTGCAGGGCGTCGGGTTGACATGGCGGATCCGCACTCGGCCCTGCCCTTCCCAGCTGTCGTCGATCGGCACCTCGACATTGCCGGTGAACAGCGTTGCCCGCCCGTCCGGCGCGATGATCGAGGGCATGCGCACCGGCTCCCAGCGGCCGCGCATCAAGGACTGGACTTGAAGCCCCGTGGTGTCGGTCTCCAGCAGCGACAGGATCACCTTCGCCACCTTCTTGCGGCGGCCGATGATGGAGCCGTCGCGGCCGCCGACATCGAGCTCCAGCGTGTCGGCGCCCGCCGCGTAGGGCAGGCCGAGTTGCCATTTGGCGGCGGTAGAACCGCCCGGCAGCGTGACGGTGCCGCCGCCGCTGACGGTCAGCCCGCGATAGACCTTGCCGTCGGCGAGCACATCGACGGACTGGCCGGCAAGGTGCATGGCGCCGCCCACCGTGGTGACCGCAAGACCCGCGTAGGACAGGCCGCAATCGACCTCGAAGGCGTCCGCGATGGCGCCGTATTCGAACGGCGCGGTCTTGATCTCGATGTAGCGCCTGGTCACGCCGCCAATGCTGCGCTTCACGATCAGCCAGAGATCGTCATTGCCGTCCTGGCCGGGGGTGACCGCAGCGCTTTCGACATCAGCCCAATTTGAACCATCGGAGCCCGCCCCGCTGACGTTGCCGCCCAGGCGATGCCGGTGCATGCCGCGCACCTCCTGGCTCGGCTGATGGGTGTAGCCGCCAAGCTCGCCATTCTCGAGCGGGAACCACAGCAACGGGTCGGGATCGGTCTGGAAGGCGAGCTCGACCACACCCTTTTTGGGAATATGCTCGGAGACCTGGCCGACATCGTCCGAAGCAAAACGGCTCTGCGCCGTCTGCGTCAGCTCGGCGATCGATTTGCGCGAGCGTGTGACATAGAGGAACGACTGGCCGGCATCCACCGGGCGGATGCGGGCGCAGCCAAAGGTGCGCGAGCGCCGGTTCTTGAACGAGGAGGGCGTCAGCGCCTCGTCGATGCCCGAGCCCGACAGGGCGCGGATGCCGCCTGAGGTGCCGATCAGAAGCGCGCCGTCGCTGTCGGCGATCCAGACAATGTCGTTGGCCTGGCCGCCGCCCGCCTGGACGAACTCCAGCGCATCGTCGTCCTTCTCGCCGAGAGCGAAATTGTCGAAGTCGCCGGTGGCCGAGGCATAGACCGAGAATTTGCGGCTGAAGGCCAGCCGCTCCTCATAGAGCGAGCCGCTCTCCACATGTTTTCCGGGAACAAACGTACCGAGCCGCCAGCGCGTGATCGGGTTCATGTTCGGCAGCGCATGGCCGTAGAGGATCACTTTGACCACCGTGGTGCTGGTGCGGCTGGTGATCCTCGCCCACCGCCAGATGCCGTCGGCGCCCAACAAGCGGATGGCGCGGCCGACATCGGTCGCCTGGAAGCCGGTGTCATTGTTGATGCCGATGCTTGAAGACGCGGTGATGTCGAACGGCGTCTGGTCGAATGCGGCGACATGGATCGCAAGCTCGGCCGAAACGCTGCTTTCGGCATCATCGCCGCCACCGCCGCTGAACACCAGTTGATGATATTCAAAGGCCGATTTGTTCGTGAATTCGTAGAAGCGCGTCTCGCCATTGCCCCAGCCGAGCTCGCCCGTACGAGTATCCAGGGTGACCCAGTTGGTGCCATCATTGGAACCCTGCAATTCCCAGGCGGTGAAGAAATCATAATTGCCCGTTGCCACCCGTGACGTGGTGATCCAGTAGGCATCGGCTACGCGCTGTGAACCGCCGGCATTGCGGAACCGGATATAGCCGTCACCGCCGCCAGAGATCTGGATATCCTGCGTCTTGTCGCGGTCGAACATCTGCCAGGCAGAGGCGCTGCCGCTGCCGGTGGAAGCGGTGCCGGAAGGCGTCGTGTTGCTGGTCATCTGCGGCGTCAGATGCCCGGTGTCGGACGGTGTCAGCGTCGTCGCCGTGTCGTTGACCGGGTCGTAGGGACCGTCGAGGAATTCAAAATCCGTCAGAGCCCACGCCGTGTGTGCGCTGCGCGTCAGCACCTTGGGCGGATAGTCCCGGTGAGTGACCCACATCTGGTCGGCCGACTGGACATAGGCGAGCTCGAACAGGTCCGCCTCGAGATAGGGCGAAGCGACCTCCACCGTGTCGACGCGCGCGCCATAGGCATGGACGCGGATGTACCGGTCGCCGAATTCGAGCGCATAGGCTTGATCGGCCGAGAAGATGAACGGGATCAGCCGCGTCGTCTTCGCGGAAATCTTCACCTCGCCGGCAAAATAGGTGCCGCCGCGCTTGCGGATGCCGCCATGCGGCAGGGTGATGAAGTTCTCGCATTTGGCCAGCGCCGCCCGATAGAAGTCGAGCGAGGCGCGTGCATGCAGGCGCGGCGAGATCTCGCCGCGGGTGAAGACGTCCTGGACGGGATAGAGCGTCGTCATCAGCGCGCAATCCTGTTGTCGCCGCGCTGATTGGACCACGAGGCGGTGTAGAGCCGGCCGCCGCGCTGGATGGCGTTGGCGTTGAGCGCCGCGTCCAGCGCCCGGTCATAGGCCGAGCGGGCAATATCGATCATGCCTGACTTGTGCGTCAGCGGATGCGCCACCTTGACGGCAAGGGCCGCCACCAGAACCTCGGTGAACAGCGCATCCCAGTCGTTGGGATCGGTGAGGTTGGCGACGTAACGGATGGTCAGCGGGCCGGACTGGTCGGAATAGATCAGCCCCGCCTCCTGGCGCCACGAAATCGGCACGCCGTCCGGCTCGCCATCACGGGTCAGCGGCAGCGGCCGCAGGCAGTCGGCCGGCAGTTCATAGGCAAAGGTCAAGCCGCAATCGCTGCCGGTGTCCGCCCCGGCAACCGTGGCGCGCAGGATGGCGAACACCCAGGCACATTTGGTAAGTTCTGCTTCCCTTGCGAGGTCGAAATGCAAGTTGAGCAGCCGTGCCGCCTTGACGTCCTGATCGAGACTGTCGATCGGCGCCTCGTCGAGCACGGCCAGCGCCATGTTGGCGATATCGAGCGGGGTGATGGCCATGGGTCAGCGCCTCGTCCATGTGGGTCGGGTCATGATTTTCTCCGGGCATGAAAAAAGCCGCTGCGAAGCGGCTGGGGGTTTGGATGGCGATATTCAGAGATCGTGCTCTACGCCCCCTCCGATCTCCCTTCGTGGGGTTGAAGAGTGGTCCGCGTAGCGGACGGAAAGCCAACTGCTTGGCTTTCCGAATGACGAAAGCCGGCAGGACGGAGGGGGCGCTAAGAAATATTGTCAGAACGAGGAATTACGGCGGCAGCGCACTATTTTCCAAGTCTCAGTCCGGACATGCTATCGACAAAACGCGCGAGATCTCCGGCATCTCACTGTTATTCGTGATTCCAACCCTTAAAATATCGGACGAAATCCACTAATCGAGCAATTCGAAAGATGGAAACTTACGTACCACCCAAGCCATGGAGATAGATATCCATCCCGGCTTGTAACTTTCCCATCCTTGCTGCAAGAAACGCTCGCGCTGGATTCCTCATTCACGAAAACGAGGTGGTACGTCGTTCCAGATCCTGCCGCTTCATCCAGTTTGGTGCCTGCAATTTCCAGCGTTCCGCCCACAAATCCGTCCTTCTCAAGCGCGGTCGTCAGAACCATCACTTTCTTCATTTTCTTTTCTCGTGAAAGATCATTGCCGGAGGCAGTGAAGTCTGAAGTAGTCCGGCCTCCAGGGCAAGGCGCGCGATTTCGTCGGGCGCGACCCCGGGTAAAGCTTCGCCCAACACACGGCCGACATTGTTATTTATCAAATCCATCGCGCGCTCATATCGGTCATTCGGATGGGATATCTCATAGGCATCCGATATCTTCTTCGCTTCGTTGACCCCAAGCGATTGCGCCATCTTGGCCGACCATTCGGCATGTCTCAAAGCACCCGCTGCATTATTGACGCCTGGATGAGATTGGAGCGATGCCGTTCCCATGAGGAATTGCGGTGACAATGCACTATTTCCAGTTCTCAGTCTGAAGATTCACTGCAGTCACATGGGTGCGGCCGACAAAAATGAGCCGTCGTCGCAATTCAAAAGCGTAATCCCGTTACTGTTCGTAAGGCTCGACCACGGCAAACGGTATTCCCAACGACTCCAGCAGATCGAGAATGCGTTGCGAGATGACGAGGCGATAATCTGCTGCGATACCGAAGTGGTCGCGGCCAGCCTCGCCATTCACTTTCAACCAGACAAATGGCGGAAGTTCCTGCCCAGGCTGGTCCTCATGGAACTCTTCGGAGGTTGTCACTTCGACTTCGGCGAACGTCGCACCTGAAAAGCCCATCTTGTGCAGAGCGCGCTGGGTTTCTTCGGTGGCGAGGTAACACGGGAACGTCGTAACGAGCACATCGCCGAACCAGCCCTCTACCTCGTAGTGAAGCTTGGTCACAATCGGCGGATGGACACTCGTGTCAAGAACGGTGTGGTTGCCAAGCCCACCAGCAACGTTCGGTTCTATGTAAAAATATTGCATCACTCACCTATCGGAGGATTGAACAGATTTCAGTATTTCTTATCGATGTAATGGCGATTATTGATCATCCCCGTTGACGGGGAGAAGGTCCCGGCAGGAGGTTGAGGGGCAGCGAAGGTCTGAAAATCTGGCGCTACAGAACGCCCAATCCGCGAAGTTGTTGTCCACGAATATCTCGGCAAATCTCTCGGGCGGGAGGGTCGTGCCGTTGACGCGAGCGATTTTGAGATTCCTTGCCCACATATCCCGATTGCTGCCGGGATTCCTCCGGGCATGTGCATGGCTTGGGCAATTGCGTGATGCCACCGTCCATCGCCACCAAACAGAGATTGCAGTTTGGGGGCCATTCTTTTCAAGCCCTCTTCCGACTCTTGAGAAAGTTCTCCGATCGCCCAGAGCACATAAACATCCAGCAGTCTAAGCAGCGGCTGTCCGTCATAACGTGGGTTAGTCGACATTTAACCTCTCACGCATCATGGGTGGCATAATAAATAACGCGTTCGCAGATAGCGGAAACGCTTGGCTTTTCTTTCTGCGGATGCAACCAAAGCCTCGGTAATCTCGATCGCAAGGTTGATTTCGAGAAAGTATGCCAGGCCCTCTTTAGCTGCCTCGGCTGGTACCAACACCCCATCCTGCTGAGGCAAAACCATTGCGTCTGAATCCTCGGTCCAAGGCTCCGCCGCGTAGATTGTGGGCTCCGCTGCGTAGACCGGGTCCTCCTCGTCAAATTCCGACAACCGTCCAACGATATCCAGCAACTTCATTTTTTCCCCATAGGGAAAATCCTCCTCGGCCATTCGGATGCAGTGTCTTCTGGAATTACGGTGACAGTGCACGCTGCAGTCACATGGTGCAGCCGACAAAAGACGGACTGTTATCGCATTCAACAAGCGTAATCCGTTACTGCTCGTAGGGTTCGACCACTGCAAACGGTATTCCCAATGATTCCAGCAAATCAAGAATGCGCTCCGAGATGACAAGGCGATAGTTTGCTGCGATCCCGAAGTCGTCGCGGCCAGCCTTCCCATTCACTTTCAACCAGACGAAAGGTGGAAGTTCCTGCCCAGGTTGATATTCATGAAACTCTTCGGATGTCGTCACTTCGGCTTCAGCGAACGTCGCACCCGAAAAACCTATGTTCTGCAGTGCACGCTGGGTTTCTTCGGTGACGAGGTAACACGGGAACGTCGTAACGAGCACATCACCGGTCCAGCCCTCTACCACGTAGTGGAGCTTGGTCACAATCGGAGGATGGACGCTGGGGTCCAAAACGGTGTTTCTGCCAAGCCCACCAGCCACATCAGGTCTGATATAGAAATACTGCATTATCCACCTATTGGAGGGTTGAACAGATGTCCGTATTTTTTGTCGATATAAGCCACGTAGTCCAGCACCTGCTGACGAGTGGCCTGAGGATGCGACGCATAAAATTCGTCCCATTCGTATCGGAAAATTTTGTTGTGCAAGAGGTTGTCCAAGCTTTTAGGAATCCCACGCAGATTCTGAAGCGAGTGCATCTCCTCTTCGGCCACGAGCCCGAGATATCTGTTCAAGATTTGCTGCTCAGCCGCGTGGTGGACCACAACTTCACCCTCCAGTTTCGGGTTCGCGTCGAGAAACGTTTTGCGGTAATTTTTTGAAAGAGCCTTGCCAAACGATGCCCCCGCGTACTTTATCTTTGAGGGGTCTCTCGCGATTGACTTTATTATTTCAAGAAGCTCGGCCTTGTCGGGCTTTGCACCTGTGCCCAAGCGGTAAGCGGCCTCATTTGCTGCATTTACTGCACGAGCCTCCGCACCGACGGCTTGGCGAGCCACCGCGCCCTCAGCGGCAAGCTCCGATGTGGCGCGCGAACCACTTGTTGCAAACTCCTCCAGCGGTTTGGCAAACTTGCCGGTCCCGCCGCGGATATGGCCAAGCCTTTTGCAACAGCTTCGCCGACTGTCTCTAATGCCAAGCGCCCTTCAGCAACCGCCCCCGAGCCAGGGGTGGCGGGCAGTTGCTCAAGGAAACCCAAAGGAGAATCGTGCAGATCCTGGAGAGCTATCCCAATGTCATGCGGGATTCGGCCTAGGGCCTCGAAACCCTCGCTCAGATAATCGCCGAAGTCGTCCGCAGCTCGTTGGAGTGCAGACCGGGCTTCGCCAGGAGGCGCTGATGGAAGCCGTCCTTGCACTGTCGCAGCAGTGACGATCGGGCCGACTTGGGCCGATCGAGAAAGGCCAGCTTGATCCAACTGCTGAGATAAGGCCTGGCGGACACCCGGATCGGGCGCTGCTGCTAGAAGATCACGCAGGATGATGTCCTTCTTAGCCTGCGGCATGTTTT
Source organism: Mesorhizobium sp. M0140 (assembly GCF_040322475.1). Classification (NCBI taxonomy): domain Bacteria; kingdom Pseudomonadati; phylum Pseudomonadota; class Alphaproteobacteria; order Hyphomicrobiales; family Phyllobacteriaceae; genus Mesorhizobium; species Mesorhizobium sp. M0140. The sequence goes on along the minus strand of NZ_JAMYTM010000011.1, from coordinate 169,799 downwards.
TGTCGCCGAAGGTGTCAGCTATGCTTTGGACAACGGCCTTCGGCAGAGGTTGAGGGGTCTCGATGCCGAGTTGCCTCTGGGCTGCGACAGAGACGGCGATGGCCCATTTGTACGCCTCCGGATTGCCGGTCTCCGACTTGCCATCCGGGCTCGTTGTCGCCTTCCACGCGGCGTCGACATTGGGGAAGACCTCGCGGACGTAGCCAGCAGGGTCCGCCCGCCTCATGTCCAGGGTCTTGAGCGCAGCGGCAGCCGTAACCCGATACCGTGTCTCCTCTTCGTTGGAGCCGACCGGCCCAGGCTCCGCATCGCGCAGCGCTGCGTGGATCGCCTGGTTGGGCATCGTCCGCATGCCAAAGGCTTGGCGGCCGACATCCATCTTCAAGCTGAAGTCTTGGTACCGATCGCCGCCCTCCTCGGCGCCATAACGGCGGCGAAGTCGGCGGGGCTGGGCATCTTGCCGGAATAGCTTCCCGTATTGGCGATCGCGTTCGGGGCGTTCTGCGCAGCGAGAGCGATGTTGGTGCGCGCCTCGATCAATTGGGCCGTATTCGCGGCGTGTGCCTGGTTGATCAGCCGCTGAATGTCATCTGGAGACAGGTCGGCGAGATGGTCGGTTGCGGGCTTGATCGCCGTATCAGGCGCCGGAGCAATGTCCCCAAACGCCTGCGCCACGCGCTCGTCTGGCGTGAGCTTGCCAACGCGATCGCCTTTCGCGGCAGCCGCCTCTGATCTGCCCGAGGCAAGAACCCAAGTGATCGGCTGAACGTCTCCCGAAGACTCTTCCGGGGTCCTGACACCAAACGTCTCCAGCGCGCGTTTCGGATCCTTGGCGATCAGCGCCTCGAAACGCGTCTTGGCCGCGGTGCCGAACCAGTCCTTCACCTTCTGCTGTCTGATCCCGGGGTCGAGCCCCATCTTGGCGATCAAGTCGAGCCCTTCCTGGCGGGCTACTTCGAAGGTGACAGGATCGTCGGGATCGGCGTTGCCGATGGCGATGCCGCTGGTCGTGAGCACCGTGTCGACCTGCGCTTGTTCATAGTCTTCGCGCTGCTGAAGCTGCCGCTGCGCCATGCGCAGCGAGCCAACCCTGCGCATCGTCTCCTTGTGCTCGGCGAAAGCGGCGCGCTGGCTCTCAGGCATGTTCGGCAAAGCCTTGTCGAACAGCCTGTCGAACAGGCCGGTCTTGACGACCCTGCCGTCGTACGCATTGACCTGGCCGTACATGGTCTCATGCAGGCCGGCGCCGTCAGCCGGGGCGTTGGCCGTCACCTCATCTTCCGCCTGCGCGATCTGGCCGTGGAAGCGGCGGCGGGCCAATTCGGCGTCGAACGCCTCCTGCTGGTCCTTCATCTGCTGGTAGCGCTCGGCGACAGCGGAAAGGTGATCGCCCAGCCCGTGCATGGCGCCGCCGATTGGCGACCCCTGCGGATATTGCGGCGCGTTGCCGGTGTCGAGCCGGCGCTGGCCAATGGAAAGGGGGATGATGTGTACCATGGCTGTTCCCTGCTCACGAAGCACTGAGGGCTGAACGGCCGAAAATCACCCGGCCGCTGCGGCACGGCCGGCAATGGCGCTCGAGGCCGATGCCTTCGTCGGATCCGGATTTTGGAGAGGCCGCCAACGAGCGTGTTGCCCACGCATTGATTCGGCGGGCCAATCCTGTGCCGGCGACGGATTCCGGCTCTGTTTGTCACGCCAGGATCGGAACATGGTCGGCGCCAAGTTTAGAAAAGAAGCGGGAGCGCATCGCCCCCGCCCCCCGCCTCGGTCCTATCAGGCCTCGGTCGTCTTCAGCGCGATGAACGTCATGTTCTTGACGCTCGACGCGGTGCGGTCCCAGTTCGCAGCCAGCGCCAGTTCCGCATCGGTGGCGAATTCGCCGGCCGAGGAGGCGTCGAGGAAGCGGGTGCCGGGCACATGCGGCACAAAATGCCGGCGGCCGACCATTTCGGTGATGCCGCCGCCATGGCCCTGGCGCGGCTTGCGGTCGAACTCCAGCGGGCCGCCCTCGGTGTTGACCGGCAGCTCGTTCCACAGGATCGCCTTGTCCTTGAACATGAAGGCGGTGTAGACGCCCGCCGTGACCGGGATATCGTCGTCGACCACGGCCCGCAGACCCATATAATAGGGGATCAGCGGTCCGCCCTGCTCGGAAGACGGCACATAGTCGATGAGGTCGGCGAGCTTCAGCGCCTTCATCTGCTTGGAGTGCATCCAGATCGTCTTGAACTTGTCCGCGCGGTCGCCCATCAGATAGGCGGCCTCGATGATGTCGGTGTCGACGATGGAGGCGCCGGTGGTGCGCACCAGGTCGCCGCCGTCATTGGCGACGTTGTCAGCGACGACGCCTTTCAGGATGCCGAGCAGGGTCAGCTTGTTGGCGCGCTGCCAGTACTCGGTCTGCCGCTTGACGATCAGCTTCTGCGGATCGTCGCCGGCTAGGATCGAGGTCAGGTCCGGAACGCCCCACGCCTGGGCGCGGACATTGCGGGCGGCGACCTCGCGGCGCGAGCCGATCTTCTTCATCTCGATGGAATCAGCCGGATCGTCATTGACCGGTTCGGACGGATCGTTGCCGAGGTCCTTCCAGCCGGGCATGTCGACGGAGCGGCCGCCCATCGACAGCTTTGACGAGATGGCCGGGTCGGAAAACAGGATTCCGGCCTGGTAGATCTCGAGCGACTGCACATGTTCCTCGAAAGCATATTGCGCATAGACGGACGGAACGATCGCGTCCGCGATACGGGTGTAGGCATCTGCCATTTTTCTCTTCCTTCAGGTTTGGGTTGGCGGCGGGTGCCCCCTCACCCAGCCTCTGCTTCGCTCGGCTGACCTCTCCGGGGGAGAGGAGACTTGCGACGTCGGCGCGCCTCTTCTCCCTGACGAGGAGAAGGTGGACGCGAAGCGGCCGGATGAGGGGCGTTTCAGTGCGGCTGATCGATCGTCAGCGCGGGTTGTTGGGCATCCAGCGGTCGGGGTTCTCCCCGGCCTCGCGAGCCAGCCGTCGGGCGCGGGCGGGGTCGCTTTTGACGAGGGCTGAGATATCAGTCAGGTTGCGTTCGCCGGCGGCGTTGCGCTTGAACGGATTGGCTCCGCTCCGACCAGCACCGCCGTCGATCGTGTCTTCGCGGAACATCGCCTCGCCGATCGCCTGGAACGCCCTGGCGATCTGCGGATCGGTCAGCGCCCCGTTGGGCAGAAGGATGCCCTTCGCCTTGTAGGCGTCGACCAGGCCGAGCTTTTTCATCGCCCGGTTGGCGACCTCCAGCTTCTGGCGAAAGCCGTCGCTGTCGGTCGGTCCCCAGTCCCTGACAAGGTCGTCATGGGTGGCTTCGACCGAGCGGGCGAGCGCGGTTTCCTGACGCGCGGCCTGCTCGGCCATGTAGCCGACGAACTTGTCATGATAGGCCTGCGCGGTCTTCGGCGAAGCACCCGCCTCGACCGCCCAGGCCTTGGATGCGTTGGCGAGTTCGTCCGAATAGGCGAAGTTTTCCGGCAGTCCTTCCGGCCTGATGTATTCGACCTTCTCGGACGAGGTGACCGGACGCATGGCCTCGGGCAGCCGGGCATGAAACCGGTCCCAGTCTTCCCGCGATGCGTCCGGGGCGGGAACGCGCAGGCTCTCACCCTGCTGCCGCTCCAGCTCCGCATAGGATGTGAAAACCCGATCGAGGCTTTCAGGCTTGGTCCAGCCCTTGGTTTCAGCGAGCTTGCGGTTGCCTTCGGAAAGACCGTCAAACCAACTTTTGGCGGCAGGCGCGGCGGACCCGTTGTCCGCGCCTGCCGGTGACTGTGCCGGGTTGCCCGCCGGCTGCGCACGCGCCGCCACGGACCCGGCGTCTGCCAGATCTGTCATGTGTGAGATTCCTTTGTTGAGGTTAGAAAAGACCCGACGGCAAAAGCTTGGTATCTCCCCCCTCGAGGGGGAGATGGCCGGCAGGCCAGAGGGGGTCGCCGCGCGTGGAGCGCCAACTTCATTCGTCGCCGGGAGTCGCGCCCAGTCGAACCGACCCCCTCTGTCGCCTTCGGCGACATCTCCCCCTCGAGGGGGGAGATTAGCGCTTAGACGTCGCCCCAGTTCTCCCAAAGCAGCGTGATTGTTCCGGTCACGGCAATCGTCCCGTCAGCGTCGATATCGGAACCGGTTGCAAACGCGAGGTTGAGATGGAGATCGACCGGCGTCGTGGTGCCATCCAGCGTCACTGCGGCGGCGATGTCGGCAACCGAAGCCGTGGACAGTGCGGCGCCGGCGCCGTCGAGCGTGCGGGCCGTCGACGCCAGCACATTGACCATGGTTCCAGCCAGCGTCGCGCTCGATGCCGCCGCCGAACCGAGCGACCAGTTCAGCGCTGCATTGTCGTTGATGGTCGCCGCGCGGGTACCGAGCACAGCGAACTGCAATCTTGCCGTGCCGCCCTTGATGCGCACCTTGCCCTCGATGAAGTCGAAGATCTTTTGGGCAGCATAGGCCAGCGCATCGGTGACCGGCACCTGCATGCCGGCGAAGGTGAAGACGGTGCGATACGATCCGCCCTGCCCTGTGGTGACGGCTTTCAGGCCGGGCCTGGGCGGGGCAAGGCCGGCCTCGCGGGCGGCGGCGCGGACAAGCGTCCGGGGAAGACCTCGGGTCATGGCATTTCTCCATTGGTGAGTGAAATTCTGGAAGCCCGACCGAGTGAACCCCGGCACCGGGCCGAACCATCGAAGGCTGAATCATTTTGACAAGGAGCGGCGCTAGCGCCTTGTTCGAAAGAGGTGTTTTCGGCTCTCGGCCCATCAACGCCCGAGAAACCATGTCTTATATCGTGAGGCCGCGTGCCCCCGTTCCGCCGCAATGCGAACGCACGGGACGAGCCATAGGGATTTCAGGCCTTCAAGGGAGACCGCACATGAACTTTCACAAAGCCATAGCCGCCGTGCTGATGACTGCAGCACTGGCAGGCTGCGCGCAGACCGAGGGGCAGCAGCGGGCCGGGACCGGCGCGCTGATCGGCGGCGCCGGCGGCGCCCTCGTCGGCCAGGCCATCGGCGGCAACACCGAAAGCACGCTCATCGGCGCCGGTGCCGGCGCCCTGCTCGGCGCGGTTGTCGGCAGCTCCACCACGCCGCAGCGCCGCGGCGAACAGATGTGCCGCTACCAGGACCGCCGCGGCCGCATCTACACGGCACCCTGCGACGACCGGTACTACAACGGCGATTATTGAGGCGCTGATCTTCCCTTCTCCCCCCTGTGGGAGAAGGTGGCCGCGCAGCGGCCGGATGAGGGGTGTTCCAGCTTGGCGACACCCTTTTCCGAATTGCGGTGACAGTGCACTATTTTCCAGTTCTCAGCCCAAACGTTCGCTGCAGTCACATCGGTGCAGCCGACAAATGAACTGTCATCGCAATTAAAAAGCGCGATCCCGTTACTGTTCGTAGGGTTCGACCACTGCAAACGGTATTCCCAACGACTCCAGCAAATCAAGAATGCGTTTAGAAATGACGAGACGGAAGGGTGTTGCGATCCCGAAATCGTCGCGGCCAGCCTTCCCGTTTACCTTCAGCCAGACGAAAGGTGGTAGCTCCAGCCCGGGTTGATCCTCTTGACACTCTTCCGAGGTAGTCACCTCGGCCTCGGCGAACGTCGCACCTGAAAAGCCCATCTTCTGCAGTGCGCGCTGGGTTTCTTCAGTAACGAGGAAACAGGGGAATGTCGCAACGATCACATCGCCGAACCAGCCTTCTACCTCATAGTGAAGCTTGGTCACGATTGGCGGATGGACGCTCGAGTCGAGAACGGTGTTTCGCCGATCCCGCCAGCGACGTTCGGCCTTATTTTGAAGTATCCGGTCGACCCGTTGGTCGGATGCCCCCCGTGCCGCCTCATGTGTCTCTCCCGCGAATTTCGCCCTCAGGCCAGCAATCCATCGCTTCAACACCGCCCCCCAAAGAGCCAGGGCCGAGGCCATCAAGACGCTTCAAAAGGCTCAATCAAGGCATTGGAGATCCCCAATGGCTTGAGGGCATCGAGCACGCGCTCGGAAACGACTAGGCGGAGATCTTTCGCCATTCCGAAATCATCGCGACCGGCATCCCCGTTCACTTTCAGCCATACGAAGGGCGGAAGCTTCTGGTCCGGTTGCATTTCCTCGAACAATTCAGAAGTGGTCACCTCGACCTTGTCGAAGGTTACGCCTGAAAATTCACTCTTGAGAATTTTCTCTGCAACATCTTCGGTGACTAGATAGCACGGGAATGACGCCACCATCCTGTCCCCCAACCACCCATCAAACTCATAATGTAAACGGGTTACGAGAGGGGGATGGACACTCGCGTCCAAAATGATGTTATCGCCAAAACCACCAGATACCTCTGGCTCAAGATAATAATATATTTTCATAATTTATTGATCTCAGGAAAATCGAAATCTGACTTAGAGGCCGGTCCATGCAAATTTTCTACGATGTCTTTATACTTACTACCAACAACTTCAACCACTTCGAAATATTGAAATCCCATCAGCCTTCCAACGATTTTTTTGAGGAAATCGAATTCTTCTTTGCTCCTTAAATCTCTTCTATCAAGCAAGAATTCATTCAGAGCCTTAGAGGTGCCAAGAATTAATTGCACAATAGCCTCTGCATCATCTCTGCGGAGATTGTCTACCATTTAATTCGTCCTTCAATGCCCGTAATTTTCCATACACCTGGCCATACAATAGTGGAATGGTGCTCCGTCGTACGTGCCGGTGGGCAGTGTGGCGTTGGTGCAAAAGTCGATACACAAATTCCTCGCGACTGACTTTGATATACCAGCTACCTCGACGGAAGGATAGATGTTCTCATTTTGTTCATACATTGCGGACGCGGTCTGCTGGTTCTCCAACGCCTCAGAACGTTGCCCGCTCCCCGAATTCGGTTCAGACGCATCGGTTGATGCATCTAGTGTACCTGCTTCCGTGTCGCTCGCATGGTGCAGCAGTTCACGGATATCTAGTGCGCTGGTCGGGTCGGCCGAGAATGAATTTGGCAAGGGTTGGATGTTCTCAAAATCCAACTGTTCTTGAGCAGCAATAGAACGGGCAATTGCGACTTGATAGGCGGCCGGATCGTTGCCGTCCGGGCTCGTTGCCGCCCTCCACGCGGCGTCGACATTGGCGAAGACATCGCGAACGTAGCCAGCAGGGTCCGCCCGCCTCATGCCCAGAGTCTTGAGCGCAGCGGCAGCCGTAACCTGATACCGTGTCTGCTCGTCCTCGGAACTGCCCGCCGCAGGCTCGGCATCACGCAGTGCTGCGTGGATCGCCTGGATGGGCATCGTCCGCATGCCAAAGGCTTGGCGGCCGACATCCATCTTTACGCTGAAGTCCTGGTACCGATTGCCGCCCTCCTCCGCGCCATAAACGGCCGCGAAGTCAGCGGGGCTGGGCATCTTGCCGGAATAGCTGCCCGTATTGGCGATTGCGTCCGGAGCGTTCTGCGAAGCGAGGGCGATGTTGGTGCGCGCCTCGATCAGTTGGGCCGTGGTCGCGGCGTGTGCCTGGTCGATCAGCCGCTGAAAGTCATCTGGAGATAGGTCGGCGAGATGGTCGGCTGCCGGCTTGGTCGCGATCAGATCGGGCGCCGGAGCACGGTCCTTAAACGCCTGCGCCACTGCTTCATCAGGTGTTTTCTTGCCGAGGCGGTCGCCGGAGGCCTCGCTGCCGGAGGCCGGCGTCCCGACACCAAATATCTCCAACGCCCGTTTCGGATCCTTGGCGATCAACGCCTCGAAGCGCGTCTTGGCCGCAGTGCCGAACCAATCCTTCACCTTCTGCTGTCTGATCCCTGGGTCGAGCCCCATCTTGTCGATCAGGTCGAGCCCTTCCTGGCGGGCTGCTTCGAAGGTCACGTGATCGTCGGGATTGGCTTTGCCGATGGCGATGGCGCTGGTCTTCAGCGCCGTGTCGACCTCGGCCAACTCATAGTCCTGCCGGCGCTGGAGCTGCCGCAGCGCCATGCGCCGCGCGCCAACCGCGGGCATTACCTGCTTCTGCCTGGCGAAGTTGGCGCGCTGGCTCTCGGGCATATCAGGCAAGGCGACGTCAAATAGCGTGTCGAACAGGCCTGTCTTGACCACCCGGCCGGTGCGCGGATCGACCTGGCCGTACATGGTCTCATGTAGGCCGGCGCCGTCGGCCGGCGCGTTCGCCGCCACCTCATCTTCCGCCTGCGCGATCCGGCCGTTGAACCGGCGCCGTTCCAGCTCGGCGTCGAACGCCTCCTGTTGCTCCTTCATCTGCTGATAGCGCTCGGCGACAGCGGAAAACTGGTCGCGAAGACCCTGCATGGCGCCGCCGATCGGCGATCCCTGCGGGTATTGCACCGCATTGCCGGTATCGAGCCGGCGCTGGGCAATGGAGAGGGGGATGATGCTGACCATCGGCTGTTTCCTGCCCAACTGGCTTTGAACAAAAAGGGCGCGCCGGCGAGCACGGCACGGCCGGGTCGTACGCTGGCTGTCGCGTTCGCGGGTTTTGTCGGATCGATTTTTGGAAGAATCCTGGAGCAGCGGTGCTGCCCGGGCGGGTCGGCTCTGCTCGTCGTCAGCGCGGCCACGTCGCGGAGCCGCGGCGACCGCTATGTCGGGCGCGTCCGATTGATCGGAATGTCGGCGGGACAGCGTCGGCGAACAGCTACCGCTCCTCCGCCCGTGCCGCCTTCTCCAGCGCCACCAGCTGCGCGTCATCGAGCGTTAGGAACCCCATTATGTGCTGCACCACCTCGGCCCGCGCATTGCTCAAGGCGCTGTGCAGTTCGAACCCGTTGGGCGTCCGTGTCCGCGCCATCCACTCGCCATAGGACGGACGCCGGTAATAGCCGGTCGTCGCCGCGAGGTCGGCGAGCACCATCTCGCCGTCCTCGCCGGAAAACACTCGGAGATAGGCCTTGGCCAGCGCGTCGCGCGCCCTGGCAGGGCTGCCGGCCTGCCCGGCATGGGCAAAGCGTTTCCGGCTCATGCGACGCCGCCCGCCGGGCCGACAGGCTGCCCGCTTTGACCACTTTGCGCATCTTGGGCGCCGCCCAGCATGTCTTGCAACCCGTCGAGCAGGCCGCTGTCGCGCGCCTGCACCGCTGCCGGCACCGCATCCTTGGCGGCCTTGCCGGCGGTGGCGATCGCCGCCATGCCGGCCTGCGCCTGGCTTGCCTTGGCGCGGGCGTCGCGAAGGCCGTCGACCTCCTCCTTGCGGCGGAAGATGCGCTGCGGGCTGCGGCCGGCGCTCTGCACGATCTTGATCGCCTCGTCGCTGTCGATGTTGTCCATCACGCCTGGATCGAACTGCGCCATCTGCATGGCCGTCGTCACCACCTGGATGGTGTCGCGCGCTTCGGCCGAGCGCCTGAGCACGTCGAGCGGGCCGGTAAAGGTCGGCCGCACCGCCTTGCCGGCCAGGCTCTCCGGCGGCACGAAGCGGCTGTCTTCGTCATAGAGCCCCTTGTCCTCCAGAATGCCGAGCTCGCGATCGAGATTGCTGGCGAAGCCGGCCTGGATGATCGAGCCGGACGGCCCCAGCAGCGCGCCCTTTTCCTCTTGGCGGATCAGCGCCTCGGTAGCCGTCATCTGCGGGTTCTGCACCAGTGTCTGGAACAGGTTGACGAACATCATGTCGCGGATCTCGTCGGCGCGGCTCTGCGCGTAGTTGAAGGCATAGGTCGGGTTCTGCCCGGTCGAGATTGGCGCGATCAGCGGCCGGCCATTGTCGTCGATCAGCCCCGGATAATTCTCGCCCGGATTGAGCACCGGCACGTAGTCGAGCCGGGCCTTCGAGGCGGTCGCCGGATCGGTGATCTGCTGCAAGGCACGCAAGCCCGAACGGCGCACGGCATTTTCCTCGCGCACGGTCGTCAGCGCCTCGATAGCAGGCGAAATGCCATAGGGGTCGCCCTCGTAGCGGCGCCAGTTGAAGGTCGACACCGGAAAGGTGCGAAAACCGCTTTCCCGCACGATCTCCTCCTCGTCCTCGATGACGTGGTAGGAGGCGAAGGCCGTGTCGAGATATTGGTATTGGCCGCCGAGCCGGTACATCTTGCGCTCGTCGCGCGGCTCAATGCACTGGATCAGCGAGATCTTCGTCTCGCATTTGGCCGGATCGTCGACCAGAATCTTGATGCGCGCCGGCAGTCTGTCATAGCCGAGCAGCTGTGCGGCCTGCCGCGCCGTGCGCTCGTAGCGGCGGTGGAAAATGTCGACCTGGCCCCAGCGGTTGCGGCTGAGATAGCCCTCGACCACCGGGATCGAGGCATAGCGGATCAGCGTCGCGCCAAACCCTTCCTCGGCATAGAGATAGGCCGGGCCATAGCGCACGACATTGCGCAGGCAGGCCTGCGTCGCCGGCACGAAATTCGAATTGGCGGAGTAGCGTAGCGCAAACAGGAAATCGCGCAAGGCCTCCGCCCATTCCTTTTCCTCGTCGGTCTCCTCGTCGTTCATGGCCGCCGTCGACAGCCCGTGCCATTTTTCCGACTGCGGGATGATCAGGCTTTCCAGCCCGGCGGCCAGCCGGTTGGCGGCCGAGTTGATGGTGTTGGCATAGACGCGGGCGCCGCGCCGCTCCTGCCGCTCGGCCTGCGAGTCCTGGCTGCCGGTTCGGCGGCCGCTCCAGATATCGGGCGCATCGGGGTCGCAGAACTCCGCCACCTGCTCCCACACAGCCTCATACTGACTGCGCTCGCTCTCGAGCTCGGACTGGCGGGACAGGATATTGCGGGCGCGGGAATCGGTCATGATGTTCTCACTTGTTTGGCGCGGCGGAGCTGCCGATTGATTGGAGATGCGGAGGGACAGCACCCCCCTCTGGCCTGCCGGCCATCTCCCCCGCATGGGGGGAGATCGGCAGTTTTGCCGACGGCGCGTTTCCTGCAACGTCGGCAATTGGCGAAAGCGGCAGCACATCCAATCTCCCCCCTTGCGGGGGAGATGTCCGGCAGGACAGAGGGGGGTGCCTCGCGCCAGCCTTCCCTTGTCATCTTTTGCCCACTTGGCGGTGCTACGAACTTGCTCGCGGCGGGTTTTGGAGGAGGTCGATGTGACGACAAGCCTTGCCGCCCTGAAAAGCCAAAGCAAACGCGCCGTGAAACGGCTCATCGGTTACGATTCCCGCAACTGGCTACGCATCCGCCAGATCGAGGCGTTCACGCTCTTTCTCGAAGCCGGCAACCGCAAGGCTTCCGACGTGATCGAGATCTCGCCCGGCTGGAACCGCTACTGGCGGGCGATGTGCCCCAATTACCGCTCGGTCGATTTTCCGGCCTTCGACATCTGCAGGGATCGCACCGACGAGCAATATTCCATCGTCATCGCCGATCAGGTGCTGGAACATGTGCGCCGGCCGCACGCGGCGGTGGAAAACATCCACGCCATGACGAGGCCCGGCGGCTGGGCGATGGTGGCGACACCTTTCCTGTTTCGCGTTCACGCCAGGCCGCACGACTACAACAGATGGACCCCCGCCGGCCTCAAGCAGCTTATGGTCGAGGGCGGCTTCGCGGAAGCCAACGTCAAGGTCCACGGCTGGGGCAACAAGGCCTGCGCCAGGGCCCATATCGGCGGCCCGGTACGCGCCTATGGCCTGTGGCGGGATTTGAGCAATGACGAGGAATACCCGCTGATGGTCTGGGCTTTTGCGAAGAAGGCGTGAGGGGCTGAAGCTGCCAATCTCCCCCTTGCGGGGGAGATGTCCGGCAGGACAGAGGGGGGAGGTGCTGTCCCTCGGCCTATCGGCCAAACACAAAGCGCCTTCGGCTGGGCGTGAGATATGCGGAAGGGTAGCGATCCTTCACACCCCCCTCTGCCCTGCCGGGCATCTCCCACGCAAGGGGGGAGATCGGCTAATCACCCCCGCCTTTTCATCACCCTTGCATGCCGTCGCCACACCCACCAGTCCCACACGCGCTTCCTGAAACTGCGCTTCATCGCGGTCATGGTCATAGCCCCAGCAGCACGCGGCGCTGGCCGGTGAGGCTGCCTGGCGCGAGGTCGGTCTTGATGGTGCCGGCGGTGCCGTTCCGCTGTTCGAGTTCAGCCCGCAATGCCGCCTCGCGCGCCTGCACGTCCTTGTCCTGCGCCGTCGGCGTTGGCGGCAACGGCTTCAGTTCCGGTGGTTTTTGAAACAGACACATGGTTCCAGCCTTCTCCAAGATTAGAGGTTCTTGTCCAGTCATAGAGGAAAAAATCTTCGCCGTTGCGGCCGTAACCCGGCAACAGGCAGCGTTGCGTCGCGCCGAGCCGGCCGAGCCAGCGCAGCGCCAGTTCATTGGCGGCCAGCGCCCGCGCCTCGACCCGCCAGGCGCCGCGCGCCGCGATCTGAGGCCCAAGCACGGCGTGAAAGAAGTCGGTGATCCCAGGCACGCAGCGCTTCATGCGGCGCGTGCCCCAGCTCCAGGCGATCCACAGCCCGCCACGTTGCTCCGCCGCGCCAAAGCCGGCCTCCGGATTGCCGTCCAGCTCGACGACATAGGCAAACCCCTGCAGCGCCGTCAGCGCCAGCAGTGCCGGCGACCAATGGTCGAGCTGGCAGTCGATCTCGGCCCGGTCCTCAGGGCGCAAATTGGCTGCGATGTAGGACAGGTCGCGAAGGGTTGCGGGCATGATGCGAAGGGGCATGAGCAGGCCTGAGCAATAGAATGCAGCTCTCGCTTCCGGGCGACGTCTCGGCGGCCTGCGCACTTGACCGTCCCCGTCGCCAGTGACCTACTTCGGACATCCACGGCTATCCAGGAGACGGGCGAATGGACATTCGAGCGACACTGACGCAGCTATGCGAAGCCTTCAACGCGCACGATCTCGATCGCATCATGGCGTTCTTCGCCGACGACTGCGTCCTGGAGATGCCGAGGGGAGCCGAGCCCTGGGGAACCCGTTGCGAGGGCAAGCGCAACGTACGGGACGCGCTGGCGACACGCTTCGAAGGCCTGCCCGATGTCCACTACGGCAAGGCTGAGCACTTTGCGGACGAGGCTGCCGAGACCGGCATGTCGAAATGGACCCTCACCGGCACCACCCGTGAAGGCGTGAAAAAGGAAGTCCGGGGCTGCGACTTCTATACGTTTCGCGACGGCAAGGTGATCCGCAAGGATTCTTATTGGAAGATCGTGGAGTAACACGCAGCGCCAATTCGAGAGATGCATTCGAGCGGTGTCGGCGAAACAAGCGTCGAGCTGGCAGTGGCTCTCGGAGGAGCTTTCAGGACACGGTCGGCGATGTTAGTGAGGTTGAGCAACGTAGCGGGAATGATGCAGAGTGTCATTGGAGGCCATAGCAATGGCCTTTGCTCGTAGCGACAATTGGACAGTGTGTTCCACAGCCAAGTCGATCGCCTAGATCTTCACGCCGAGCGTCCGATGTGCGGACTTTCGGTTAGCAGAAATCGCCGTAGTCGTATTTCTGAGTTTAGGCCTCGCCAGAACCCTTGGGAGTATCTGCATCCGTCTGATCGAGTTCCTTCACTGAGATCAAGTGTATTCTCTTACCCTTGAAAACGCCCGCCGTATTTCGTTCGCCCTCTACGACGATATCGCCTACGACGCGTTCCAATTTGGCGAGGGCAATGGCGTCCACGGTCGGATAAAGGTCCATCGGCATACGCCTTTTGAAACGACGATCGCCAATAATAACAGCCGCCCATCCTGAATTGTTTCGATCTTTATCGGTGGCTCGAATATCTAGAATTGCGTTGGATATATCCACATTTCGACTATCATCAATTTCTTGTAATTCGCTATCGATTGGATATTCATCTATAGTTTCTGATCTTAACTCGCCGTAGCCATCAATCTTAATTCCAGTAGGCCGCCCATCATCGCGAGGGCGCAGAAATTTAGTTACCGAGCGAACAAGTTGGCGGCGACGCGCAACTGGTACGGTGCTGTACAAAGCGCTTTCAACCTCACTGAATGGCAACGCCAAGCGTTCGGCGACTGTGTTAACAACAGCATTGTAGTCGCCATCGATGTGAACCGAAGGTGGCCGATCCGGCCGTTTTGCCCGCACCGCGTCGTAAGCATACCTAGCCACAAAATATGTAACGGCGAGCGTAGCTAACGTAACAATAGGCTCGTAATCAGGAGGGATATGTGCACCAAACATTTCTTCCACACCGCCTGCAACAGCATCGTGGATGTCCGTTTGATATGTGCCATACACTAGAATAAGGAATTCTGTTATTAAGCTCCCTGAGCCGACCTTCAAAACTCGAATCTTGACATCGTCAACTTCAAAATTTTTCAGCGCGGCATCCAGAAATTTGACGCCCTCTTCCAAAAGCTTTTTCTGCGCCTTTAAGTTTTCAATGACTTCGCCGATTGAAGCCGAGCCATTCTCATACTCTATCCGATGAGGAAATTTTCTTTCCACTCGCCCCCCCACGCATCACTTTCATACATAGGAAGACAAAGTTGGATGAGTTACGAGTCTGTCCGTTTCCTACCTCGGCCACGGGTGGCGCTTAGTTTCTCTCTAGTGTCTTTCATTTGTTGAAGTGTTGCTTGAGCGTCGCTAACTAATTTTCCTGTCCGCTGTGGACTTATATCTACAACTTTTGCACCGCGATTGACGTCATCAACCAACCCCTTAGCTTCTATCAGGGCGGCGGTCGCAGATTCGAAAATTATGTAGGCGTCGCCCATCACAGCCTCAGCTTCTCTAACCAATCGCTTGGCGTCTATAGCTGCCGCGACAGAAGCACCTCCCGCGATGAGAACGGCAATTGCTGCCATGGCGCTTACTCCTCGCCAGATGAGCCAAACCGCACTAGTTCCATTGGCGGTCGTGGTAGCCCATCCGATTAGCGGAGAAATGAACTGCCAGATAAGACTAAAACAAACAGAAACCACAGCTGCGCCGATCAAGCCAACGAGGAATTTCCCTGCTCGCTTGCCGTAATGCTCCTCGAATTTATCGAGTAGCGATGCAAAGCCGAAATCCACGATCAAATCGCCCAATCCACCCCAGATATTCGTGATAATGGTACAGCCCAGTGCGATTTACGAGTCCACTTGAATCCCGATATGCCGACGGTCGATTTGCTGTGTCAGTTAGAACGTTCGAGCGCTCGGCTCCTAACGAAACGCCCCCAGCGGATCGCTCTGCCCCGCCGGCCTTCTCGCCGCCTTGAACTCCGCCGGATCGACCACCGCATCCCGCAACATCATTACGCCATAACGCGTCGCCGCCATCAGATCATCGCGCAGCTTCACAACCTGACCATCCTTGCGGTGAAAAAGCCGAAACTCCTCGAACCAGTCGGCCAGCGTGGAAAACACCTTGAAGCGTCCGCTCTGCATGCGGTCGAGCATCTCCATCAGCCCGGCCTCGACCGAGACCGAACCGTCGGGGAATTGCGCGTGGCGGCTCAGCATGTTCAGCCCGTGCGCGGCGTACTGCCGGGCGAGTGCCACGCCCGCGCCTTCCAGCGTTTCGCGCCGACCGTCGCGTGGCCAGGCGAAGGGCAGCCATTCGCCCCATGGTTTCAAGGTCAGCGTCTGCATCGCCGGCGTTTGCTGCGAGGCCCGCGCTGCCTTGCTGACATAGACGACGTCGGCCTCCGTATCCCAGGCGAGTTCGACCGCGGCCGAAGGATGGTCCCAGCCGAAATCGAGCGCGCCTAGCCTGGGCCAGTAGCGCGGCAGCCGGAACGGCTCGCAGGCGATCAGCGCCTCGGCCACCGGAAAGATACGACCGGAACCCAGCACCGGAATGCCCCGAGCCCGGGCCTCGCGCTCGTGCGCCGGATAGGCCGCGACGATCGCCGCGCGCTCCTGCGGCGTGTAGTGCGCGGCATCGTCGATGGTCATGAAGGTGACGTGTCGAGACATATCAGTCTGCCTAAATTATTTGCCGGAACGAGTAACCGCCATTGATAATACTGTTTATCAATGCAAAGCTGCTGGCCAATTGGGGGAGATACATGATCCGCATAGCAATCGTTGTGGCCATTGCCGCGAGCGCGTCGGCATGCCAATCGAACGTTCCGTATGATACGAGTAAGAAAACCTGCAAGATGTACGCCAATTCTTCAGGGTTCCAACGCGAAGTTTGTATCCCGGACACACCAAACAAAGTATGCAATGTCTGGTACAACCAGATTACGGGTGATGAAAGAATATGGTGCCAACCGCTAACCCGGAAAGCAACCGATCCCAAGGCCCGCGCCAGACAGCTTGCGGGCAGCAAATACCCTTGAACGTCTTCATCCGCTGCCTTTGGCCATGCCCTCCACTTGCGCCGCCGAAAGAAACAACAGCACCACATCCGACATCCCAAGCAGCGGCGTGAACGTCACGATGGTGATGCCGCCCGTCGCATTGGTGCGGGTCAGGCCTTCGGAATAGATGTCGAGCGGCGGTTCCTCGTCGAACCAGACGCCGTGTAAAGTCTCGCCCTGCCATTTCTCGCGGCCCTTCTCGAAGCTCTTGAACGACAGCACCGATTCATCGGCCTGCACGTCGCCGCCGCCACCCCAGCGCACCACGACGCTGTCCAGCGCGCCCGGTGCGCCGCGGCCCATGAAGGTCTGCACAATGGCGTCGGCCGGGATCATGCCCGTGCCCCAGGCCGCCTGCTGCTGCGGCGGACCGACCAGCACGCGCTGCGGATTGTCACGCGTGCCTTCGCCGGTGACGCCGGCCGCCCACAGCCGAACGGCCGTGTCGAAAACCTTGCCTTGCCACCACTGGGGATAACGGCCGGTCAGGTGCATGGCCCATTCGGCGCCCCCTGCCCTGGTCTTGCCGAGCTGGTTGCCGGCCATGAACAGGCGCTCGCGGTTCTGCGCGCCTGCAGCGTGAAACTCGGCCTGGCGTTCATACGGTCTATAGGCCGCCAATTGATTGGTCCGGCGCCGTCTGTCCAGTTCGGCCAGCAGCGCCAGATATTCCATCTTCACGGACATCACCGGGCTCTTCGAGAAACGGCCTGACGACGGCCTCGAGGGCGCGGATGCGGCTGCGGATCTCGTCATCGCTCAGGCTGTCCATTTGGTTGATCTTGGCATCGAAATCCTTGGGCAGCACCGACAGCACGATCTTCAGATACTGGTCCGGCTTGTCGGCTCGCACCTGGGCGATCACGCCGGCGCCATAGGCGCGGAAATCAGCCCGCACGGCAGCCAGGAAATCGTCGCCCAGTGTCTTCTTGGCGCGCTTGCGGCGCGGCTTTTGCGCGGCCGGTTTGGCGGCGGGTTTGCGCTTTGCCGGCTTGCGGCGCGTTGGCCCGGCGGCGGTCTTGTCAGTCACGGACGTCACCACCCACGGCGTTGGCAGCGGGAATGCCGGCCTTCGGCATCGATCCGGCCCGGCTGGCCGGTTTCTTTGAACGAGCGGATTTCTTCCTGGTGCGCTTCTTGGCTCCCTGGACGCGCTTTGGCTTTGCCGCGTCGGCAGGCTTCGCCGCCGGGGCAGGCCTTGCCAGACCGGCCCGCGCCCTGAGACGCGCCATGACCAGACCGACAAGGTGCCCGGCGATGCCGGCCTGCGAGAACCCGAACTCGCCAGCGTCGTCCCGCACCATGCCGATCTTTACGCCGGGCGCGACCTCCTCGAGACGCCCCAGGCGTGGCTGCGGCGCAATGCCTTCGAATTCGCCGATCGCGCTGACGATTTCCTGGCCGTCAGCATCGGTGATGATGGTGGCGTAGCGGGTCATGGGTGTCTCTCGGATTGCGAAATGAGTCATCGGGCGAAGGATGGCATTCCTTGGCGCCCCCTCTGTCCTGCCGACATGTCTAGCCCAGCAACAAAAAACCCGCCTCAGGGGCGGGTCGTTGGCGCAACTCAGCACCATGGACAAAAATGTAGCATAGCTGCACTCACCCCGTCAACCGTTTTCTGAGAAAAAATTCCTAATTCGGTCAAACCCGCCGGCCGCATCCCGCACCATGCCGATCTTTACGCTGGGCGCGACCTGCTCGACACGCCCCAGGCCTGGCTGCGGCGCAGCACCTTCGAATTCGCCGATGGCGCTGACGATTTCCTGGCCGTCAGCATCGGTGATGATGGTGGCATAGCGGGTCATGAGTGTCTCTCGGATTGCGAAATGAGTCATCGGGCGAAGGATGGCATTCCTTGGGCCCCCCCTCTGTCCTGCCGACATGTCTAGCCCAGAAACAAAAAACCCGCCTCGGCGGCGGGTCGTCGGCGCAACTCAGCACCATGGACAAAAATGTAGCATAGCTGCACTCACCCCGTCAACCGTTTTCTGAGAAAAAATTCCTAGATCGATCGCAATTCCGGCCTGACCGACGCTGGCAAAGCGCGTAAAACCCTGCTTTTGCCGGCGGCTGGTCACAAGCCGGCAGGTGTGAAATCATTCGTCGAAGCTCATGGAATGATTCCCGTCGCACGGCCTTGTGGGAGAGGACGATGGACAGACCAGCCATGGCATCCGTGTTCAGGATGCGGCATGCACCAGCCATGGTTTCCGGCGTGCGCAGCACCGGCCAGGGTCAGGCGGATCCGGTCATCCGCGTGCGTTCGCTGGGCGAAGCCATCCGTTTCGTCGCCAACGCCTACCCCCAATACGACATCGGCGCCGTCGCCATCAGCTGTGGGGATGTTTCGATCGGCAGCCTCGGCAGCCTGGAGGTCAAGGCGCTGTGGCGCGAATATGGCGAACGGCTGACGCAGGAATAGGCGTTCGCCCGCAGCCTTTCTGGAGCGGAAATGCCGCTCGCGCGTTTCAACCCCAGTCACGGGAGCAATCGCCATGAATGTCGCCAACCTGCAACTCGAAGGCCTGTTGATGGCCGTCGCCTCGATCAACCGCCTCCTGGTTCAAAAGGGGGTGCTGACGGCGGAGGAAATCGACCTGGCCTTGCGCAAGACCGAGGCAGGCGAAACCAACCAGGAGCGGTCCGAAGGCATGTCCGCGTCCAGCCGCGACGCCGTCAACTTTCCGATCCGGCTGCTGGAACTCGCCAACCAGTGCCAGCCGGAGGCGGAGATGCCGTCTTTTTCGAGCTGGCCCGCATGGTCGGCAAGATAAAGGAACCCTACAACGACCAGCTGTGAGGGGGTGCCAAGGCAGGCCCCGGCGCGCGTCCTTCGCGCGGTGCCGGTCGGTCTCGCCTCAAGCCCTGCCCGGCCATCCCAAATTGAGCGAAAGCACCTTGCCCGGTCCATGCACGGCCGCAAACAGCAGTCCGGCCAGGAACGAAAAATGGTCGACGAAGAAGCCGAACTCGGCCTGGTTGCCGGCCCAGTGGCTGGGTCCGTGGAAGGCCAGGGCGAGGAACAGCACATAGGCGGCGGCGACAAGGGCCGCCTGCGAGAAGAAGGCGCCGGTCAGGAAGCACAGCACCAGCGCGACTTCCAGGATCGCCGCGCACCAGGCCAGGAACAACGGAAACGGAAAGCCGGCGGCGGCGATATAGCCGGCGGTGGCGTCCATGCCCATGAACTTGAAGGTCACGGCCATCAGGAAGACGCCGGCGAAGATCAGCCGGGCGATGAGAAGGGCCGTGGTCTGCCACGGCGATTGAGTGATTTGCGACGACATGCTCGTTCTCCAGCTTTGCAGATTGCTCGCTCCTAGGACGCGCGACGGGCGCCAGGTCCGACACGCCAGGCCAATTTTTCTCGACAGGGCGCTTGCCGCGGTCGAAGGAGGCTTCGAAGCCTCGCACCGCGCCAGCAAAGAGCGATTTTCGGTTTGCCGCCCTGCTCCGCAAGGTCGAGGCCGCCGGCTGGGACCGCGGGCAGGCCGCCTCGGCGCTCATGTATCTCGCCGCGATGCGGCTGAAGCCGGCCTGACGACGGCCCGAACGGCTTCCGGCGCCGCCCGCGATTGAAACTTGTTGGTAATCACGGAAGTGCTATCGTTAGTCGGGGCTAATGCACCGGCGTGCCGGCGCAGCGATTTTGGGTGGGCTGAAATTTGCGTACAAGCGTCAGGTTTGGGGCGATATCTCATAGCGTGCGGTCGGCGCCGCTGGAGTGCAGCGGCTGCGGTGGCGCTGGCCAAGTCTTCGAATGCCCGCGCTGGACGAGTTCCAACGGCCATTGCTGCCCTGCCGGCACCCACCGGCGCGGCTGCCCCGGCCTCAGCGCTGCATGCTCCGAATGTGACGGCGACCACGCTTCCGACGCCGACCTCATGCGGCCATCGGCCTGATACAGGCCGGTTGCAGCCTGGCCATGTCGCCTAGTGGAACCGGCAGCGCCGATCTGTGTTATGTCGTGTTGATCGCGGGCGCTGAAGGTTGCGCGTTTCCCCGAAAACAGAAAGCGAGGCCTGAGATGGCTGACGACAAGTCGAAGACGAAGCAGGACCGCAAGCAGGTCTCGAGCGAAGAGCCCTACGAGGTTGCCGCCTTTGCCCGCAAATACGGCATTCCGCCAAGCGAGGCACAGACCATCATCAAGCGCTACGGACCCTCGCGCAAGAAGCTCGACGCCCATATGGCGGCCCGCGGCTAGCGCATGTCGCCCAAAAGTGGATCTCGGTTTTGGGAGAACGACATGCATGAAGCGGGTCGTCTGAACTCGTTCGGGCGCGGCGCGCTTTAGGCCCGAAACCATTTCGCCTGGACGGCGTTGAAGATGCTGCGGGCCGTGTCAACCGGGCCTGGTGGTACGGTGAACAGGATGTCTTTTTCCCGGTTTCTCATCCTGGCCAACGAAACGGCAGACGAGCATCTGTCCCACCCGGCCCGCAGCGCCACGCATTGAGGGAGGTTGTCATGTCCGACACCATACGCAGGACCGGCAGCTGCCTGTGCGGCGGCGTGCAGTTCGAGGTTCACGGCCCGCCGTTGCGCGTCGGCCTGTGCCACTGCAAGGATTGCCGGAAGGCCGGCGGTTCGGTCTATTCGGCCTTTGCCATCTGGCCGCGCGAGGCCTTCGAGACCACCGGCCTCGTCAGCTCCTATGGCACGCGCAGCTTTTGCCCGACCTGCGGCGGCCGCGTCGCCTGGGTCGACGACAACGAGGCCGAGGTGGCGATCGGCAGCCTCGACATCGCGCCGACCGATCTCGTGCCCGAATATGAACTGTGGACCTCCAGGCGCGAGACCTGGCTGCACCCTCTGCCCGGGACCGAACAGTTCGAGCATGACCGCCCAGCGGCGCACAACGCCGAAGCGCCGACGCCGAGATCGCTGTCGGACATCGACGCTGAGATTTGATCTCCGGGAAAGGGAACCCTGCCCTGCCGCCGACGTTACCGGATGCCTCTCACGCATGCCGTCCAGCGACTTGCGGCAATCATGGAGACGACCGTTGAACGACAAGATGTTTCCCCGCCCCATCAGGTTGAAATTCGCGCCGGAGCGCGAGCGCATCATCCGCAGCGCCTGGGAAGGCCTGGAATGCCTCGGCGACTGGCCGGCTGGCCAGGGACGGCGCTACCGGGCGGCGTTGCGCAGTTGCCGCGATGCGCTGGATGGCTGGACGCCGGCGGAAAAAGCGATGCGGGCGATGATCGACGCCGCGCGCGAAGCAAAACTCCTCCAGTAGTTGGAACAGGGGCCATGCCTGATCTCATTTTGCCCACACCGATGCGGATCAAGCCGCATGGGTCGGATACGATCCGCGACGTCGCCACGCTCAAGGATGCCAGCGAAATCCTGATCGACTGGCCGCAGGCCAAGCGCGGGCCGTTCTACCAGGCGGCGCGCGAGAAGGTCGAAGCCGCCCTGGAAACCAAGATAGGTGCTGCCGAGGCACAGGAAGCGTTCGCAGCGCTCTGCAGCCACTCCGGCGTTTTGGTGCAATAGCGGTTTCAATAGAAGGCAGGCGGGGCATCGTGCCTCGCCTGCTTCGTGCAAATCGGTCCTGATCACTCCGTATCCGAATAATCGATCCGATTATTCCGCCGGAAGCTCGCCCTGTACGATCGGGTGAGAGGTTTCGAAGCCAAAACTCTTTGGCGCCAGCAGAATCAAGGCAATCACGATCGCTATCGAGGCAAGCAACGTGGCAGTGGCTGCAATATCTCTCACGATAATCTCTCCAAATTTCAAGTCGTGAGAAAAACGCTCCCAAGATAACGAGGTTCCATTAGCTTGCGCGATAATACCAACGAGCCGGCGTTTATTGTTTCGGCGGCTGGGGCGGCACTTCACCAGGCTTGATCACCGGCGTCTTGCCTTCGTCGGGAGCGGGCGCCGCCATGCCCTGGTCGCCCGTCGGGGGTGGTTTCAGCACGCCGCCGCAGTCGTTGAGCTTCGCGGTCAAATTGCCGTCATCGGCCTGCTGTTCAGGCTGCTGTTTTGCCCCTTGCTCGGTCTGAGCCCTGCATTTGTCGGCCTGCAGCGCCTGGCTGTCGTTCTGCTGCTGGGCCGCGGCCGGCACTGCCAGCGCCAGCATGAGGCCTAGTGGCATGATGGCGAGAGTTCTCATCACTGCCTCCTTCTTTTCTTTCACGGCCGCCCGCGGCGACCTTCCCTTCACAGGGACAACGCCTGTCGAAGAAAAAGGTTGGCCGCCTCGCCGGGCGGCATTGCAACCAAACCCGTTTGCCGGCCGTTGCGCGTGCCGGAGGCGGTCATGTTCGAAGGTTTTCAAAGCACGGAAATCGACATTGGCGATGCCGGCATATACTGCCTGCGTGCCGGCGGCGGCCCACCGCTGCTGTTGCTGCACGGCTTTCCGCAAACGCATCTGATGTGGCGCGACATCGCCCCCGCTCTGGCCAGCCGGTTCAGCGTCGTCTGCGCCGACCTGCGCGGCTATGGCCGCAGTTCCTGTCCGACGTCCACTCCGGACCACGCACCCTATGCCAAGCGTGCCATGGCCGCCGATATGAGGAGGCTGATGGAGAAGCTGGGTTTCAGCAGCTTCATGGTCGCCGGTCATGATCGCGGCGGGCGTGTCGCCTACCGCATGGCGCTCGATCATCGGGACAGCATCGACAGGCTCGCCGTTCTCGACATCGTGCCGACCGCCGATGCCTGGGACCGGGCCGACGCCAGGCTGGCGCTGGGCTATTGGCCATGGTCGCTGCTGGCGCAACCAGAGCCGTTGCCGGAAAAGATCCTGTCCGGCGCCGTCGAGGCGATCGTCGACAATGCGCTCAACGGCTGGGGCTCGCCGCCATCGGCGTTTCCAGCCGAAGTGCGTCAGGCCTATATCGAGGCCTTGCGCGCGCCTGCCCACGCCCATGCCATCTGCGAGGAATATCGGGCGGCAGCCACGCTCGACCGCGAGCACGACCATGCCGACAAGGCAGCCGGCCGGCGCATCCGCTGCCCGCTGCTGGCGCTATGGAGCGGTCAGGGCGCCTTGGCGGATTGGTATGCCGGCGAAGGCGGGCCGCTGGCGCTGTGGCGCGGCTGGGCCGACGATGTGCGTGGCCAGGCGATGCCGGGCGGGCACTTCTTTCCCGAGGAGAATCCGGCGCGCACGGCCGATCTGCTGGCCGGCTTCTTCGGTGAAACCAGTCACGGCATTTCCCGGCGACCGGAATTACCTTCGCCCTTCCTTTGATCGGGCCGAAGCCCCCTCCTTCTCCGCCTTTGCCTGACTGCCTTCATCACCGGCGGCAAGGCCGGGTCCGCGTTCGAACCGGCGCAGAAAGCCGGCAACGACCAGCACGATCAGCGTGCCGAACCCGGCCACTTGCCAAAGACCCAGGCCGCAGGCGACGCCGATCGCGCCCGCCAGCCACATGCCGGCGCCGGTCGTCAGCCCATGCACCTCGCCGCGCGAAAACATGATCGAGCCGGCGGCGAGGAAAGCGACCCCGGCGGTCACCGCCTCGACCACCCGGATCGGATCGACCTTGACCGATTCCCCCGCGAACATCGGCGCGTGCACGATCTCGACCGTCAGGATGCCGAAGGTGGCGGTGGCGACGCAGACGAGAATATGCGTGCGAAGTCCGGCCGGGCGATTGCGCCATTCGCGCTCGAAACCGATGACCGCGCCATAGAGCGTCGCCAGCAACAGCCGCGCCGCGATGACCGGAAACGAGGTGTAGGTGGAATGGCCGAATTCCTCGACGAGTTGTTCCATGATGTCCCCTCCGAAAGCGTGACGCCACAACGCGGCCACCGGGTCACGGTTCCTGAATCCACCGCCAGGTGCGGCAAGGATGCGGCCGCTTTTGAAAACGCATCTGCCAAAGGGAGGTTGATGGAACCAGACCTCAAGGCTCAGGAAGTCTCGGTTTCGGGCAGGTCGGCGCCGAGCTCCGGAACGATGATCGAGTCCAGGGGCGCCGTCAGGGACCATTTGAGATGGCCCGGGCTGCGATCCAGCACCGCCAAGCCGTTCAGCGATTGCGGCGCGACCCGTTGCAGGACGACGGTGCCGAAACCCTTGCGCGTGCTTTCGTCTTGCCGCCCCCCGGGCCGCTCTCCTTCACGCACCGGCATCGTCTCGTCCCAAACCAGATGGATTTCCCGCTTGTCCGAAACGCCTTCGACGATCCGCCAGGTGATCTCGAGCCGCCCGGCCTCGCTCGCCAGCGCGCCATATTTTGAAGAGTTGGTGCCGAGCTCATGAAATGCCATGCCGAGATTTTGCACGGCGTTCGGCTGCAGGGTCAAAAGCGGTCCGGACAGCGATACCCGCGCCTCGTGGCCGAACGGCTTGAGCTGCTCCTGGGCGAGGTCGAAGAGGCTGGCGCCGGCCCATTCCGAGTTCACCAGCAGATCGTGCGACCGCGACAGCGCCATGATGCGGGAGCGAATCAACTCCTCGAACTCGCGCGGATCGGTCGAGCGTTTGCTGGTCTCCCGGATCATCGAGAGGATCACCGCGAACTGGTTCTTGACGCGATGGTTCACCTCGCGGAGCAAAAGCCTGATCCGGCGCTCGCTCTCCTTGCTGGCGGTGATGTCGCGGGCGATCTTCGAGGCGCCGATGATCTCGCCGGACGCGTTCCTGATCGGCGAAATGGTCAGCGACACGGCGATGAGGCCGCCGTCCTTGCGTCGGCGGATCGTCTCATAGCTTGCCAGCAGTTCGCCTTTGCGGACCCGGCTGATGATGTCGGTCTCTTCATCCTTGAGATGATCGGGGATGAGCATGAGCACGGACCGGCCGACGGCCTCTTCGACGGTGTAGCCGAACATGCGTTGCGCCGCCGCGTTCCAACTGGTGATGATGCTGTTCAAATCCTTGCTGACGATGGCGTCGAAGGACGAATCGACAATCGCCGCCAGCCGCGCATCGGCGGTAATGGCGATCAAGGCATCAAAGCCCGCCAAATCTGTCACTGTCGACCCCTTCTCCCTCATGCGCGGATTGCGCGCATGGCCACCAATGCGCCGCGGTGGGTTTTGGTTGCAATCGCCTCCCAACATTCCTCCCAGGAACAGTCCAGGCAGTTCATGACTGGACCTTGCACTGGAACCTTGCGCGCTTGCGCGAGTTGCACCCGACACCCCCATGGATGGCTCAATAAGGAGGCACACGATGAGCGACGGCGATCTCGACCGGGTCTGGAAGCTGATGGACAGGATCGGTTTCTGTATGCTGGCCACCCGCGAAGGCGATGACATCCGCTCGCGACCCATGGCGGCGCATGTGGTGCGCGACGAAAACGCAATCTACTTCCTCACCGATGTCGACAGCCATAAGGACGACGAGATCGAAGCCGAGCCCAATGTCGGTCTCGCCTTCGCCGATTCAGGCGGCCAGAAATATGTTTCCGTCAGCGGTCTGGCGGCGGTTTCGAACGACCGCGCCAAGATCAGGGAGTTGTGGTCGACCCCGGCCAAGGCCTGGTGGGACAGTGCCGATGACCCTTCGATCCGCGTGCTTAAAGTGACGCCGAAAGATGCCCAGTATTGGGACAGTCCCGGCACCGTGGTCAGCTATGTGAAGATGCTGGCGGCAACGGTCAGCGACAGCCGCCCGGAAATCGGTAACACCGGCAAGGTCAGGATGTAGCCGGACGGCGTCGAGGACCTCAGGCAGATGTGCGAATGCCGGTGGGGCGCAGCGAATATCGCCGGTGCGGCACACCGGTGCCGATCAGTCCGGCTTGGGAGGGTCAGGGGCATTCGGTGCTGGATCGGCGTCCCTTTGCGGACAGTCCTCGTAGCTGTGGTCGCGGCCGCCGCAAAAAGAACAGCACATGGCCTCGCGATCCCCGTTTCCGGGACGCCATTGCGGGGTTTCGTAGGGCTTCCTGCCATTCATCCCCAGCAATGCACGACCGACCATTTGGTTGCGCCGCTACAGACGGCCACCCGGCGGTTGCGGAACCACCCGCCGGGATGCGAGTTTCGGCCAATACATCCATTCGAGGGAACAGCCATGCCGATGCGCCGAATTGCCTTGATGACGGCAGCGATCCTGCTGGCCGCGACCGGCCTCGCCGAAGCCAGGCCCGATACCCGCACGATGAGTTGCGACCAACTCCGGCGACTGCTCCAAAGCCGCCATGCCGTGGTGCTGACCACCGGACCCAACACCTATGACCGCTATGTCAGGCAGTTCGGCAACGAATGCGACTGGCCGGAGGTGCCGATGTCGGCCTATGTCCCGACCCGTGACGGCAGCTGCCCGGTCTACCGCTGCGAGGAACCTGTCACCAACTTTCCAGACTGATACCGCGCCTCCAATCGGCTTTGGCGCCGCATTGCGTTGATCCCGGCGCGTGAACCGGCTAGGGGTGGGGCGCGACTTGCATTCTCCCGCTTCGTCTAATGGTAGGACAGCGCCCTTTGAAGGCGTGAATCGAGGTTCGAGCCCTTGAGCGGGAACCAGCAAGCAACCGTTCGCCTGCTCAAAGCGCGCAGCGCTGGCCAGCCGCATCGGCGTATTAGCGAACGCTTGTATTTCGCGCGAAGCAGGATCATCATCCAGGCCGACAGTGGATCGAAGGGGTGCAGCGACATGGAACTGAGTTGCTTTGACGGGGGCGTCCTTGCATCGGCGATGTCCCTGAACATCACGGCGGTTTTCATGATATTGGCCGCATTTGCCGCATTTCGGCTGGTTGCAATATCGCGCGAAGGTTCTGCCGACCAACTCCAGGCGGCGTAGCCCGCAGAGAACCTCCCGTGCAGGAGAAGGCATATGGCCGCCAGAAAGGTGATAGCCGTGAAGGACTGGTCTTGCGGCATGAGCGACGAGCTTGGCCGCGTCGTCCTGACCATCAGCCCGACCGAGGGTGAGCCCATCCTGGTTTTGATGACAATTTTCCAGGCAGCAAGGATGGCCGGGGAATTGCGGACCCCGAAACTCGTCTCCATACCCCGGTAACGTAGCGCCCTGGGCAGAGCGGATCAAGCTCGCCGGGGCAGCCCCAACGCCCTCCCCGGCGAGCCCTGTTGCTCCGTTACGATGAACAATGGAGCAATTACTGCGTTACGGATCTGGGCGCCGTTAAGTTGCATCCGGCCTCCTGAAACCATTTCGCGGACCCCGCGTTGACCACCGGGCCGACACAGGAGACATCTCATGACCGTCAACTGCCGCATATCGATCGACAACCGGCCGGAGGCCACGGACGCCGTTTTCCAGGCGGTTCCCCGGATCGGAGAAAGCGTTGCGCTGTCGATCGACGGAACCACGCAGGATCTGCGGGTATCGCGCGTCGTGCACGTCACCAATGGCAGCCTGGAAGGTGCCGCGATCGTCGTCGAAGTGACGACCAACATCCTCTGAATCGAGAGTTATCGTCCGCTACGCTGGCCGGCGCCGCGCGGCGACCGCCGACCGTTGCGGGGACCAGGGCGGCTCACGCGCGGTGAACCGCTCTACTCCTTGCCGCCGTCGGAAATGCCATTGCCGTCGGCGGTTGGCAGGATGCCGAAGTCTTGCGACTTCGCCCCTTGCTCCGCCGTCAGGAAGCCATCCGCGGCAAGACCGCGCCGCAGCAATTCCCTGACAGCGGCCGAACGGCTCGGCATGCGCTTGTCGAAGCGCCAGTTTTCCAGCGCCGCCAGTTCGTCTGACGTCAGCATGATCTGCAACCGTTCCGGGCGTTCCAGTTCAGTCATAGCGCTTCCCTCGCTCTGGACCATGAATACGTCGAATGAGTATTCAACTCATTTACCTCATAGTTAGGAAACCGCTCCTAGCGCGTCAAGACCTCGCGATGCGTGAACCGCTTCTCGTGCTCATGATGAGCCTGATGGGTATTCGGCGTAAGGCGCACACTTGCATAACTATGCTAACTGGTTGATTTATTTGAATATTATTTAATTCGTGACTTGCCAAGGCGAAGTCTCTGCCGCATTGTGCGATCTGAACAGAAAACCGTTCCCTTCGGGAGGTTTCGATGCGGTATAATTACTCGGCGCGACTGCGCGATGACGTCCGTTCAGCGGTCCAGATCGCCTTCAGGAAGACCGGCATCGTCAGCATCACGGCGGTGGCGGAGCATGTAAGGGTCAGGAACCTGGCCGAAAACGTCGCCCTCGAGGACGTCGAATACCTTGTCTTCCAGGCAGCCCAGTTGATTGGCGCCGCAATTGAATTCGACGGGCTCACCAATTTCGACGGCGTAGCTGGTCTGTTCGTGGATGGGCTCGGTGGCGCCGGTGGCGAGCACGTGATCGCCCAACTCGACAGGCCTGGTCCGGCCACCCTGCAGTAGGGCAGTTCCGGCTGAACGCGCATTTGTCCCGTGCCAGTCAGGGGGCCTCCTCAAAAGGCCGCCCTGCTGTTTCTGTACCCTGATGATGATGAGAGCTGTTCCGTCAGGCTGAGCCGGCGATTTGTGAGGCGAAGTCCCGATAGGGACGCAGCGGGCGGCCCAGAAGCGCGGTCAGCCGCTCGACGTCGCCGGCCTCGGGCAGCATGCCGTCGGTCAGGAACCGCTCGCCCATCAAGCGCATGTCGTACGCCATCCAGGCAGGCAGGAACTGCTTGAGATTCTGCTCGAAACCTTCGGTATTGTCGCCGCCGTAGCTGATCGGGCGGGCGAGCACGTCGGACCAGATGGCCGCGATATCCCTCCCGGTCAGTGTCTGCGGACCGACGAGATTGATCCGCTCCAGCGCAAGCGGCTCTGCGGATCGTTCCCGACGCAGCAGCTCGAGAGCGGCGATCTCGGCGATATCACGCACGTCGATCATGGCGAGCCCCTTGGTGCCGATCGGCATTGTGTAGGTGCCGTAGCCGGTGATGACGTCTTCGATCATCAGGTCGTTCTGGATGAAGTAGGCCGGGCGCAGGATCGTAGCCTGGAAGCCCATCTGCTCGATCATTCGCTCGACGCCGAATTTGCCGGCGAAATGCGGCACGTTCACATAGACGTCCGCATGGATCACCGAGAGATAGACGATCCGCTCGATGCCCGCCGATCGGGCGACGTTCAGCGCGACCAAAGCCTGGGTGAATTCGTCCGGCACCACGGCGTTCAAGAGGAACAGGGTGGAAACGCCGGACATGGCCTTGCGCAGTGAATCGACATCGAGAAAGTCGCCTTGCGCGACCGATACGCCTGCCGGAAAGCTGGCTTTCGACGGATCGCGGACGAGAGCACGGACGTCGGCGCCGCGCTTGACGAGGTGCTCGACAACTTGGCGGCCAACATTGCCTGTGGCGCCGGTAACGAGGATGGTCATGGAATTTCTCCTGTTGGGTTGCTTGACAGGCCCAATATGTGTGGCTCACAAACAGTCAAACAGGCCGAAATTTTAGACGTACCGTCTCACTGGTGGAACACTCATGGATCTTCTGGCCCTGACCGATTTCAACCTCGTTGCCCGCCATGGGGGTTTCGGCAAAGCGGCAAGGGCCACCGGCCGGCCCAAGGCAACGCTGTCCCGGCGGGTTGGAGACTTGGAGAGCAGCCTTGACCTGCGCCTGTTTGAACGGGGTGCGCGCAACCTGAAGCTCACCGAGGAAGGGCGAGCACTCTTCGAGCGGACGGGGACCTTGCTCGCCGAACTGGACGAGACGGCCGCCGAGATCGCCTCGGGCGGCCAAAGACCCAAGGGCAGGCTGCGGATCAGCGCACCTCTGCATTTTTCTCAGACCGCGATGGGAAGGATCGCCGCGGGATTTACCCTCAAGCATCCCGAGGTGAGGCTTGAGGTCACGACGGAGGACAGGGCTGTCGACATGATCGAGGAAGGTTACGACCTGGTGATCCGGGTCAATCCGAAACCCGACGAAAGCCTGGTCGGACGGGCGTTTCTCCGCGACCGCCTGGTCGTTGTGGCGAGCCCGGACCTTCCTCGTACGACCGGTGGGCAGGCCGCTCCTGGCGTTGCACGCGGCACAGGCGAACGCCAGACATGGCACGTGAAGGACCATGGTGGCCGCTCGACGATTGCTGTCGAGCCTGTCCTTGCTCTGTCGACGCTGATCATGGTGCGGGATGCGGTGCGGGCCGGCGTCGGTGTTGGACGTCTCCCAATTTCCCTGGTGAGCCACGATTTGGCTGACGGCACCCTGGTGAATTGGGGGGACATCGATGGCCCGGAGATCGCTCTCTGGACGCTCTACCCCTCCCGGCGGCTGCTCAGCGCGCGCGTGTCGGCGTTCCTGGATTTTCTGAAACAGGCCTTCCCGAATGGGACGCCGGACGAACTGGCCGCCTATATCGGCAGGTGATGCCCGGCGCTTTCGCCGGCAAGAACCTTTATTTTTCGCGGAATGATTTCCGGCGGAACAAGTTGGGGTGACGAAAATTACCTTGTCACCCTTACAAGAGGAGGACGTCGTGAAAGGCTTGGGCAGTCTCCTTGCCGAACTGTCAGCCAGCTGGCTCAAGCGCCGCAAGGCGCAGGCGCCCACTGTCGTGAACACAGTCAAACCCCGCCCCGCCCATCAGGCGCCGCGGCAACGTGCCGCCCACAAACCCAAAACACCGTCCACCCGCGACGTCTCCTCGAACATGTGAGC
This sequence comes from Mesorhizobium sp. M0140, assembly GCF_040322475.1. NCBI lineage: Bacteria > Pseudomonadati > Pseudomonadota > Alphaproteobacteria > Hyphomicrobiales > Phyllobacteriaceae > Mesorhizobium > Mesorhizobium sp. M0140. The sequence continues at coordinate 139,029 of NZ_JAMYTM010000011.1, read as the reverse complement.
CGCGCGGACAAGATGGGGTCGCCCAATGCCATTGGGAGGTATCGGCAACTCTCACGCCGGATTGATTGGCTTCGACGAAACCTTTGAGCGGCCATAGGCGTTTATCGCTTCAGCCCTATCGAGGTGGTTCCAATGCAAACGGCATGGTTCTCGAAGCCTGTGGCGGTTTCGGTCGGCGTCACCGGTTCCATCCACCATCTGTCCAACACACAGCAGGCCATTGATTTGCTCACCACACATTGGCGTGACGCAGGCAGCCCGAAGCATCAGTCCGCGCTGCGCGCCTGTCGGCGGGCGACGAGCGGCGATGTCGCCCCCGACGTCGCCAGGGCGGCGCTCGTCGAGGCCGCGCGTGAAGCCCACATCCTGATCGAATAGAGTGTCGATTGAATCGGCCAACGTCGATGCGGCTGCTATAGTCGCGCATCCCCTCCTTGGAGACCCCACCATGACCCTGAACACACGCAAGCTCGGCAGCCAGGGGCTGCAGGTCTCGGCCATCGGCCTCGGCTGCATGGGCATGAGCCAGTCCTACGGCCCGGCCGACGAGGCCGAATCCATCGCCACGCTGCACCGTGCCATCGAACTCGGCTGCACCTTCCTCGACACCGCCGAGGTCTATGGCCCTTACGACAACGAAGCCCTGCTTGGCCGGGCGCTGAAGGGCAAGCGCGACCAGGTGACGATCGCCACCAAATTCGGCTTTCGCATCGAAAACGGCAAGCAGGTCGGAACCGACAGCCGGCCCGAACACATTCGAGAGGTCGTGGAAGCCTCGCTCGGCCGCCTCGGAACCGACCATATCGACCTGCTCTACCAGCACCGCGTCGACCCCGCGGTGCCGATGGAGGATGTCGCGGGCGCCGTCGGCGAGATGATCGCGCAAGGCAAGGTGCGCTTCTTCGGCCTGTCGGAGGCGGGTGCGGCCAACATCCGCCGGGCGCATGCCGTGCATCCGGTGTCGGCCGTGCAGAGCGAGTATTCGCTGTGGGAGCGCAATCTGGAGCCGGAGATCATCCCGCTGCTTGGCGAACTCGGCATCGGCCTGGTGCCGTTCTCGCCGCTCGGCCGAGGTTTTCTCACCGGCCAGGTCAAGCGCGCGGAAGACTATCCCGACGGCGATTATCGCCGCAACGACCCGCGCTACCAAGGCGAAAACTACGACGCCAATGTCGAGGCGGCCGCCAAGGTGAGCGACATTGCCGCTGCCCGCGGCGTCAAGCCCGGCCAGGTCGCGCTGGCCTGGCTGCTGGCGAAGGGCGACGGCTTTGGCATCGACATCGTGCCGATCCCCGGCACCAAGCGCACAAAATATCTGGAAGAGAACGTCGCCGCCGCCGCCATCAAACTCGATGCCGCCGAGATGGCCGCGCTCGACGCAGCGCTTGCGCCGGGAAAAGTCTCCGGCCCGCGCTACACCGAGCGGGGCATGGCGATGGTCGATCGGTAGGGGTGCCTGCTCCAGCGTCCGCGACAGTCTCGCCAAGGTCGTTCCGAATAGACAAGGCTACCGAAAGCCCAGATGCTTCCGATAGCAGTGGGTTTCCACGGTGAACCTGCCGGCGACATCGTCCGGCAGCCAAAGTGCGTCTTCGAAGGTGCGGCTCAAGCGCCACCCTTCGCGGGCATAAAATCTCTGCGCGCGGAGATTTCCCGCCGTGCAGAAAAGCTCGGCCTCAGCCACGCCTTGCTCGGACAAGAGATGCTCGGCGCGTGACAGCAGATCGCGGGCGGTCCCGCTTCCCCGTGCTTGCGGGCTTACGTGGAGTTTCACCAGCTCCGCTCCGTTGATGGCGACGAAGCCAAGCAGTTCATCGGCTGCCGCCACATGGAATGCATCGGCGGATTGCTCCAGCCACAGCGAAAAATGCGCGGGCGTTCGGTACGCCAGGATTTCGGCCAGAACCAGATGCGCGTGGGCATCATGCCAGCCCTGGTGCCATAGTTGCACGATCGCCGGCTGGTCGGCTTCTTGGGCTGGGCGAATTTCAAGCATTCCTCACCGCCTGCAAAAGTCTGGGATCTGCCGCGCCAGGGTCATTTGCCGCTTCCGGCATTTCCAAGAATTACAATCCGCTGCATCATCCCTGGCTTTGCGAACATCTCAGAGCGTTCGCGCCATGCCTGTCCAGCGTGCTCGGGGCGTTGACCGCAAATTGCGCAGCGAAAGCCCTGATGTAAGCGGGCCGAGCTTCACCGCGCGCCACATAGGCAGCAAGGTTTTGATATTCGTCCAAAATGCCCGACATTCTTAGTCGCAGCAGCACCGATACCATCAACAGATCGCCCGCGCTGAATGCATCGTCGAGCCACTCGGCGGCGCTCAGGCGAGCCGAGAGCCTGTCGAGACAGGCGCGAACACGATCCTTCACCAATGGCAAACGCTCCTCGCTCCAGGGCTTGTCAGCTTCGAATATCTTTGCCGTCGTTAATTCGAGGATCGGCGGCTCGACTGTGTTAAGTGCGGCAAACATCCAGGTGATCGCACGCGCGCGGGCATCGCGATCGCCGGGCAGCAGGCCCGCGTGCTGCTCGGCAAGATGAAGGATGATCGAGCCGGTCTCGAACAGTGAGAGAGAACCCTCCTCATAGGTGGGGATCTGGCCGAAGGGCTGGAGTGCCAGATGGCCAGGCGCCTTCATCTCCGCGAAGGAAACAAACCGAACCTCATAAGGCTGCCCTGCTTCTTCGAGCGCCCAGCGAACGCGCGTATCGCGCGCCAGTCCCTTGCCGCGATCGGGCGATCGCTTAAATGCCGTGATGGTGATTGTCATCGCATCGTTCCTGATTGGGTGAATTCTTCGGCTCCCTATCGTCAAGACGAATGGGCCTCCCGGAAATCGACATCGGTCTGAACTATTTTCCGCAATTCGTGCCTGGCTTGTCGACCCCGACACTGCCGAAGAAGGCAAAGGCAGGGCCTAACCCGCCGCTGCCGCCGTGACCTTCTTGGACGCGGCCCGCTGTCGCCGCATGCGCCGTTTGGCGACAAGCTTGAGCGCGACCGGCGGCTCGTTTGACAGCGCGCCCAGCACGGCGTCGACCATGCCATGCGCCACGAAATCCGCGTTCATATCACGGGCCAGTTTGTCGGCCGTCTCCTTGTCCTCAGCAGCGGCCTCCGACCAGAACACGATTCCCACCCGAAGTGCGGCCTTCGCGCGCTTCAGCCGGCGAACCAGGAAACGGGCGTGCTTGACGGAATCCCGGTTCAGGAATCCGACCACGACGGTGTCGACGGTTTCGAGCTCAAGGCGGCGAATGCTGGCGGGCTCCATATCCGCAAAGCCGGCTTTCGATACCGTCGCGCCCTGGACCTCCAGCACCTGCGCCAGCATCGCGGCGGCGGCGTCGTCGAGTTCGCCACGCCCACCGGCGCAAAGCACGGACATATCCGTGCCATCGGGCAGGTCGGTCTTCTCGTCCTCCCCGTTGGGATCGCCATCGTCGCTCGCCTCTGCGGCCACGGGCGGCTCCTCCTCCTCGCCTGCCTCCTCCTGCGCGCTGTCGTCGAGATTGGCGACCAGCATCAGGGCACTGGCCGCCACCTGCCGCCTTTGCAAATCGCCCATGACGCCGCGCACACGGTCTTGTTCGCCCAGCAGAAGCGCCGGAATGGCCACCTTGTCGTAGAATTCGACCAGATATTTCTCCTCCAGCATCTCCTCGGCATGGTCGGTGGCTTCTTCCGGATCGCCGGCCAGCAGCCGCTGGTACAGGCGCGCATGGGGTTCGAGCACGGGCTCGTTGCCGAACAGAACGTCGAGAAATTCAAACTGCGGCACGTGTCTGCCCAGCACCACCAGGCAGACCGTGAGCGGTGTCGACAAGATCAGCCCGAGCGGCCCCCAAAGCCACGTCCAGAAAATCGCCGCGACGATGATCGCCAGCGGCGACAGTCCTGTCCGCGAACCGTAGAGCCAGGGTTCGATGACATTGCCGGTGATCAGCTCCATCACCACGAACAGGGCGGCCGTCCACAGCACGAGCGACCAGCCCGGCGCAACGGCCAGCGCCAGGAACAGCGGCAAAAGCATGCCTATGATCGGGCCGATATAGGGCACGAAACGCAGCGCCAGCGCCAGCAGCCCCCACAGCAGCGCATTGGGAATACCGAGAGCCCAGAGCCCGATCGCGATCGGTACGGCGTAGACGATGTTGACGACCAATTGCATCAACAGATAGCGGCCCACCCGCTTGGCGGCATCCTGAAGCGCCTCGGTGGTGCGGTGGAGGTCGCCGTAGCCGACAAGCCGGATGAAGCGGTCGCGCAGATCCTCCCGCTCGAGCAGCATGAAGATGACGACGACAATGATCAGCCCGGCCGACCCAAGCGGGCTGATCAGCGGCCCGACGATGTTCTGCAGGACCTGGAGCGGCCTTTCGCGCGCGACGATCTCGACCGGCACCGGCTCGCGCGGCGGCTTTTCCGGGGTGGCAGCCGGCAGCGAGGGGTCCTGCCTGTCGATCTCCTGGCCGACCCGCTCGACCACCTTGCTCAGTCTGGCAAGGATCCCGCCCCCCACCCCGGTTTCCTTGAGCGAGCGGATCTTGGTCAGGATGTTGGTCTGGTAGACCGGGATGTTCTGCGCCAGTTCGCTGACCTGCGTGGCGACGATGAAGGAGAACAGGCCAAGGGCCGCGAAAGCGCCGAGCACGCTGGCAATGACGGCGGCAATCCGGGGGATACCGACCTTTTTAAGAGCTGAGACAAGCGGCGCCAGGGCGAAGGTCAGCAGCAGCGCGATCGCGATGGGCAGGAAAACCTCGCGCCCGAAATACAGTGCCGCCACTGTCGTGACGATGGCCGCCACATTGGGCAATGAGGTTCGCGGATGAAGCGCGGCCGCTGAAAGGGCGTCCCCCGGCCCATCAGCCGGAGACGCCGTGCCGTTTCGACGATTGGCCACGTGATGCCTCCCTGCCAAATGCCATGATCGGGCATATAGAGCCGACGTGCAACTTTAGCCAACGGTGAAATACACCTCACTCAACAGGCAATGATCCGGCCCGCGTCGGCCGCTCTCAACGCGCGGAATGGAAGTCAGGCTCGCTCGTTCGGATCAGCGCGCCGCATGCCTGGCCAGCGCGTGCTCGATCAGCACGTCGATGGTTTGGCTGTAGCCGATGCCTGATGCCGCCAGCGCCTTGGCGTACATCGAGATGTCGGTGAATCCGGGAATGGTGTTGACCTCGTTGACGAGCAGGCTGCCATCGGCGCGCAGAAAGAAATCGACGCGCGCCATGGCTTCGCAGCCAAGCGCCTGGAATGCCCGCCGCGCCATATCCCTGGCCTTCTCGGCCACATCGGCCGGGATATCGGCGGGCACCTTGACCAACGCGCCGTCGGCATCGAGATATTTGGCCTCATAGGTGTAGAAGCCATGCTTGCCGGCCGGAATGATCTCGCCGGGCAGCGACACCGTCAGCGACCCGTCGGCGCGCTCCAGCACCGAGAACTCGATCTCGCGGCCCTCGACGAATTCCTCGATCAACACTTTGCCGTCGTAGCGGAAAGCCGTGTCGATGGCCTGCTCGAAGCCGTCCCTGTCATTCACCTTGCTGACCCCGAAGGACGAGCCCTGGCGCGCCGGCTTGGCGAAGAACGGCAGGCTGAGCATCCCGGCAATCTCCTGGAAGGAATGCTTGCCGTTTCGATGCACGGTGACGGAGCGGGCAACCGCCAATCCCGCCTCGCGCATCAGCCGCTTGGCGACATCCTTGTCCATGGCGGCGGCCGAGGCGAGGATGCCGCAGCCGACATAGGCGACATCGGCGACCTCGGCATAGCCCTGCACCGAGCCGTTCTCGCCGAACGGCCCGTGCAGCACCGGGAACACGACGTCGATGGGGGGCAGGTCAGGCCGCGTACCGTCCGGCGACACGGCAGCCAGCCGGCCCTTGCCGCCGGGCAACAATGCAACCTCCGGGCCGTCTTCGGATGCCGGCGCCCCTGCCGCGTCATCAAGTTGTTGCAGCAGCCATCTGCCGCTTCGCGAAATAGCGATCGGCACGATGTCGTAGCGCGTCCGGTCGATCGCCTTCAGCACATTGGCGGCCGACAGGCGCGACACGTCATGCTCGGCCGAACGCCCGCCATAGAGGATGGCCACTCTTGTCTTACCGGTCATCGAAATCCCTCGACTGTCAAAAAATCAAATGGCGACGGCAATGCCGCGATTGGCGAAGAAGCGATCGAAATCGGCCGGCGCCAACACTGCGTCTGCCTGTGTGGCGGGGTCATGGCCGGACGGGTTGTGGAAGCGGAAACCCTGGTTGGATGCCGCCGTGACCAACACCAGATGACCGCCCTTCGAGGGCGGCTCGCGCTCGGGCCAGCGGATCGAACTGCTGACCGACGCGATGAAGAAGCGCGTCCGCTGCATGATCACCGGAATCTCCGCTGTCGCGATATTGGTCATCACCTCGGCGCGCAGGCCGAAGGCTTCCTTCACGAAGCTGACGAAGGGCGCGTAGACCAGCCCCTTGATCGATCCCCCGTTGACGACATAGCCGCCATATAAGGTGCAGCGCCTGGCAAGCTCGATCGTCGGCACGATCTCGCCGCGGCTTGCCAGGATCATCTTCAGGCACGCCATGCCGCAGATGTTGGCCGCCCAGACCGCATACTCATCGAGGGTTTCCGCCCCGGATCGCCTCCACAGCGGATCGCGCCTGAGCGCAACATCCGCGCCGTCGGCGAGCACGTCCAGCGTCAGGTCGGGCGTCTCCCACTGGCTGAAAAACGGCACGGTTTCAGGCAATGGGTTCATGCGGTCTCCTCGGGCGGCTGGCTCCATCTCGTATACGAGGATACGAGATGGATGAAAAGCCGCTTAGCTCGTTTGGCGAGCCGTGCGCCGCCGCCTACTCGACCTTCGTCCAACCGAAAACCAGCCATGCATATTTCGATTTTTCGTCGGGTTCGACAGTGTAGGTCATCTGCATGTCGCCGTCCTTGGCGTAGATATCCAGCCGGGGCGCGGTCTCCAGCTTGAGCCACGCCGAACTCTTGCTGAAGGACCAGGTTCCGCACCAGACGCAAGGCTCCGACGTCGGATCACCCGGCTGATGAAAATTGTAGCGGCCGTCCGCCGTGATCTCCAGATAGTCGAACGCCCCGTAAAACGCCGTCACCGTCTGCTGGAATTCATTGGCGGCCGCTTCCTGTTCCGGTGTCGGCGCATCCTTCATATCGCGCGGCGGCCGGATGGCCCCACCGTTCAGTTTCCATTTGCCGACAAAATCCTTCTGGGTCGGAAGATATTCCTCCTGCGCCTGCGCCGATGAAACATAAGCAAAAGGTGATATACTTGTGAGGCCAACGGCCCCGATCGCAAATAAAAGCATGGCGGCACAGATCGCCCTTGTTGGGTTTTGCATAAAAAATATATCTCCACGGGGGTAAGGGGAGTTTTATTGAGGATTTTGCAGCGCGCGTTGCTTCGATACCGATTCCCGCTCGCCATTCGCACGGTTAGCATCGTGGCCACCAATCTGGCAACGCAAAGCAGCCTCTCTCTCCAGCATCGCCCCATGCGGCCGCGATCCCGGCCGGCTGAATATCGGCAGCTTAGAAGGTGATCTTCACCGAAGCGGCGCTGCGACTATGCGGGCCGTGATGGACGGCCTCGATGTTGTTGCCGTCGGGATCGAGCAGGAAGGCGGCGTAATAGCCGGGGTGATAGGGCCGTTCGCCCGGTGCGCCATTGTCCGTGCCGCCAGCCGCCAGCCCGGCCTTGTAGAAGGCGTCGACCATGGCGTGGTCCTTTGCCTGGAAAGCCAGGTGATGGCGGCCGGTGAGTTTTCCCTGTGCGGCCCGGCTGTCGGCAGTGGAGACAAACAGCTCGTCGGCCCAGAAAAAGTCGGCGCCGCTGCCGCCAATCGGGGCATCGAGCGCCTGAAGGACCGCCTCGTAGAAACGCCGGCTGGCCGCAAGGTCCCTGACCACCAGTTGGATGTGGTCGATGAGCCGGCCGCGATGCAATTCCTGGGTTTCCATGAAAACGCCTCCTCGTGTGGGTTCGAATTTAGGTTCGGACAGGGCGTCGTCAATGCGGATACTCCTTCCGTCCAGCAAACAAAAGGCCCGCTGGGAGGGGATCCAGCCGGCCTTTGGAAAGCATCTCTAGCCTTCAGAGGTCTGAGGGGGGATCAGACCTGGTAAGAACCTTTGTTGGCCGCGGAGGTTCCACCCGAACAGAAAAATGCCAACGCCCGGTCGAAACCGCGGAATTCGAGCGGTGGAGGCGATTTCTTTCGCGAGACCACTCTCAGTTTGGAACTTTCCGCTCGCAACCGGGTTTGGTGGCGCGGTGGGAGGAATTGCGATTGGATTGTTTTCAGAGGCTCGAAGCGCTTGTCGACAGCGCCGGTGTCGACGATATCGAGGAAGCAACCGCTCTGCTGCGCCGGTTCAAGGGCAGGTCGCACGAGGTCGCGGCAGCCATAGATGAGTTCATGCTCGATTTCATGACGTTGGTCTTCGTCGTCGAAAACGGCGAAGAAGGTGTCGAAAAGCCGGTCCGCAAGCTCGCTCGCACCAGGCTTTCAAAGCTCGAGCGGCTGGTTAGTGCAATGGCGGAGGCAAAGCCGGCTTCCGGCGCCGGCCTATCCCTTCAGGATGGCGGCTAGCCTTGGAATGCCTTCGCTCACCGCGCGCCGGTCGGCGAGCGTGAAGGACAGCCGCAGCGTGTTGCGCCCGGTGCCGTCGGCATAAAACGCGCTGCCCGGCACGAAGGCGACGCGCGCCTCCTTGACCGCCCGCGCCAGAAGCTCGGTGGCGTCGGCCCCTTCCGGCAGCGTCACCCAGACGAACATGCCGCCTTCCGGATGGCTCCAGGTCACGCCTTCCGGCATGTGGGCTTCCAGTGCCGAGAGCAGCCCGTCGCGGCGCTCACGATAGGCGCCGATAAGTTTTTCCACCTGGCCGTCGAACACGGCTTCGGCGACGCGATGCATCACCACCTGGTTGATCGACGGGCTATGCAGGTCGGAGGCCTGCTTCATCAGCACCAGCTTCTCGACGATTTGGCGCGGCGCGCACACCCAACCGACCCGCATGCCCGGCGACAGGATCTTCGAGAACGAGCCGCAATAGAGCGTGCGCGCCTTGTCGATACCGCCGGACCTGATGCAGTCGAGCGCCAGGATCGGCGGCTCGCCTTCACCGTCATAGCGCAGCGCGCGATAGGCGGCATCCTCGATGACGGCGATGTCGAGTTCGCCGGCAAGGTCGAGCACCGCCTCGCGCTGCTCACGGTTCAGCGTGTTGCCGGTCGGGTTGGCGAAATCCGGCACCAGATAGGCGAATTTGGCCTTGCCGCCATTTGCAGCCGCCGCCGCGCGATAGGCATCGGGCGTCATGTTGCCGCCGGCCGGGGTCAGCCGATCGTAGCGAGGCTCATAGGCGTTGAAAGCCTGCAGCGCGCCCAGATAGGTCGGCCACGTCACCAGCGCGGTATCGCCCGGCGACAGGAACAGTTTGCCGAGATAATCCAGCGCCTGCTGCGAGCCGGAGGTTATGAAGATGTTGGCCTCGTCACAGGCGACGCCGAGCTTGCCCATCTGCCCGGCGAGCCAGCGCCGCAACGGCAGATAGCCTTCCGAGACCTGGTACTGCAGCGCCGCACCCGCCTCGGCGCCGCCGAGCACCGAAGCATAGGCGTCGCGGATCGCCTCGGCCGGGAACAGCGCGGGATCGGGAATACCGCCGGCGAACGAGATTATGTCTGGCTGGTCGAGCAGCTTCAGGAGCTCGCGGATTTCGGACGCTTTCATGCGCGACGAGCGCGAGGCCAACAGATTCATAAGGGTCACGACACGCCTCCCCAGACGCTGCAATATAGGTCAACTTGGCTGACCTATATCCCCTGTTGGTCGCGAGTTGAAGTATGCCTGAACGATTTCCCGAATGCGCCAGCGGTGGCGCGATGCTCGAACGCCGCGAGCCGTTCCACAAAAGTGTGCAGTGGTTCCGCCCGCCTATAGGCTCTTCTTGTAGCCGAGATGGCTACCGGTAAAGCCGAGGCTTTCGTAAAAGCGGTGCGCGTCCGCCCGCCCCTTGTCGGTGGTTAACTGGACAAGGCTGCAGCCCCGCGCCCGGCACGCGTCGATCGCCCATTCGATCATCAGCCTGCCGACGCCCCCCGAGCGTCGGTGGCCGGCAACCCGAACCGCCTCGATCTGCCCGCGCCACGCGCCCTTGCGCGACAGGCCCGCAAGGAAAGATATCTGCAAGGTGCCGATCACCTCGCCGCCATCCACGGCCACCACCAGCAACTGATTGGGATCGGCGTTGAAAGCGTCGATATAGCCTTGTGCCAGCGGCAAGGAGGCGTCCTCGCGGCCGGCGCCAAGCGGATCGTCGGCCAGCATCGCGACGATATCAGGCAGGTCGGAGGCCTGCGCACGGCGGAAGGTGATCATTGTGTCGAGATATCGCGAGGCGGCGGCAGCGGCAAGATTTTAATACACTCCCGGCGCTGGCTAAACTTTGCCCTCATACGCTCGCTGCGCCCGCGTCACCGCCTCATCGAGCCTCGCACCCTCGGCATATCTAGCCAGGTTTTGCGGCCGCACCGTCCCAGGCAGCAGCCTCGGACACGGCTCGGCGGCGCCGACCACCATCCGCACCGGGATGACGCCGGCCCACACCGGATGCCCGTAATCCTCCTCGTCGTCGGCGACGCCCTTGGCGCGCACCTTCGACGACGCTTCTTCGATGCGCATGCCGATCACCGTCGTCGCCTTGGCCTCCTGCACCGAGATCGGCCGCAGGGTCTCGCTCCGGCCGGGGTAGAAGCGGTCGACGACGCCGGCCAGCGCCTTCAGTTTCTCTTCAGGCTCATCGATGATCCGCGCCGTGCCGAAACACATCGCCGAGCGGTAATTGGCGGAATGGTTGAAGCCCGAGCGCGCCAGCACCAGCCCGTCGAGATGCGACACCGTCAGACACGCCGGCGTGCCGCCGCGCAGATTGCGCAGCATGCGGCTGGCCGACGAGCCGTGCCAGTAGAGCATGTCGTCCTCGCGCCAGTGGATAGTCGGCGTGCAATAGGGCTGGCTGTCGAACGTATAGGCGACATGGCACAGCAGCCCGGCATCCAGCACCGCGAAGACTGCCGCATGGTCGTAGCTGCCGCGCTCGTGCAGGCGCTTGACGCGGTTGCGGCTGGTGGTCGGAAAGCTGGCTGGCGTGTCGTTCACGGCTTGCATCCTTGGTTGTTGTCTGCCAACCATGCGCCATGACATTGGTTGATAAAAGAACCAATCCGATGAAGAAAAAACAGACCAATTTGCCGGATTGGTCGGCGCTGATCCCGGTCCTGCCGGGCGACGGCCCGCGCAGCCGCGAGCTTTATGCGGCGCTCAGGCGGCTGATCGAGACCGGCGCGCTGGCCGCCGGGGCCAAATTGCCGACCACCCGGGATCTCGCACAGCGCTTCGGCCTGTCGCGTTCGGCGGCGGTTGCCTGTTTTGAAATCCTGGTCTCGGAAGGCTTCGCCGTCGCCAGGATCGGTGCCGGAACCTTCGTCGCGCCTGACGTGCCGCATCTGCCGACAACACTGGTCAAGGCGCGTCCGCCGGAGATCGACGCAGCCACCTCGCTGCCCTGCGGCCTTGGCGTGGCGGTGTCCGATCCGCGCACGCTTGATTTGTTTCGCATCCTTCTGTCGCGCCACCTCGCTCGCCCCGGGCCGGAGCATTTCCGCTATGGCGATCCCCGTGGCGGCCTGCCGCTGCGCACGGCAATTGCCACCTATCTCAGGACCGCACGCGGCGTGCGCTGCGACGCCGGCCAGATCGTGCTGACTTCGGGCACGCAGCAGGGGCTGGATCTTCTGGTGCGCGCCGCGCTCAGCCCCGGCGATGCCGTCTGGATCGAAAACCCCTGTTACCCGATGGCGCAGGCCGTGCTGGCCGGCAGCGGCGCCAGGGTTTTTGGGGTACCGGTCGACGCGGAAGGGCTCGATCCCGAGATCGGCGAAAGCCTGTGCTCCAAGGCGCGCGCGGCCTATGTCACGCCCTCGCATCAATATCCGCTCGGCGTGACGATGACGATGCGCCGCCGTCTCGCTTTGCTCGACTGGGCGCGGCGCAACGATGCCTGGATCATCGAGGACGACTACGACAGCGAGTTCCGCTATGCCGGCCCACCGCTGACCTCGCTGCAGGGCATGGACGGTTCAGACCGTGTCGCCTATCTCGGCACCTTCTCGAAAATCCTCTTCCCCGGCCTGCGCATCGGCTATGTCGTGGTGCCCGAAGCGCTGCTCGATGCCGTGATGGCGGTCAGGGCGCGCTCCGACCGCTTCCCCTCGACGCTGGCCGAAGGCGCGCTGACCGACCTGTTGAACGAAGGCCATTTCGCCGCGCATCTCCGGCGCGTGCGCCGCCGCGTCCAGGCCGCGCGCGACGTCCTGGTCGCCGGCCTCGAGGCGCATTGCGGCGATGCCCTCGAAGTAACCGTGCCCGAACAGGGGCTGCATTTGATGGCGACGCTGAAGGACGCCGGGCCGGACACCGCGATCGTCGAGGCGGCGAAGGCGGCGGGTGTCGGCGCCAGGGCCTTGTCCTCAATGTTCATCGGCGGGGCGCCCCGGCAAGGTCTGGTGCTGGGTTTTTCGGGGTTTTCGGACGAGGAGTTGATGGCCGCGACGGTGCGACTGGGTGGGGTGGTTCGGCAGCAAGCCCGGTGAGCCAACGAGAACCGCCTCATTGGTGCGCCGGCATCGAACTGTAGAGCCCCTCAATCCCCCTCCGCTGGCCCGGCCTTGCCGCACTGCGCCAGCACCTTGCCGATGGCCGCACTGGAGCCCTTCAGCGGAAAGCTGATCTCGCCATATTTGGCTGAACTGACCGACACATCGCCCTTCCCTCGCAGCAGGTCGAGCAGCGGATCGGCTTTCGCCAGATTGACCACGAAGTAGTTGTACATGGCCTCCAGCTGCAGCGTCTTCGTTACCGTCTTGCCGTCGGCCTTGAACGCGAACGAACCGCTGATGCCAGGCTCCAGTTGCTGGCCGGTGGCACCGAGATCGTAGCTCAGCACCGGCGTGTCGAAACAGGTCAGCATCAGATGCGCATCGCCTTTCGGCCCGCCGCAGACCGAGGCGGTCAGCACGCTGCCGCCCTCGTCTTCCTCCATCTTGGCGCTCCAGCCACCGCACGACGCGGCAAACGCCGGCTGCGCGGCCTGCAGGACCGCAACCGCACCGACGACGACGAGATGTCCAGCTCTCATGACTCCCCCCAATTGACTGCCTCCAGGGCATTTGCAGCGCCCGTCGGCAGCATATAGGAAAAGCGATCCGATGGCATGCCCGTTGCGGCAACCAGTCCTGTTTCGCGGAGAGTTGGATTGAAAGCCTGCGTTCGCCTGTGTCTGTCCTTTGCCGCCCTGCTGGCCTCGCCGCTCACCGCTCATGCCGAGTGGAAGCCGGTCGAGAAGATCGAGCCCTACGCGATCTCGGGCCGGTCCGGCGCCGAACTCTACCGCTCGATCGGCGAGAAAGGGCCAAAGCTCGGCATTGCCCGTGCCATCGCCTACACCAATTTCAAGCTGACCTGGGGGTTAAGGGACTACCGGCCCAGGGGCAAGGACTGCGTGCTGACGGCCGGGCGGCCGAAGCTGATCGTCACCTACACCTTGCCAAAACCCTCCGGCTCCCTGCCGCCCGCCGTCCAGAAGAACTGGGAAACCTTCATCGCCGGCGTCGCCGCCCATGAGAAGGTGCATGGCGCCAGCATGGTCCAGATGGTCCACGATATCCAAGCCGCTACGGACGGCCTGACCGTCGCCGACGATCCCAAATGCAGCAAGACAAGGGCCGAGGTGGTCAAGCGGCTCGACGCGATTTCGAAGGCGCGTGTGCAGGCAAGCCGAGATTTCGACCGCGTCGAATTCGGCGATGGCGGCAATTTGCAGAAACTGGTTTTTTCGCTCGTGACCGGCCCCTGACTGGCGCAGCCTCCAATCCGAAGTTGGCGGCAGTGCTATCTCGACCGCTGGCGCCCGCGCTCTCCGCCGCTTCGCCCCAGCTCACCGCGTTTCCGCACTCGCCCGCAGCTCCGCGCGCTTCTCGTCCGATACCACTGCCAGATCCAGCACCTGCTGCAATTCGGCGGCATGGCGGAAGGACGGTTCGGCTTGCACGCCGGATCGCACTGCGTCAGTGAAACGCTGGTAGTTGGTCGGCACCGTGCCGGCGTCGAGCTCTTCCCATATAGCGTTCTCGACGTTTTCGCCGATGCAGGCCTTGAGCGTCGAACCATCGAGATTGTGCACCACTTCGATGCCCCCCTTCTCGCCATAGATGCGCAGACGCAGCTCGTTGAGATGGCCTGTTGCCCAGCGGCTGGCATGCACCACGCCGAAGGCGCCGTTGGAAAAGTCCAGCGTCATGGCGAAGCTGTCATTGGCGTCGAGCCCGTAGTCGCCGATGCGGTTGCCGGGCGCCTTGTCGAAGGCGCGCAGCCGGCAGAAGACATGGTCGATGTCGACCGCGGCGCCATAGCTGGCGAAATCGAGGATGTGGATGCCGACATCGCCAAGCACGCCATTCGAGCCGTGGCCGCGCGACAGGCGCCACAGCCATTTCGGATCGGTGCGCCAGTCGCCCCAGAATTTCGACACCAGCCAACTTTGCAGATAGGACGCCTCGACATGCCTGACCATGCCGATCTCGCCCGCCTGCACCATCTGGCGAGCCTTCTGCAGCGCGGCGACGTTGCGATAGGTCAGGTTCACCATGTTGACGATGCCGGCGGCCTCGGCGGCGTCGGCCATCTCGGTCGCCTTGCCGAAGTTTTCGGCCAGCGGCTTCTCGCACAACACCGGCTTGCCGGCGGCGATCAGCGTCATGGTGGTCGGGTGATGGATGCGGTCGGGCGTGACATTGGCCACCGCGTCGAACTCGCCCCATGCCAGCGCCTCATCCAGCGCGGTAAAGCGGTTGGGAATGTCAAAGCTGTCGGCGAACTCGCCGACCCGGGCCGGATCGACATCGACCGCGCCGACAATGTCGACGCCGTCGATGGCGATGAAGCGCCGCGCATGTTCCTGCGCCATCCAGCCGGTGCCGAGTATCAAAAGCCGCATTCTTTGCTCCTTGGGGTGAGATGCCGGAGTCCCCCTCCCGATCGACGCCCTCAAATAGCGCGGATAATGCCGCCGTCGACCCGGATGTTCTGGCCGGTGATATAGCCGGCGCCTTCCGAAGCCAGGAAGGCGATGGTCGCGGCGATCTCTTCCGAGGTGCCGTAGCGCTGCATCGGCACGCTGTCGCGGCGCTCCTCGGTGGCCGGCAGGCTGTCGATCCAGCCGGGCAGCACATTGTTCATGCGTACATTGTCAGCGGCATAGGTGTTGGCGAAGATCTTGGTGTAGGCGGCAAGCCCGGCGCGGAACACGGCGGACGTCGGGAACATCGGGCTCGGCTCGACCACCCAGGCGGTCGAGATGTTGATGATGGCGCCGCCCTTCTGCTTGACCATCTGCGGCGCCACGATGCGCACCGGACGGATGACGTTCAGCAGATAGACATCCATGCCGGTGTGCCATTGCTCGTCGGTGATTTCGAGGATCGGCGCGCGCGGCCCGTGGCCGCCGCTGTTGACCAGCACGTCGATGCGGCCAAAGCGCTCCAGCGTCAGGTCGACGAGGCGCTGTAAATCTTCATTGGATTGGTTGGAGCCGGTGACGCCGAGCCCGCCCAATTCCCCAGCCAGCGCCTCGCCTTTTCCGGAAGACGAAAGGATGGCGACCTTGAAGCCGTCCGCCGCCAGCCGCTTGGCCGCCGCCGCACCCATGCCGCTGCCGCCGGCCACCACCACAGCTACTTTTTCTACACTCATCGGATTTTCCTCTCAGGGTTGGCGGGCACCGCAAACGGTGTTTTCGGGAGTTGAACGTCGATATAGCTGGTTTTCCACACCGGTTCGAACCAGAATGCTTGAAATCAACCTGTAGAAAAACTCCTGCATGCCAGAAGCCTTCCTCAGCCTGCCGCCATTGAATGCGCTGCGCGCCTTCGAAGCCTCGGCGCGTCATCTCAACTTCCGCATCGCGGCCGAGGAGCTGAACGTCACTCAAGGGGCGGTCGCCCAGCACATTCGCGGGTTGGAAGCCGATCTCGGCACAAAGCTGTTCGAGCGGCTGCCGCGCGGCCTGGCGCTGACCGATGAGGGCCGCGCCTATGTGCCCAACATCCGCCGCGCCTTCGACCTGATCTCCGAGGCGACGCTGCTGTTGCGTCCCGAACCGGCGCGGCTGACGGTCAGCGTGACGCCAAGCTTCGCCACCAAATGGCTGATCCCGAGGCTGCACGACTTCGTCGCGCACAACCCGCTTGTCGACCTGCGCGTTCTGGCCAGCGAGAGCCTGTCGAGCTTCCAGGCCGATGGCGTCGACATCGCGGTGCGCCAGGGCCGCCCACCCTTCGGCGCCGGTCTGGTCGTCGACCTGCTGTTTCCCCAGCAGATCATCGCCGTCTGCAGCCCGGCCTTGCTGCCGGAAGATGCTGCTGAAATCGCAGCCTCCGAAATCCAGCACCATGTGCTGCTGCACGATGCCCACAATCTGTGGCCGGAATTCATGGAGAAAGCGGTCGGCTTGAAGATGACGACCGAATTGAAACGGATGCGCTTCAACCAGACGGGCCTCGCCATCGACGCCGCCGTCGCCGGCCAGGGCATTGCGCTGGCCAGCCGCTTCCTCGTCGCCGCTGATCTCGCCACGGGCCGCCTGGTTCAGCCCGTCAGCGGCGAAATGCGCGGCACGCAGGATTTTTATGTCGTGATGCCGAGAAAGCAGCGGCACCCGGAGCCGACGCAAGCGGTGCGGCAATGGCTGCTGGATGCGGGGGAACGGCCGCCGGTCTAGATCGGCAGCAGGGCGTCGGGCTTCACATTGGCGATCGAGGCGTAGGTGTGCGTTTCCCGCACCCCGGGCAGCGGCAGGATGACCCGCTGCAAAAAATCCTGGAACATCGCCATGTCGGCGATGCGCGCCTTGACCAGATAGTCGAAGCCGCCGACCACCATGTGGCATTCGATGATCTCGGGCGCCCGCAGAACCGCCTCGGCGAAGCGGTCGAAGACATGCGGCGCCGTGTGGTCGAGCCGCACCTCGATGAAGACGAGCTGCGCCTGCCCGATCCGAGCAGGATCGAGCACCGCGCGCACGGCGCGGATGAAGCCTTCGGCGAACAGCCGCTTGACGCGCTGCGTCGCCCCGGTCGGCGACAGGCCGACCCGCCGCGCCAGATCGAGCGTCGTGCGGCGGCCGTCCTCCTGCAACAAACGCAGCAGCGAGCGGTCGATACGGTCGAGATCGTCCATTTCAGGATTCACGCTTTGTGAGCCGGGCACGCGTGATAGTCACGCCAAAATAACGAAAACAGCATATTTCATCACGCTGATAGATCGCAATACCGTTGTCGTGCAACCCATAACGAAAGCGGATTCCATGACATCAGCGATATCGACCTCCCGCAGCGCCCAGGCCAAGGGTGACACGCCCGTACTCATCCTGAGCGAGGCCGAGGTGAAAACCTGCATCGACCTGCGCCAGCTTCTCGACGTGCTCGCCGGCGGCTTCAAGGCCTTGTCCGGCGGCAAGGTGGTCAATCCGGCACGGCCGCAGCTCGACATTCCGCAGGTCGGCTATTCGCTGGCGATGTCGGCATGGATGGCAGGCATGCATCTGACGGTGAAGATCGTCAACGTCTTCGAGGGCAACGTCGCCAGAGGCATCCCCAGCCACCTCGCCACCATCCATCTGTTCGATCCGCAGACCGGCATGCCGGTCTGCGTCATGGACGGCACCTACATCACCGCCGTGCGCACCTCCGGCTCCGCCGTGCTCTCGGTGCGTGAACTCGCCCGCCGCGACGCCAAGGTCGCGACGGTGGTCGGCGCCGGTGTGCAGGCCGGCCAGCATCTCAATCTTCTGCCGCTGGTGCGCGACTTCACCGAGATCCGCGTCGTCTCGAAGGAATTTTCGGATGCCGAGGCGCTTGCCGCGCAGCATCCCGGCGTCGTCGCCGTCGCCGATATCGAGGCCGCGGTGCGTTCGTCCGACGTCGTCTGCCTGGCAACGCATTCCTATGCGCCGGTGATCTCGGCCGACTGGGTGCGGCCCGGCACTCACATCTCATCGGTCGGCGTCGCCCCGCCCGGCGGCGAACTGCCGGTCGAGCTTATCGGCAGGGCCAGCCTGTTCGTCGAGACCAGGGAGGCCTTTGCCCCGACGCCGGTCGGCTCCTGCGAACTCGCTGACCTCGATCCGCAAACCGGAACCGAGCTCGGCGACATGCTGCTCGGGCGGCGGCCGGGACGGGTTAGCGCCGATCAGGTCACCGTCTACAAGGCCATGGGCGTTGCTATGGAGGACATGGTGGCGGCCGATCTCGCCTATCGCGAGGCGGTTCGGCGGGGAATGGGGCGTGTGGTTGCGATGTAGTGGGGGCTCAATTGTCGAAGCCAGCGCCGCCCGTCAATAGGATCGTCCTTCTCCCCGTTTACAGCAGGGCTATCGCATATGGATTCTTGCGAGGAAGAACCCCCACCCTAACCCTCCCCACAAGGGGGAGGGAATGCTGCCGCGTGCCTTTAATTCTTGTTGGCGCCGAAAAGACAGGCGATTCTCTTGGGTCAGCGCCAACCGAAGTCTCCCTCCCCCTTGTGGGGAGGGGTTAGGGGTGGGGGTCCGTGCCGGGCAGACATCTCAGGAATTCCATATGCGATAGCCCTGCCCTTGCGGGGAGAAGATGGCGGCAGCCAGATGAGGGGCGGCGCAGCCATCGAGAATGTTAGTCCCTACCCCTCCACCGTCTCCAGCACGCTCAGCAGCGTGCCTTCCATATCAGGCTCGTCGCCGGAGCAGACGCACAGCATCTCGGCGTCGCCCTCGCCGACCGAGAGGTAGGCATGACCCATGGTGGAATCGATGTAGACGCTGTCGCCCTGTTTCAGCCGCACCGGCGCGTACTGGTCGGTGTGCAGTTCGATCTCGCCCTTGAGCACGATCAAAAATTCCTCGCCGGCATGCCTGGTCAGCGGGCCGAATTCCTGCGGCGTGCGGGCGCGTGCATAGGCGTGGATCGGCACCATGCGCTTGCGCACCAGATCGGTGGCCAGATAGCGGTAGTCGTAGTTGCGGGTCAGCTGGCGCAGCGTGTTGGACTGCGAAGTCACCGAACGACGGGTGCGCGCGGCCGGCTGCTTGCGGTCGCCGCTGAGCAGCTCGGTGACATGGATGTTCAGCCCCTCGCAGATCTGCAGCAGCTTGTCGTAGCTCAGCGACATCTGGTCGTTCTCGACTTTGGACAGCGTCGACACCGCGACGCCGGTCAGCGTGCTGACCTCCTGCAAGGTCCAGCCATGCGTTTTCCTCAAGCCGCGCAGACAATCACCGAGGTTCGGTTGCTCCGACATCGTCAGCTCCGTTGCGCGGCCCATCGAGCCGCCAGTCCACCCTAGGTAGTCCAACTCTCTGCCGCCATCAACAACACCAACAATTTTCTTATACGCTAAATATTGACTGGATACGAAATTATTTCTACCCCTAGGGCATGCAATCCAAGTCTATCCAAAAAATCGTCGTCATCGGCGGCGGCATTGCCGGCCTTTCGCTGGCGGCTGCCGTGCAGCCCTGGGCCGAGGTCACAGTGCTCGAGCGCGAGCCGCATCTCGGCTATCACGCCAGCGGCCGCTCGGCCGCGCTGTTTTCAGAAACCTATGGCAATGCACTGGTGCGGGCGCTGTCGCTAGCCAGCCGACAGGCGATCATCGATGGCGGCTTCGCCGCCCACCGGCGCGGCGCGCTGCACGTCGGCGGTGTCGAAGACAGTGCAGCCGTCGACCGCATGGCGGCCGAGATGCAGGCACTGGTGCCGAGCGTACGGCGCCTGTCAGCAGCAGAAGTCACCGCTCTGGTGCCGGTCATCGCCACGGCAACCACTTGCGGCGGCGTGCATGAACCCGGCGCGCTCGATGTCGACACGGGAAAGATGCTTGCGGCTTCAGCCTCCGCGCTCAAGGCCGGCGGCGGCGTGATCCGCACCGGCGAGGAAGTGCTGGAGATTTCCCGCGTCGCAAACGGCTTCAGCGTCACCACCAGTGCCGGCGCCTACCAGGCCGACATCGTCGTCGACGCCGCTGGCGCCTGGGTCGATGTCGTCGCCGGGCTGGCCGGTCTCTCCGGTCTCGGCTTCCGGCCGAAGCGCCGCACCGCCTTCCTGTTCGATCCGCCCGCCGGCATGGACATCAGCGCCTGGCCGCTGGTGGTCGATTTGCATGAACAATTCTACTTCAAGCCCGATGCCGGCAGGCTGATCGGCTCGCTGGCCGACGAGACCGATTCCGAACCCTGCGACACCTATCCGGAAGACATCGACGTCGCCATCGCCGTCGACCGCATCGAACAGGCGACGTCGCTGCGCATCGGCCGTCCGTCGACGCCCTGGGCGGGCCTGCGCACCTTTTCGCCTGACCGCACGCCGGTCATCGGTTTCGACCCTCGCCTGCCCGGCTTCTTCTGGCTTGGCGGCCAGGGCGGCTACGGTTTCCAGGTGTCGCTGACGCTGGCGCGGCTGGGCTCAGTGCTGCTGCGCGGCCAGCCGCTGCCGGACGATCTCACGGCACGCGGTATCACGTCCGCCGCGCTTGCGCCCAACCGTTTCATCACCCCGGCGGCGACGCCATGAACTTCACCGGCCTGCCCTTCCCCCAACCCGTAAAGTGTCATCAGGAGCGTTTGCGATGAAATCCGTTCTGCGCGCAGTCCTTACCTCGTCCTTGCTGGCCTCGTCCGTCCTTCTTGGCGGACAGGCCTACGCCAAAACCTTGGTCTATTGCTCGGAAGCCAATCCCGAGACCTTCAACCCGGCGATCGGCACGGCGGACTCCACCATGGATGCCGCCGCCAAGACGATCTTCAACCGGCTGGTCGAGTTCAAGCCTGGCACGACCGAAGTCGGGCCGGCGCTGGCCGAAAGCTGGGAGGTCTCAGCCGAAGGCAAGATCTACACCTTCCACCTACGCCACGGCGTGAAATTCCAGTCGAACGACCACTTTACACCGTCGCGCGAGTTCAATGCCGACGACGTGCTGTACACCTTCAACCGCCAGCGCGACGCCAGCAATCCCTACCACAAGCTCGGCGGCGGCGCTTACGAGTATTTCAACGCACTGGGCATGGGCACGCTGATCGACAAGATCGACAAGGTCGACGACCACACCGTGCGCTTCACGCTGACGGCTGCCAATGTCACCTTCCTGCCCGGCATTGCGCTCGACTATCTCTCCATCCTGTCCCTGGAGCAGACCGAAAAGATGGTCGCCGCCGGCACGCCGGAACTGATCGATAGCGAGCCCGTGGGCACCGGCCCGTTCGTGCTGCAGGCCTATGTCCCCGACAGCCAGATCCGCTACGCCGCCA
Source organism: Mesorhizobium sp. M0140 (assembly GCF_040322475.1). Classification (NCBI taxonomy): domain Bacteria; kingdom Pseudomonadati; phylum Pseudomonadota; class Alphaproteobacteria; order Hyphomicrobiales; family Phyllobacteriaceae; genus Mesorhizobium; species Mesorhizobium sp. M0140. The sequence goes on along the minus strand of NZ_JAMYTM010000011.1, from coordinate 117,584 downwards.
ACAAGGATTATTGGCGCGGCGCGCCGAAGATCGACACTCTGGTCTTCGCCGTTACGCCCGAACCGACCACGCGCGTCGAGCGTCTCAAGGCCAATGAGTGCCAGGTCGCCGCCCCGCCCCCGCCAAGCGCCGTCGCCGATTTGCGCACCGATCCCGACATCACCGTGCTCGACCTCAAGGGCCAGAACATTGGCATTCTCGGCTTCAATGTCGAACATCAGCCGCTCGGCGATGTCCGCGTGCGCATGGCGCTGGCCAAGGCCGTCGACCGCAAGGCGATCGTCGACGCCGTCTATGCCGGCGCCGGCACGGTCGCCGGCAGCGTCGTGCCGCCGGCGCAGATCGGCGCCGTCACCGATGCCGGCATCGACTATGACCCGGATGGCGCGAAGGCGCTGCTGAAGGAAGCCGGCCACGAGAGCGACCTGAAAATCAGCCTGTGGGCGATGCCGGTATCGCGGCCGTACAATCCCAACGCCAAGCGCATGGCCGAGATGATCCAGGCCGACTGGGCGAAAGTCGGCGTCAAGGCCGAGATCGTCAGCTTTGAATGGGGCGAATATCTCAAGCGCACCGCGGCGGGCGAACAGGACGCCTACCTGCTCGGCGGCAGCAGCGACAATGGCGACCCCGACAACATGCTGAGCTACCTGCTGTCCTGCGACGGCGTGAAGGGCGGCTCCAACCGCTCGCGCTGGTGCGATCCGGCCTTCGAGAAGCTGCTGCAGGACGGCCGCGTCGCCGCCGATCCGAAACAGCGCGCCGAGATCTATGCCAGGGCGCAAGCGATCCTGAAGGTTGAGGTGCCGGTGGCGCCGATCGCCCATTCGGTGGTGGCGATCCCGATCCGCAAGAGCGTGCTCAACTACGTGCTCGACCCCTTCGGCCGGCAGAACTTTGCCGATGTCGATATAGCGGAGTGAAGCTTGGCGACCCTGCCCTCGGGCTCGGCCCGAGGACGCACCGACATCATCTATGAAACCAGCAATTTAGCGGCGAAAGCAGAATCCATGCGTGAAGACCTGAACGCCCTCCTCAAGACCTATCTCACCGATGGCGCGGTAGGCGCATCACTCGCATACTCCACTGGCGCCGCACCAACCACCCTGACCGCCGGCCTCGCCGACCGGGAGCATGGCATTGCCGTCTCGCCTGAACGCCTGTTCAAGATCGGCAGCTGCACCAAGACCTTCGTTGCCGCGGCCCTGGCCAAGCTCGCCCAGGACGGCAAGCTCGATCTCGGAGCGCCGATCTCCGGCTGGTTTCCTTACCTGCCGGAAGCAAAAGACATTTCGGTGCGCCAGTTGATCAACCACCGCAGCGGCCTGCCGGAGTTCGAATATTACATTCCGATGGATCCGAGCCGGCAATGGACGCCGCGGCAACTGGTCGACATCGCCTTCGCTTCCGACAAGCAGAAGGCGCCGGGCGGACCCGCCGTCTACAACAACACCGGCTATGTGCTGGCCGGCATGGTGATCGAGGCGGTGACAGGCCAGTCGCTGGGCGGCTATGTCAGAAGCGCGGTGCTGCAGCCGCTCGGCTTGGAGAATACCTGGTCGCCGGCCACCGAAGCCTTTCCGGAAAAGTCGATGGTGCGTGGCTACTACCACCGCCCCCCGCCGCCGGCGAATGCGCCCACCGACATCGCCTCCGGCGGCGAGATGTGGCGCGTGGACGGCGTGCTGCGCTACTCCGACGAATTGCAGGATTCTTCCGATTCCTTCCCGTTCGGCGCCGCTTATGGCTGCGGCGACATGGTGTCGACGCCGTCCGACATGGTGAGCTTCATGCGCGGTCTCTTTTCCGGCAGAGTGCTGTCGCCGCCGTTCTTCGCCGAGATGTTCGAACACCGCGTGCCAGCGAGTTTTCCGGGCACCCGCATGCGCGAGACCGGCGCCGGCATGTTCCAGAGCGACTACGCCAACCGCGCCTTTTACGGCCACCAGGGCAGTATCCCCGGCTACGTCGCCGTCATGCTGCATGACCCGATCTCAGAGCTGACCATCGCCATGACCAGCAATGTCGGCTCCGGCAACCGCCTGTCCTTCCAGGCCAGCGGCTTGCATCCGGTGGTGGATAAGGCGATCCAGATCATTCTGGAAAACTAGCCGCGAAAGATCGCCACGGCGGCAGCGATGATCGCCGCGTTATCCTTCGCCACAGTTCCATCGGCGAGCGTCTTGCCGTCTTCCAGGCCGACCCGTGTCGACCAGCGCTTGCGATACGCAAGCTCGACGAGGGGCCAGACAGTTGTGTCGACGCCATGCAGCAGGATCGACCGCCGCACCCCTGCGCGATCGAGCACCGTGGCGATGCCGTGTGCCTCGTCGAGTGCCACGGACAGATCCGGGATGTCGATCTCGATCAAGATGCGCAGCACCCGGTCGTGGTCGGGAAGCGCCACGAAGCGCTCAGCGTCGGCGACGGTGGCAAGCCCGGCCTCGATGCCGACGCCACGCTGGCGCAACAGCTCCATCACGCGAGGCGCATCCACCTCCGACAGATTGACCGATGCATAGTCGGGCAGTTCCCGCCAGCCGGAGATCGCCGCACAGGTCCGCTCGACATCGTTCTCGATCCAGGCGCCCGTCGACACGCCTATAAGCGTGCCCGGACAGGCCTGACGCACCGCCAGCACGGTGGCATCGACGGCCGCGAGGCTTTCGCGCCCGCCAAGGCCGCGCGGGTGGATGTGCAGTTCGGAGGCACCCGCGGCGACGCAGGCGGCGGCATCGCCGGCCATCGCCTCGGCAGTCAGCGGTAGCGCGGGATGGAAATCGCGCGGACGCGCGCCGTTGATGCAGGCCTGGACGATCATCGGTCTCACCTCGGACAAGGGAGCCGACAGTCTAGTCGCGCGGCAAGGCACCGCAAAGAGTTGGGTGGCGTCACTCCTGACAGCGCATCTGCCGCGCCCTGTTTCTGCGGCATTTGAATAAAAGCCGCTTGTGGATATTTACCCGGCGTTCCCTCGTCTCCGGCAAGGTCTTCTAGGGCGGGATCATGGAGGGACCATTGACCAGCGATTTTTCAGCCGCCCGCATCCACCTCGAACGCGCCTATCATTATCTGCAAGGCAACGACGAGACGAGTCGCACGGCCTGTGAAGCGCTCGATCTGTTGATCGAAGCGGTGACGGAGGCGCAGCACAGGCGACCCGAGGCTGGAGTGCTGGAGTTTCCGCAATCAACGGCGCGGCGAACCGGATAGACTGTGGCGAGTTTCAGGTCAGTCCGGCCTGGCCTGAAACTCGCCGCACCCGGATCACGATGCCTTGCGGGCCGCCGCTCCCTTGGTCGCACGCACGACAATCCGCTCCAGCGGCTCCGGCCGGTGCAGCAAAAATCCCTGGCCGAAGGCGACGCCCATGTCGCTCAACATGGCCAGCGTGTCCTGCCGTTCGATCTTCTCGCCGACCACGTCACAGCCGAGGCTGCGGGCGATGCTGGTGATGGCCAGCACGATCTCGCGGTCGAAACGGCTTTGCGTGATGTGCTCGATGAAGGAACCGTCGATCTTGATCGCGTCGACGGGGAACCGCCGGAGATATTCGAACGAGCTCATACCAGCGCCGAAATCATCGAGGCTGACCCGGCAGCGCCGCTCGCGCGCCTTGCGCACAAACTGTTCGGCGGCGTCGAAATTGGTGACGGCGGCGGTTTCGGTGATCTCGAAGCCGATGCCCGAATGCGGCGCCCCGGTTTCTTCTATGACGTTGTCCACGAAGTCCCAAAGCTGCGGGTCGCTCAGCGTCTGCGCCGACAGATTGAAGCCAAGCGTCAACGCCCCCGAACGCAAGGCGGCACCATGCCGCGACAGCGCGGTGCGGATGATCCAGCGGTCGAGCCGCGACGCGATGCCGAACCGCTCGGCCACCGGAATGAACTCGCCGGGTGGCACCAGCCGGCCGTTGCGGGCGGCGAGCCTGGCCAACACTTCGACATGGCGGCTTTCCAGCCAGGGACGGCCCAGCCGATGGATTTCCTGGCCAAACAGCTTCAGCCTCCCGTCTTCCATGGCATCGACCGTATCGGCGACGACGCGCGCCGCGTTTAGGCCACCCGAACCCGATGCCGTATCGGTGGAGAAGACGGCAAATCGGTTTCGCCCGGCGGCCTTGGCCGCGTAGCAGGCGTCGTCGGCGCAGGCCAGCGCGTCGGCCACCGTCGTGTTGGCGTCATCGACGAAAGCGATGCCGATCGAGGCCGCCAGCTTGCGCGACTTGGCCGTCGATCCTAGTTCGGCATCGCGAACGGCTGCAAGTACCGCGTCGGCCAGCCGCCCGGCCTGCGCCGTATCGCAATTGGGCATCAGCAGCGCGAACTCGTCACCGCCCAGGCGCGCGGCATGCGCCGTCGAGGGAAGGCAGCCCAGAATGCCTTGGGCAACGCTTTTCAGTGCCAGGTCGCCGGCCGCATGGCCGGCAAAATCATTGAGCGCCTTGAAGTAGTCGAGATCGACATAGAACACGGAGAGCGGCAGCCGCTGCGCGGCCGCGATATGATCGGCCAGCAGCCGGTCGAACGCGGCACGGTTCCAGAGACCGGTGAGCGCATCGTGGCGGGCCGCATAGGCAAGTTCCTGCTCACGCTGCTTGTCTTCGGTGATGTCGCGCACCGTGCCCAGGATCTGCCCCGCCAGCCGGCGGTCCGGGATTTGCGGGTCGGCGATGAAACGCAGCAGGGATTCTATGTGCCGGACCTCTCCGTCGCGTCGGACGATGCGGTATTGCACCGCGGTGACCTTGTCCGTTTCGAGCGGCACCAGATGTGCGCGCGACGCGGCCTCCTTGTCGTCCGGATGCAGATAGCCGAACCAGTGGTCGCGCTCGACTTCGGCGGTGTCGGAGACAAGTCCGAAAATCTCCCTGGTGCGTTCGTCCCAATAGCTTTTGCCGGTGGCGAGGTCGTGGTGCCAGATGCCGGTACCGCTGGCGGCGAGCGCCAGGCGGAAGCGCACATTGACCTGCTCGAGTTCGGCTTCTGCGGCTTTCTGCTTGGAGATGTCGGTCTGCACACCCATCAGCCTGAGCGGCTTTCCCATCGCGTCGCGCTCGACGACGCCGCCGCGATCGAGCACCCACACCCAGTGTCCCTGCTTGTGCTTCAGCCGCAATTCGGTCTCGATGGTGTCGGTCAGGCCGGCAATGTGGCGGTCGCCGCTGGCCAGCGCCCGCTCGCGGTCGTCAGGATGGGTCAGTTGCAGCCACAGGTCGCTGGTGTCGGCAAGTTCGCTCTCATCGTAGCCCAGCATCCGCGCCCAGGTCGCGGAATAGAAGCAGTCGCCGGTCACAAGATCCCAGTCCCAGACGCCAAGATGGGCGCGCTCCAGGGCCTTGGCCCAGAACGTTCCATTGCGACTTTTCTTGCCCTGACGCGCCATCGTCTGCTTCGCCTGCTCCACCGCGGGGCAATCTGCGGCAAAACCAGAGAAGAAACAGTTACCGCGGCGATGGCGGGCTGCTTTGTTGGCTCCCCGCCTGCCGCCTCTGCTCTTCGATTGGCCGGCAAGAACCGGAGTTTCGCATCGGCCGGATCTTCCTAGTCATGGCTCCAGGTCATCGGCCAATCCGATGATCCCGGGATCATCGGCGGCGCCGATGATCGCGTTGCAGAGACAAAGAGGACGGCGCAACGCTTTCGTAAACAGACTCTTTGCCAACAAGCATTCCATCGCTCTAATATTTAGAGATCTATTTGCCCACAAGTGTAACCTGATGGTAATATATCGCCTGCGAAATAATCCAATTATTTTTTTGGACAACTGGCGGGACGTCCTTCGATGAGTGAGCACACAGGTCAGCGCGGCAACAATCGCCGCCCAGCTGCCATCCTTGACCTCGACATCGCGACAACCAGGAGCGGCTGGCTGCTGGTTGCCTTGTGTCTGATCTATGCCATGACCGCTGTTTGCCTGCAGCCGGACCGCTACCTGCATCTGGCGCAATCCTATGCCAAGCCGTTCGCCTTTTTCCTGCCCGCGCTTCTGGCGGCGGGCCTTGGTGTGGCGGGGCTGGCATTTGCCCGGCATACGCCGACGAGGTTCATCCTCGGCGTACTCAGGCACCGCTGGCTTGCAGCCGCACCCGTCATCTTCTTGTTCTTTCTCGGCGTCACCGCATTCACCACCTTGAAGGCCGCCATCCCGGACATGGTGCCGTTCTACGCCGACCGCGCCCTGGCGGACCTCGATCTTCGGCTGCATGGCGCGGATCCCTGGACATGGGCGCACAGCATCGTTTCCGAACCGGTGTCGGTCGCCATTTTCGCCGGCTATGGATATGGCTGGCTTCTGCAATGGTTCGGCGCCGTGCTCTTCGTCGCCTTCTGGAACAATCCGGTCGGGCGTTTGCGCTACCTATGGGCATTCGCGCTGACCACGATGCTGTGCGGCACCGTTCTTGCGACCCTGCTGTCGTCCGCCGGCCCGATATTCCACGACCAAATCTACGGCGGCGACCGGTTTGTCGCGCTGCAGGCCGCCCTGGCGCAGAGGGGCTACGGCGCGTCGGTCCATCTGTACGCCGATTATCTGTTTACAGCCTACCAGAGTGGCCGCCCGGAACTCGGCGGCGGCATCTCGGCCATGCCCAGCATGCATGTTGCGATCGCCACGCTCAACGCATTCTTCCTGGCCCAATTCGGCCGCCGGTGGGCAATCGCCGGCTGGTCCTTCGCGGCCTTCATCCTGTTCGGTTCGGTTTACACCGGCTGGCACTATGCCGTGGATGGCTATCTCTCGATTCTCGTGGTGTCCCTGCTCTGGTACGTGACGGGACGCTTCGTCTTGCCGCAAGCGAGCCGGGATACCGCCGAGGTGGGATTGGCGATCCCGGATCAAGCGGCATAAAGACCGTACCTGCCTGACGCCGCGAGGAGCGCCAGCGGCACGCACCTCCCCGGCTTTTCCTCGCCGAAAGCGGCCGCTGGGCCGGAGCTGCCAACTGTCACGGAGGGCGACCAGGCGGCATTGACGCCGCCTGGCTTCATTGCTTACTGGCTCGGCGCCATCGTGTGTTCGCATGACACTTTCGGGTTCATGTCGGCGAAAATGCCGGTCGGGTTGCCCTTCCAGGCCCAGACATGCAGTTCGTAGAATTCGCCCAGGCCATAGCGGTTGGGCGCGCTGTTGAAATTGAACAGCTGTCCGTCCAGCGACGCCGGCCCCTTCGAGGTGATGTATTCGACCGCCACCAGTTGCAGCGTGCCGTCGGCCATCGGCTCGTACATCACGGCCTCAGGCCGGGCGATATCGATCTTGTCGTCCTTCAGATATCCGCCGTTGACATAGTGGATGCCCATGGCGCCGCCGGTGATGCCGCTGGCGCAGGGAATGGGCGCATAGCCCTCTGATGTAGCGGCCTTGACGTCGAGAAACCGGCTGTTGGCAGCCCGCACCTTGTCAGCCAGCGGATTGGGGACGGACGCAAGCGCGGCCGCTTCCTGATGCGCCTGTGCGAAGCTGGTGCAGACGGCCAGCATGGCCCCGGCCATGACAAGTCTGCAGCGAAAATTTGGCCTGTTGAGAAAGTTCGATATCATCTTCATTCTATTCTTCTTGAAAAAGCACAGCTGGCCGGCCGCCGAAAATACGGAGGCCCGGCAGGCAAGCGCTGTGACTGTTGTTGCTTGGAGATCCCGAAAACGATGCCAGGAATGGTCATCCCTTTGGCAGATACGGGATCGTTCCGGCCAGATCGGTGTTGTCGATCATCTGGAAACGGCTGTCGCTGCCGCCCTGACGGGCCGAAACGAAGGGCGCATAGGCCGGATCATTGGTGAAGGCGCGCGCCGCCGCTTCCGACGGGAACGCCATCAGCGCGATCAGCGTGGTGTCGAGCGGCTTGCCTTCGAGCGTCTTCACATTGCCGCTGCGCGACAGATATCTGCCGCCATGCTTGTGTACGAGGTCGTGCACCGATGCGGCATAGGCCGGCACCCATTGCGGGTCGTTTATCTTGATGTCTGCGATAACGTAAGCGGTCATGATAGTCTCCTGATTGCGGCGCACAGGGTATCCCGTGCAACCGGCCAAGGGCTCGCATGGCAAGGCGCTCGCCAACCAGTCCGCGATCTGTACTGGGGTAGTACAGTTTCCGTACTGGCCGCCTCAATCATGAAGGCCTAATGTTCGACCCAAGTTGGAGGAGAGGCACAATCATGACCCAGCACGGATACAAACAGTTCTGCCCGCTATCGATGGCCGCGGAGGTGCTGTGCACCCGCTGGACGATGGTGCTGATGCGCGAATTGGTGGCGGGTTCGACCCGCTTCAACGACCTGCGCCGCGGTGTCCCCAAAATGTCGCCAACCCTTCTGTCGCAACGGCTGAAGGAGCTTGAGATCGCCGGGATCGTCGAGCGCGGGGAGGTCCGGGGCGAGAAGGGGATCTTCGATTATCGGCTGACGGAGGCCGGCCGCGATTTGCGCCCGGTCGTCGAGGCGATGGGCTTCTGGGGGCAGAAATGGGTCGAGTCCCGGCTGTCGCTCAAGAACCTCGATCCGTCATTGCTGATGTGGGACATGCGGCGCAATTTGAACCCCTCGCCGCTGCCCGAGGGACGCACGGTGATACAATTTCTGTATCAGGACCTGCCGGCGTCCAAACGGTCATGGTGGCTGATCGTCGAGAAGCACGGCGAGGTCGATCTGTGCTGGTACGATCCGGGTTTCGACGTCGACCTCTACGTCTCGACCGACCTGCACACGATGACGGCGATCTGGATGGGATTGCTGACCGTCGAGAAGGCCGGTGCGAAGGTTGCCCTGACCGGCGACCAGGCCATCGGCAGGAAGATGCAGACCTGGCTCGGGCTCAGCCCGTTTGCGATCGAGCCCAAGCGTGCGGCGTAGGAGAACCGGCGGGAGGTTGTCAGGAAACGGGTGGCGGGGCCTTCTTCCAGCGGCTTCAATGCCGGCCATGTTCATCACCCTGGCGAAAAATCTGAAATCCGCGCCGCCGCAAATCGCCGACGATCCGCGCTGGGCGCGTATCGTTGCGCGCGACAAGTCGGCCGACGGCGCATTCTGGTATTCGGTGGCGACGACCGGCGTCTATTGCCGGCCTTCCTGCCCGTCGCGGCGCGCCAATCCGAAAAATGTGCAACTGCACGGCACGCTCGATCAGGCCAGGACAACCGGCTTTCGCCCGTGCCGGCGCTGCAACCCGGATGGCCCATCGCTCGAGGCCGGTAATGCCGCGATGGTCGCCGATGCCTGCCGCAGGATCGAGCAGAGCGAGGAAGAACCGTCGCTCGCTGAGCTGGCTGATGCCGCCGGCCGTAGCGCCGGTTATTTCCATCGTACCTTCAAGGCGGCCACCGGGCTGACACCGAAGGACTATGCCGCCGCGCACCGCGCCGCCCGGGTCCGCCAGGGCCTGGAAGACGGCGCCAGCGTGACGACGGCGATCTACGATGCCGGTTTCAATTCAAGCGGACGTTTTTACGAGAAATCCACCGGCATGCTCGGCATGACGCCAACGCGCTATCGCGCCGGCGGCGCTGATGAAGAGATCCGCTTCGCCGTCGGCGAGACTTCGCTCGGCGCCATCCTGGTCGCGTCCAGTCAAAAGGGCGTCGCCTCGATCCTGCTCGGCGACGATCCCGACGCGCTGGTGCGCGACCTGCAGGACCGTTTCCCCAGGGCACGGCTGATCGGCGGCGACAGCGACTACGAGGCGCTGGTCGCCCGCGTCGTCGGTTTCGTCGAGGTTCCGGCGCTTGGTCTCGATTTGCCGCTCGACGTGCGCGGCACCGCCTTCCAGCAGCGTGTCTGGCAGGCTTTACAAGACATCCCCGTCGGCCGCACGGTTTCCTATGCCGAGATCGCGCAGCGCATCGGTGCGCCGAAGGCAACCCGCGCCATCGCCGCCGCCTGCGCCGCCAACAATCATGCCGTCGCCATTCCCTGCCACCGCGTGATCCGCAGGGATGGCGCCCTGTCCGGCTACGCCTGGGGCGTTGAGCGCAAGCGCGCACTGCTGGAGCGTGAGGCGGCGTCCGACAATGCCAACCGGTCAATTCGGGCCTGACCAGGACCGGCAATGCGCGCGATGGCAAGGTCTCCCACCACCGATACGACCAGCCGGACCCAAGCTGCCGGCAGCCGGCGCGCCGAAGGCTCTAAGTTACTGGTGATGGCGGCCATTGGCGAGATGGTCGATCACGGCAGAGCCGAATGGAGCCGCACCGCGGCCGGCGAGATCGAGCTGCGGTTGTTGACGGGTGAGGTGTTTTTGCTCGGCGAGGTCGCTGTTACTCGTGTCGCGTAGAACGGTTCACCTACCTTCGAAATTCGAATTTGAAAGCAAGCACCGGAGTGAGCGCGAGAAGCCGTCCCTGTAGGGTTCACGCACAGACAAAGGAGTAAACGCAATGAACCTCATGCAAACCCAAATGGCGCCGCCGGCGAGCGTCCCCAATGCCTTCGACACCATAAGCTATGCCATCGGTGAATCCGCAATCGGCGACGTCCTGGCAGCGCGCAGCCAGATCGGCGTCTGCGCCATCCTGATCGGCTCGGACGCCGACGCGCTGGAGCGGGACCTTGGCCATTGCTTCCCCGACAAGATACTGGTCGAGGACGAGGCCGCACTGCGCGACGATCTCGCGACAATCGCGCGCTTCATCCAAATGCCCGGCGTCGGCCTCGACCTGCCGCTCGACATGCGCCACGGCACGCCATTCCAGCAACAGGTTTGGGATGTGCTGCGCAGCATCCCGTGCGGCGCCACCATCCGCTACACCGCACTGGCTCGCCGCCTCGGCCAGCCGAATGGCGCCCGCGCCGTGGCGACCGCCTGTGCGGCCAACGCGATCGCGCTGGGCATTCCCTGCCACCGTGTCGTCCGCGCCGACGGCTCACTGGCCGGTTACCGCTGGGGTGTCGAACGCAAACGCGCCCTGCTCGACAAGGAGGCTACGATATGAATGCCCATGCCAAAATTGCCAGATCGGTGATCGAAGCCGCCGAGACACGCGTCGCCGGTTACGACTGGCCGGCCCTTGCCGCCGAACTCGACGGCTTCGGCTGTGCCGTGATCGAAAAGCTGTTGTCGCCCGAGGAGTGCCGGCGGATCGCCGACCTCTATTCGGATGAGAAATATTTCCGCAGCCACATCCATATGGCCAGGCACGGCTTCGGCAAGGGCGAGTACCGCTATTTCCGCTATCCCTTGCCCGATCTCCTGGGTGGCCTGCGCAGCGCGCTCTACCCCAGGCTGGCCGAGGTCGCCAATCGGTGGAACGAGCGCATGGGGCAGGCCATGCGTTATCCCGCGACGCACGCCGCGTTTCTCGATCAGTGCCATGCCGCCGGCCAGTCACGGCCGACGCCGCTGCTGCTGCAATATGTGCCTGGCGACTTCAACTGCCTCCACCAGGATCTCTATGGCGACCTCGCCTTTCCGCTGCAGGTGGCGATCCTGCTCTCCGAACCGGGCCGGGATTTCAGCGGCGGCGAGTTCGCCCTGACCGAGCAGCGCCCGCGCATGCAGAGCCGGGTCGAAGTGGTGTCGCTGCGCCAGGGCGACGCCGTTGTCTTCGCCGTCCACAACCGGCCGGTGCAGGGCACCAAAGGCAATTACCGGGTCAACCTGCGCCATGGCGTCAGCCGGTTGCGCTCAGGCATGCGCCACACGGTCGGGATCATTTTTCACGATGCGAAGTGACCAGGGAGAAGATGGAGGTCCCCCTCACCCCGCCGGCGCATAGCGGCTGACCACCATGCCACAGGCATAGGCCTTCGAGCCGAGTAGCCGCAGGTTCCTAAAACCGCCCTGATCAAAAATCCGGCGGCCCGCACCCAGCACCGCCGGGTTGATGAAAAGCTGGAACTCGTCGACCAGCCCGGCCGCAATCAGCGCCGACGCGAAACCGGCGCCGCCGAACACCGCCATGTCGCCGCCCTCGCCCGCTTTCAGCGCATTGACTTCGCGCGGCAGGTCGCCGCTGACCACACTGGTGCGCTCCCAAGCCGGCTCCGAGGCCGATTGCTTGAGCTTGTTGCTGAGCACCACCTTGCGGGAGTCGACGATGCGCTGCGCAAAGGCGTAGAACGGATCGCGCGGAAACTTCTTCGCCGCATTGCCCCAATGGGTGAGATAGCCCTCCTGCGCCATCTTGCGGCTGAGCAGGATGGTATCGACGCCTGCGAAGACGGCGTTAAAGTCCTGCTTCAGCGCACCGTCCCAGGCGCTCTCGTCACCCCACTCCCAGAGCTGCCAGGAATGGTCCTCATTGGCGCCGACAAAGCCGTCGACCGACATCTGCATCTGCAGGACCAGCTTTTTCACCGTCATTCTCCTCAGGGCCATCGCAAAACAGTTTACATTTGGAACCGTTGACGCAAGGCCAAAACGATGTCAATAGCAAAGTGATTTAAAAATGGAACCATAGATGTCGACGCGCGAAAGATCCGGCTGCCCGATCAACCTGTCACTCGAACTGATCGGCGACCGCTGGACGCTGCTCATCGTCCGCGACATGGTCTTCGCCGGGAAAAAGCACTTTCGCGAATTCCTGCAATCCGACGAAGGCATCTCCTCGCGCACGCTGGCCGAGCGACTGCAAACGCTTCAGGAGGAGGGCATCCTCACCCGAAGCGACGACCCGACGCATGGCTTGAGAACCGTCTACCGGCTGACCGAAGCAGGCATCGACCTCTTGCCGGTGCTGGCGACGCTCGGCGCCTGGGGCAGCAAGCACCGCAAGGCCGACGACAAGCTGGCCAGGATTGCCGACGAACTGGTGGCAGGCGGCGAAGCGGCGCTGGAAAGGATGGAAGCGGCGCTGCGAACGGAGCATATTGTCTAGGCGGTTGCGTTCAGGCCGAACCGGCATGGCTGTTGCCGCACAAATCGCCCTTCCCTTGACAATGATCCATCTTTGTTCTTTATTTGTTCCAATCTATCAGCAACTGCGGATGTGCGGTCGATGGAAACGACAGCCACCATCCTGCATGCCGATCTCGACGCTTTCTACGCCTCGGTCGAGCAGTTGCTCGATCCGTCGCTGCGCGGCAAGCCGATCGCGGTGGGCGGCGGCGTCGTGCTCGCCGCTTCCTATGAGGCGCGCGCCTTCGGCGTGCGTGGCGGCATGCCAGGACGCAAGGCGCGCGAACTCTGCCCGCATTTGATCTTCGTCGGCGGCAATTTCAGCCATTACCAGCGGCTGGGCGACGCGGCGATCAAGGTGCTCGACGATTTTACCCCGGTGGTCGAGCGCATCTCCATCGACGAGGCCTTTGCCGATGTCGCCGGCTGCACGCATCTGTTCGGCTCCCCACAGGAGATCGCCACGACGATCCGCAGCCGGGTACGCGCCGAACTCGGCCTGCCGATCTCGATCGGCGTGGCGCGCACCAAGCATCTGGCCAAGATCGCCTCGCAGGTCGCCAAGCCCGACGGGCTGGTGGTGGTCGACCCCGGTAGCGAACTCGCCTTCCTGCACGATCTGCCGGTGGGGCTGATGTGGGGCGTCGGCCCGGCGACCAAAGCGCGGCTGGCGGAAATCGGCATCGAGACCATCGGAGAGCTGGCGAGGACACATCGCGGCGCGCTGACGCGGCTGCTCGGTCCGGCCGCCGGCGAAAAGCTGGCCGCATTGTCCTGGAACCGTGACCCGCGCAAACTGGAGACGAAGCGCCGCGCGCATTCCGCCGGCGCACAATCGGCACTCGGAGAGAAGCCTGCCGTAGCACGGGTCATCGTGCCCACTCTGCTGCATCTGGCCGACCGCGTCGCGAGCCGCCTGCGCGCCAAGGCACGGCCCGGCCGCACGGTGACCGTGCGTGTGCGCTTTGCCGATCTCAGCGCAGTCACACGATCGATCACGCTTGACCAGCCGATCTCGGCGACAACCATCCTGGCCGAGATCGCCGGCGACCTGGTGCGCGGCGTGCTCGCCGACCACCCGCATGACAAAACGATCTCGCTGCTGGCGATCTCGGTCTCGCACCTCAAGGAAAGCTTCGAGCTGCAACTCGAACTGCCGGTCGGCCTCGCCGACGAGAAACGCCGGCCCGGCACCAGGAAAGGCCTGGCACGCTTCGACGCCGACCGCGCCATCGACAATATCCGCGAACGCTTCGGCAAACAGGCGGTCGGCTACGGCACGGTGGCACTGGAAGCGGCGCGCTCGGTGCCCGACGAATTCAGGAAGCTGGCGGAGAAGGAACTGTGAACCCGGGACCGCCGGGCGCTATTTCGTCTCCTCGCCATCCCAGTACCGCCTCACCGCTCCCATGTCGAAAATGCCGTCGCGCCGGCGCAAGGCGTCGACCGCCATCTTGTTGGAATCGGGATAGACGCAGACCTCGTTGGGATTTTTTTCGCCGATCATCAAATAGCGGCACGGTCCGCTACCGCTGTTGAGGAAGGAATGTCCGACCGCCAGGCCGGCCGGAAAGCAGACATAGTCGCCGGCTTTCATCTCATAGCGCTCCTCGCCAAGCAGCAGCGTCACTTGCCCTTCCAGGATCAGCGCATGCTCTTCTTCCAGCATATGGTAGTGCCTGGGCGCCAGGCGCATGCCGGGGGCCGGTGCCTCGATCAGCACGCCGACATGGTAGTCGGGCCGTCCCAAGGCGGCATAGGTGAGGTGTTTGGACCGACCACCGAACCGCGCCCCCTCGCCTTCCTGTTTCCACTCGACAGCATCGCTGGCGACCGGCGGGATCGGAGTGGCCGGGGCCTTGGTGACACCGGCCGTCACATCCGACGGCAACGGATCGCCGGCGGCGAGGCCGGTGCTCTCACCGTCCCAGTAGGTTCGAGTTGCAGCGAGATCGAAGATCGCACGGCTGCCCAAGGCGCGCACCAGCACCTTGTTGGAGGCGGTGTAGACGACAACGTCGTTCGGGTTACGCTCGCCGACGATGACGTAGCGGCAGGGTGCGTTGCTGGTGTTGATGAGGCAATGCCCCGCCGCTGCACCTGCCGGAAAGCAGATGTAGTCGCCGGCCTTCATGGCGTAGGCGGCGTCGCCGACATGCGCGGTAAGCATCCCCTCGAGGATGAAGACATGCTCTTCCTCGAAAATATGGTAATGCGCCGGCGAAGTCTGCTTGCCCGCCGGCAACTCCTCGATCGCCACGCCGACATGGTAGTTTTCGCCAAGCGCGGCCAGCGACAAATGCCGATAGCGCACGCCGAAGCGCGGCACATCGGACCATTCCGTCCACGGCACCTCATCCGATGCGAATGGCACGGGCGCTTTCTCGTCAGCCATTGGGGCCTCCTGATCCTGTCGCCCTGCCCTCGTCGCAAGCCGCAGGAGGGTCTACGACAGAACAAAGCTGCCAGCTTCCGGCATCATCGCCAAGCGGTGTTCGCCACGCTCCTGACAGAGCCCGACAGGAGCCGCTCGCTTCAGCCTCGGATGGCCCTGCCGGCCTGCTGCAGCAATTCGAATGCCACGAAGCGCTTGGCGTGCCAGCCGGTCAGCGTTGCGTCGGGATGATAGGCCTCGCCGAGTTCCGACATGCCGGCCATCGCCGTCACCAGGTCTTTGTAGGTTCCGGCGGCGACCGCGCCCAGCATCGCCGAGCCGAGCAGCACCGGCTCCGGCGAGGTCGACGCCACCACCACCATGCCAGTCGTGTCGGCCAGCAGCTGGCGCACCAGCGGGCTTTGCCCGGCGCCGCCGCTGACGACGATGGTGTCGACGGGAATGCCCTTATCATGCTCGGCCCGCACGATCTGGCGCGCGCCATAGCCCAGCCCGCAGACGCCGGCGACATAGAGCCCGACCAGGCTGTCGAGGCTGGCGTCGAGATCGAGCCCGGCAATCAGCGCGCGTGCGTCCGGGTCGGCGAAAGGCGCGCGGTTGCCAAGGAATTCCGGCACCACATGGATGCCGCCGACCAAGGCCGGCGTCGCCGCTGCCCCGTTGCGGCTCTGCGCCTGCAGCGACAGCCAGGCGCTGAGGCTGAGGCCGTCGGCCTGCGCCCTCGCCGTCGCTTCGCCGCTCGCCGGATGCATGCGCATCAGATGGTCGATGGCAGCACCCGCCGCCGACTGGCCGCCCTCGTTCAGCCACAGGCCCGGCACCATGGCCGAGAAATACGGACCCCAGACGCCGTCGACGAAGGCCGGCTCGGCGGTCGACGACATGGTGCAGGCCGAAGTGCCGAAGACATAGGCCATGCGCGACAGAACGCTGCCGAACGCGCCGCGCGCGCCGACCGTACCGACGCCGCCGGCATGCGCGTCGATCAGCCCCGCCGCCACGGCCGTGCCGGGGCGCAGGCCCAGATCCGATGCCGCCTGCGCGGTCAGTCCGCCGCCGAGCGCGGCACCCGCCGGCACGATCTGCGTGCCGATGCGCGCGAACCCCTCGTCGGCCAGGCTCCCTAGTCCGATGGTGCGGAAATAGGCCTCGTCCCAGCGGCTTTCATGCGCCAGATAGGTCCATTTGCAGGTCACCGTGCAGACCGAGCGCGCAAGGCTGCCGGTCGCCCGCCAGGTGAGGAAGTCGGGGAGGTCCATGAACTGCCAGGCGGCGTCGAAAGTGGCGGGCAGGTTTTCGGCCAGCCACAGGAGTTTCGGCGTTTCCATCTCCGGCGAGATGACGCCACCGACATAGTTCAGCACCGCTTCGCCGCTGCGGTTGATGCGGCGTGTCTGCTCGACCGCGCGATGATCCATCCAGACGATGATGTTGCGTTCGGGATTCCCCGATTTGCTGACCGGCAACGGCACGCCGCCCTCGCCCAGCACCACCAGCGAACAAGTGGCGTCGAACCCGATGCCGGGGATGGCCTCAGCTGCCACACCCGATTGAGCGACCGCTTCTCGCGTGGCCGCGCACACCGCCCGCCAGATGTCGTTGCTCGACTGCTCGACAATGTCGCCGGCCTCGCGCCAGACCTCGATGTCCCGCTTGGCGGAGGCGAGCAAGGTGCCGGTGTGGTCGAACACCCCGGCCCGCGCGCTGCCGGTGCCGACATCGATGCCGAGATAATGGGGCATGAGGAACCTCCGGTTCAGGGAATAGGGGATAGGCAGTAGGCAGTAAGCGATTAGTTAGTAGGATAGGACGCGCGAAGCACTTTTGAGCGGGGCCTGTAAGACTGTGTCTACATCTTCCTATTGCCTATTGCCTATTGCCTATTCCCCATTCCCTACTGCCTCACAAATCATTGCTCTGCGGCAAAATCACCAAATCCCGGATCGTCACGTTGCGCGGGCGGGTCAGCATGAACATCACCGCTTCGGCCACTTCGCGCGGCTGCATCAGGCCGCCGGCGGCGAGTTCCTCTTCGAGCTTGGCCTTCGGCCAGTCGTCGACCAGCGCCGTCACCACCGGACCCGGCGCCACCGCACCGACGCGCAGGCCGTGCTTGGCGACCTGGCGGCGCACCGTGTGGACGAAGGCCTGCACCGCGTGCTTGGAAGCCGTGTAGATCGGCTCCCAGACCACCGGGACCAGACCGGCGATCGAACTGGTGACGATGATGTCGCCGGTCTTGCGTTCGATCATGTGCGGCAGCACCGCCTGGATCGAGCGGAAGCAGGCATTGATGTTGAGGTTGAGCATCCGGTCCCAGGCGTCGGGATCGCCGGTCGCTACCTCGCCGCCGACATAGGCGCCGGCATTGGCATGGAAGATGTCGAGCTGGCCGGCTTTCTCCAGAATCTGCGGCATCATGGTGGCGACGCTTGCCGGCTGCATCAGGTCGATCACCAACGGGATCGCCTTCGAACCGAGCTCGGCGCACAGTTTGTTCAGCGTCGCCTCGGCACGGTCGACCAGCACCACTGTGGCGCCGGCCGCCAGCATGTGCCTGGCGCATTCGAGGCCGATGCCTGATGCCGCGCCGGTGACGGCGGCAACTTTTCCGGACAGTTCTTCGCTCATGTCTTGCTTCCTGTTGATGGGTTCAGGCCCGGCCATGCGAGACACGCGAGCGGCGTGCCAGCGAGTCGACGATGACCGCGATGGCAAGCACGGCGCCGGTGATCATGTACCGAAGCGACGAGGACAGATCGAGCAGCGTCAGGCCGCTGGCGATCGACTGGATGACGATGATGCCGAGCAGTGCCGAATAGGCGCTGCCGCGGCCGCCGAACAGGCTGGTGCCGCCGATGACGGCCGCCGCGATGGCGTTGAGATTGACGTCGCCGGTGCCGGCCTGCTGACTGGCCGATGCAAGGCGGGCCGCCGACAGCACACCGCCGAAAGCCGCCAGCATCGAGCACAGCACGAAGGCACTGGAATAGATCAGCCGCACATTGATGCCGGCGCGCCGCGCCGCCTCGCGGTTGCCGCCAACCGCCGACATCGAGCGGCCCCATTTCGTCCGCGTCAGCGCGTAGTGCATTGATATGACCAGGCCGACGAACAGACCGAACATCCACGGAATGCCGCGCGCCTGGTTGAGATAGAAGACGATGAGTTCGAGAATGACCGTGATCACCACCGCGCGCGTGACAAGCCCGCCCGTCGACGGCGCCGTCAAATTGGCGGCATGGCGGCGCGCAACGGTGCGCAGGCCGGTGACCAGCATGACGATGCCGGGCACGGCCGCCAGAGCGAACGACACGAACTTCGGCATCATCAGCAACTGGCCGAAATTCACCAGGTTCGAGCCGTAGGGAAGATTGATCGAGCCGGTCGAGCCGAGGATGTAGAGCTGCAGGCCAAGCACTGCCAGCAGGCCAGCCAGCGTCGAGACGAAGCTCGGCATGCCGAGCCGGTTGAACAGCAGCGCATAGAGTGCGCCGATGAAGCCGCCAACGGCGACAGCGGCAATAATGGCGAGCGCCACCGGCCAGCCCTGGTTGACCCACAGCGTGCCGACCATCGCCGAGGCAAAGCCGCTGATCGAGCCTACCGACAGGTCGATCTCGCCGACCATCAAAACGCAGACGATGCCGAGCGCGATGACGCCGACGGTGGAGCAATCGAACAGCAGATTGACCAAATTGCTGCTCGACAGGAAGATCGGGTTGATGCTGGCGAACACCGTCCAGATGATGACCAGCCCGACGATCACCGGCAGCGAGCCGAGATCGCCGGAGCGGACCCGGTCGAAGAACCTGCGGATGGCGCCGCCGATCCCCGCCTCATGCTTGACGCGCACATCGGCGCGGTCGAGCTGCGGCGGCACGGAGGCGGCCTGTTCGGCTTCACGGCTCATGGGCGTGGCTCCTGGGTTTGCTCGTGCCTGGCCTGTCTGCGCTCGGCGCGCCGCGACACCGAATTGTTCGACGCGCCGGTGATGGCGCTGACCAGTTCCTGGTTCGAGGCGTCGGGCGAGAAGATGCCGTTGTTTCGGCCAAGCCGCAGCACGACGATGCGGTCGGCGACGGCGCGCACGTCTTCCATATTGTGGCTGATGATGACGACGCCGAGGCCGCGGTCGCGCACGCGCTCGATCAGGTTGAGCACTTCCGCCGTCTGTGCCACGCCAAGTGCGGCCGTCGGCTCGTCGAGCAGGATGAGCTTGGGTTCGAGCAGCAGCGAGCGGGCGATCGCCACCGTCTGGCGCTGGCCGCCCGACAGCGAAGCGACCACTTCGCGAACGCTTGGGATGCGCGCCGATAGCTCGTTGAGCAGCGTCCAGGCGCGCACTTCCATCGCCACCTCGTCCAGCCGCAGCGGGTTGAGCTCTCGGCCGAGAAAGATGTTGGCGACGATGTCGAGGTTCTCGCACAGCGCCAGGTCCTGGAACACCGTGGCTATGCCGAGCGTCAGCGCCGCACTCGGATCTGCAAGCGTCACCTGCTTGCCGCGAAAACTGATCGTGCCTGAGCTCGGCTGATGCACGCCGGCCAGGATCTTGACCAGGGTCGACTTGCCGGCGCCATTGTCGCCGACCAGCGCCACCACCTCCCCAGCATGGACATCGAGATCGATGTCGGTGAGCGCTGAAACGGCGCCGAAATTCTTCGAAACGCCGCGCAGGCTGAGCACCAGCTCGCCTGCCGGAACCGGTTCGTCCGGGGTATCGATCATGCCAGGAAGCCTTTCAAAACCGGTTCAAAATGTCGGATGAGCGCTGCCTGGCCACCGCGTGGGCGGCCAGGCAGCGGAGCGGGCAAGGGTCGCGGTCAGTTCCCGATGCCCAGCTTCTTGCAGCCTTCCGCATAACGATCGACGCAGAGTTCAGCCGCAGTGTTGATCTTCTTGTCGATGATCTCGGCCTTCAGGTTTTCCTGCGTCACCACGGCCGGCGTGAACAGCTGCGAGGGTGTGTCGTACAGCGTCATCTCGGCCTTCGGCGTCTCGCCCGAAAGCAGCTTGATGGCGATGTTGGCGGCGGCCGCCGCCACGATCTCGCTCGGCTTGGAGATGGTGTTGTACTGGTCGCCGGCGATGATCAGCTGAAGTGCCGCGATCGTCGCGTCATTGCCGGTCACCGGCGGCACCGGATCGACGCCGGCCGCCTTGAAGGCCGCGATGGCGCCGCCACCGGTGCCGTCATTGGCGGCGACGACGCCGAGGATTTTTGGTCCGAAGCGGGTGATCTGGCCGCCGGCCCATTGCTGCGCCTTCGGCGGCGCCCATTCCGGCGTGTCGTATTCGGCCAGGATCTTGTAGCCGCTGTTGTCAAGGCCGGCATGGATGCCCTTCTTGATCAGGCCGGCCGCCGCATCGGTCGGCGAGCCGTTGATCTGCAGCACGCCGCCGCTGGCCGGATCGACCTTCAGCGCCTTCAGGTGCTCGACCAGCGAGTCGGCGATGGCCTTGCCGATGCCTTCATTGTTGAACGACACATAGAAATCGGCCGGCGCAGTCGGGATCGGCCGGTCGTAGGCGATGACCTTGATGCCCTGGCTCTGCGCCAGCTTGACCAGCGAGGCGGCGGCGGTCGAGTCGACCGGGTCGAGCACGATCGCCTTGGCGCCCTGCGAGATCACCGAGTTGAACTGCTGCTGCTGGCGCGAGGCGTCGGCATCGGCATTCTGGTAGAGCACCTTGCAGCCCGGGCACAGCTTCTTCATCTCGGCGGCGAAGCCGGGATAATCATGCTGCTCGTAGCGGGTCGAGGCCTGGTCGGGCATCAGGAAGGCGACGGTCGCGTCGGTGACTTCGGCGGCCCTGGCGATCGCGGCGGTGCCGGCCAGCAGCGACAGCGCAAGGGCTGCCACACCGGCGGACTTGCCAGCGGACTTCAATGAAGATGAAAGTTTGGTCATTCGGTCTTCTCCGTTTCTGATATGGTTGTAAGAAGGTCGTTGACTGCTTTGGTCTGAAGACACCCATCCGCCCTCGCCCAAACTGCATTGGGAACCGGGACCCGGCGCCGGCCTTTCGAGCCGCGCCGACAACCTCCGCCTACGGAGGAATTCGAGACAAGCGTTCTCTATCGCGAACCGCTCCACGCGGCTCACGTCGTCATGCAAAAGAAAAATCCTCCCTTGGTTCCTCCCTGGCTCCTCCGTTAAGCGGCTTTGCCCGCGTTGATGTTGTCGGCCAGCAGGCGCCTGAAGCGCGAGGGCGGCATGCCCTTCTCCGCCAGGAACTGCCGGTTGAAATTGGACAGATTGTTGAAGCCGACCTCGTAGCAGATGTCGGTGATCGAGGCCTGCTCGTCGCTCATCAGGATCTGGCAGGCGAGATTGATGCGCAGCCGTTTGACATACTGCACCAGCGACATGCCGGTGTGACGGCGAAACGAGCGCGAGAAGGCGCCGGTCGACTGGCCGGCGATGGCGGCGAGATCCGCCTCGTCGAACAGCTGCGTCAGGTTTTCCCTGATATAGGCGAGCGCCTTGTTCATGCCGGCGGTCATGTAGCCGGAGGGATCGGGCCGGTAGCTGGCGCTGGCCAAAAGCTGGAATTCCTGGGCGCGGCTGAGCAGGCCGGCGATCATCATGAACAGCTCGATGCGGCGCACGCCTTGCGCCTGCATCATCTCTTCCATCAGCGGCGCCAGCGCCTTGCTGGTGCGGCTGGAAAACAGCACGCCGCGCCGCGACGCTTCGAGCAGGTGCCCCAGCCCCGCCAGCTCCGGCAGCACATGCATGGCATCGCCGATGAAACTTTCGGAAAATTGGATGATGCGGCCGCGCAGCGGGATCGAGCTGTCCCTGGGGATGTCGCTGACCCAATTGTGCGGCAGGTTCGGCCCGGTCAGCACCAGATTGCCCGGCTCGAACTCCCCGATGAAATCGCCGACGAAATAGCGGCCGTTGGTGAAGATCACCTGATGCAGTTCATATTCGGGATGGAAGTGCCAACGCACCGTGTGGAAGGGGTAGCCATGCGACCACGCCTTGAAGGACTCACCGCGTCGTATCTGGACTACTTCCAGGTCCGGTTCCATGTCCGTTTCCTCCCGGGCCGGCACGGATATTTGCCGCGTTCGGCCCAATTCCCTAAACCGGCCGAATTGGTTTCGGCTCTGCATTTCAAGAGCCAAGGTACCGGCTCATGACAACAGGCGCCACCACGATTCAAGACAACGGATGATACTTTTTTAACCGGGAGGCGGCGCTCAGAAGCGCTATTCGGGCAGAACAGGTCAGTCTTGCTGACGCGTTCGCTCAATTGACCGACGGATGCCGCCCGCCCGGGAAGGAATTCCGGCGTCTCCGTGTTCGCCTGGCTTATCTCAAGAACATAGTCTGCAGGCGCTGTTGAAGCGCCGCATCCGTCAGTTCACCTCGTGCACAGCACCACCGGCCGCCGTCGCGAGCGGCGTAACCATATCAGGCACCAGTATGTCGTGGCGGCGCGCGAAGCTGATCAGCGTGGCCCGCACCGTCTCCGGATCGATCTCGCCGACGATGCCCGCCTTGCAAGCGTTGAGCGCGACGGCATGGGCGCCGTTGCGGCCGGCGCTCGGCCAGTCCTGCAGCAGTGCATAGGCTTCCATCACGCTGTCGATCTTCCTCGGAAAGCCCATTCCGACCAGAAGTGTGACCGGTTCCTCAAATTGCCCGCGATTCATGGCTTGTACCTCCTCTCGATTGTTCAGGGCCTGCAGCGGACCGAACCCCGGGCAGCACGGCCCGCCGCGGATAGGTGAATGGACTGGCCGATTTCCGTTCAGCCGCTGCCGGCGGATACCTCGGATGTTGCCGACACTTGCTGCGCTGCGAGGAACATCAGTGCCGACGCCGCGGTTCGCCGATTCCAGCCGGCGGCTTCAGCCATGTCGAGCAGCCCTGCCAGCAGCGGCTTCAGCACGTTCCTGCATTCTGTTTCATAGGCCAGGAATTCCTTCGCTTGGTGCGTAGGAGCCGGTACGGATTCGATGCCAGCCATTGCGTCCATCTTTACCTCCACTCTCTCTCGACTGACGCCCGCTCCCCGCCAGGGGAGCGGGCGGATTGGCCGCGACCTCAGAAGTCCATGCCGGCGCCGGCGGGCATTGCCGGGGCGGCGGCTTCCTTCTTCGGCTTCTCGGCCACCATCGCCTCCGTGGTCACCAGCAGGCCGGCGACCGATGCCGCGTCCTGGAGAGCGGTGCGCACCACCTTGGCCGGGTCGATGACGCCCTGGCCGTAGAGATCGCCGAATTCGTTGGTCTGGGCGTTCCAGCCCCAGCCGAATTCGGTTTTCTCGCGCAGCTTGCCGACGATGATCGAGCCTTCGGCGCCGGCATTCTCGGCGATCTGCCGGACCGGCGTTTCGATGGCACGGCGCACGATGTCGACACCAGTCTTCTGGTCGGCATTGTCGGTCTGCACGGTATCGAGCGCCTTGGCTGCCCGCAGCAACGCGACGCCGCCGCCGGGCAGCACGCCCTCCTCGACGGCCGCGCGGGTCGCATGCAGCGCATCGTCGACGCGGTCCTTGCGCTCCTTGACCTCGACCTCGGTCGAGCCGCCGACCCGGATCACCGCAACGCCGCCGGCGAGCTTGGCCAGCCGCTCCTGCAGCTTTTCGCGGTCGTAGTCGGAGGTGGTCTCCTCGATCTGCGCCTTGATCTGTGCGACACGGCCCTGGATCTCTTCCTTGCGGCCGACGCCGTCGACGATGGTGGTGTTTTCCTTCTCGATCACCACCTTCTTGGCGCGGCCCAGCATCTGCAGCGTCACATTATCCAGCTTGATGCCGAGATCTTCCGAGATCGCGGTGCCGCCGGTGAGAATAGCGATGTCTTCCAGCATGGCCTTGCGGCGGTCGCCGAAGCCTGGCGCCTTGACAGCCGCGACCTTGAGGCCGCCCCGCAGCTTGTTGACGACCAGCGTGGCAAGCGCCTCGCCTTCCACATCCTCGGCGATAATTAGGAGCGGCTTGCCCGACTGTACCACGGCTTCGAGCACGGGCAGCATCGCTTGCAGATTGGAGAGCTTCTTCTCGTGGATCAGCACATAAGGCTCGTCGAGTTCGACGCGCATCTTGTCCTGGTTGGTGACGAAATAGGGCGAGAGATAGCCGCGGTCGAACTGCATACCTTCCACGATTTCCAGTTCGGTCTCGGCGGTCTTGGCCTCTTCCACCGTAATGACGCCTTCATTGCCGACCTTCTCCATCGCCTCGGCGAGGAAACGGCCGATCTCGGCATCGCCATTGGCGGAGATTGTGCCGACCTGTGCGATCTCGTCGTTTCGGGTGACCTTGCGGGCATTGGTCTTCAGCTCGGCGACCACCGCGTCGACCGCCTTGTCGATGCCGCGCTTCAAATCCATCGGGTTCATGCCCGAGGCAACCGCCTTGGCCCCTTCCCTGACGATCGCCTGTGCAAGCACGGTTGCGGTCGTCGTGCCGTCGCCGGCAAGGTCGTTGGTCTTGGAGGCCACCTCGCGCACCATCTGGGCGCCCATATTCTCGAACTTGTCCTCCAGTTCGATCTCCTTGGCGACGGTGACGCCATCCTTGGTGATGCGCGGCGCGCCGAATGACTTGTCGATGACGACATTGCGCCCCTTGGGTCCGAGCGTCACCTTCACCGCATTGGCAAGGATGTCGACGCCGCGCAGCATCTTCTCGCGCGCTTCGGTATGGAATTTCACTTCTTTGGCAGCCATTGGATCACTCCTCTATCTAGGCAGCATTCGTTGACTGGTTGGATACGAAAGAAGCCGTCAGGCGGCCTTCTTCACTTCGGCGATCTTATCGATGACACCCATCACGTCGCTTTCCTTCATGATGAGCAGGTCCTCGCCGTCGAGTTTGATTTCGGTGCCGGACCATTTGCCGAACAGGATGCGGTCGCCGACCTTGACATCGAGTTCGACAAGCTTGCCGCTGTCGTCGCGCGCGCCGGGACCGACGGCGAGCACTTCGCCTTCCTGCGGTTTTTCTTTTGCGGTATCGGGGATGATGATGCCGCCGGAGGTCTTCTCCTCGGCTTCAAGGCGGCGGACCAGAATACGGTCATGCAATGGACGGAACGCCATGTCGTTCTCCTCGTGGACAAACAGGTTTTTGAGGTTCCTCCGCACCGAACCGGCAATATCGGACCGGTGCGGAACGCCGGGACCCTTCGTCAGGCATCGCGGCGCATATCGAGCTAGTTTTGCCGTTTTCCGATTTCAAGAGACCGGCGAAAAAACTGCTGCCCGACGACATGCAGGGCGTGTTCATGATGATCGCCCGTGCGGCGAAAGAGGGCTGGCCGTGCCCGAGCGACGCCGCGATCGCCCGCGCCTACGGCTCGCACTCGCTGCGCCGCGCCCGGCGCCTCTTGACCTATATCGAGGAGCAGGGGCTCATCGTCTGCCAACTCGACGGGACAGGCCGGCGCACCGTGACGCTGGTCGAATTGGCCTGGGCCACCGCACCGGGAGATCCGAATGCCGAGGAGGTGGAGCAGGGGAGCCTGGCGCTGTGAGGCGGCGCGGGTGCTTTGAGCGAATGGGGCGATAGGCGTTTTCAGTCACCGTCATCGACCAACTTCTGAGGGCAACGGTGAAAGCGCCGACGCCGAAATGCGTCATGCAGGGCGCATGCGTTTCGATGGCGCTCACCGGTTCGCCCCGATCACCCACTGTTCCTGGTCGACGAGCGTGCCGGTCATCGGCCCGGCAGCATCCGAGAGCAGGAAGACGGCGAGGTTGGCGATATCGCTCGTCGAGAACAGGCGGCCGAAGGGTTGCGAGGCGTTCGCGGCATCGAGCCAGCCCGGCCCGTTGCCCAGCGTGTCGGCCTGCATGGCACGTTCGGCCGGCGTGTCGGTCCAGCCGACATTGATGCCGTTGACGCGGATGCGATCGAAGCGATGGGCGTTGGCGGCGTTCTTGGTCAGCGTGGCCAGCGCGCCCTTGCTGGCGGAATAGACGGCGAGCTCCGGCGAGCCGCAATGGGCGTTGATCGACAGGATGTTGACGATGGCGCCGCCCTGACCGCGCTTCTTCATGTCGGCGATGGCCGCCTGCATGAGGAAGAACGGCGCCCGCGCGTTAACGGCGAACAGCGAGGCCCAGCCGTCGAGATCGGCATCGAGGAACGAGGCCCGGTCGGTCAGCCCTGCGGCGTTGACCAGCGCATCGATGCGGCCGAAGCGCTCGATGCACGCTTGCGCCAAAAGGGCAGGGGCGGCCGGGTCGGCGAGGTCGGTGGCGACGAAGAGCGTTGGTGTGCCAAGCTGCGAAAGCTCCGCCGCCACCGCATCGCCGCGGGCCTTATCACGCCCGGTGACGAGCAGGCCGCCGGCGCCGGAACGCGCCAAGGTCTCGGCGATGGCGCGGCCAATGCCTTGCGTCGAGCCGGTGACCAGCGCCACCTTGCCATTGAGTTGAAGCTCCATTCCTCTTCCCCGCATCGCATCTGGTTTCAGGCTAGCGCGGCACGATCGTTTTACAACATGGAAATTGGAAATTTTGGAGGGGAGGCTGTTGGCTGTCGCTGCGTGAGGCCGGCGAGAGCCTGCCCTAACGCCGCCGCTCCAGGCGAAGCAGGAGCGGAGGCCGTCGCAAAGACCCTAGTGGACCGTGATGATGCCCTCGACGGCCCGCCATTCCGAAGGCTGGATGAGCCGGTGATGAGCAACGCGGACCGAGTGCAGCGGACCGTCGAGTTCGCGCTCCCAATATTGGAGAAAGCCCTTGAGTTCGGGAAAGGCCGGAGCGAGATCATA
Organism: Mesorhizobium sp. M0140; assembly: GCF_040322475.1. NCBI lineage: Bacteria > Pseudomonadati > Pseudomonadota > Alphaproteobacteria > Hyphomicrobiales > Phyllobacteriaceae > Mesorhizobium > Mesorhizobium sp. M0140. Next base: position 90,603 of record NZ_JAMYTM010000011.1, on the reverse strand, counting down.
GTCCTGCCAGACATAGAGCTGAAGCAGGCTCGGATGATCGGGCAGGTGATAGTGGATTTCGGCCGTCGTCAGGCCATAACCTTCCATTTGCAGGCGGAATTCGCTGCTGACCGTATCGGCCATATCTTTCTCCTTCTCTCTCCGTTCAGGCATCCAGCCTGCGACATTTGTATTGAACCCGCCCGATGCCGGGGCGGGACGATCGGTCTGTCGGTCCGTCTTCGAACAACGCCACGAGAAGCTCGGGGGTTCCGAAAATAGCCGCGCCATAACAGTGCGTTGGCGCCCTTTCTGGTCGAATGTAAAAACGACGCGCGGACAGAAACGTCCCGCCACGCGTCATCCTGCGTCGTCTCGGAACCAAGGCCGGCACGGGCGCGCGTCAGCATGCGGCGGAACTCCGGCAGGTCCGGCACAACCGACGCGAGGCCTTCTATGCGGCAGCGGACCACGAATTCCTGATAGAGCACCCCGATCACGCGAAAACCCGCATCGGGCTGCGCCAGGATGGCGCGCAGCACACGGTCGACGCGCTCACGACGCTCGGCCAGATCCTCGGCGCTGATTTGTGGCTCCGCCGGCTCGGGGCGCATTTCCAGTGCCGCCGATTTGGCCGCCATCAGCTGGTCGAGCAGGTCCGGCGACGCCGGGCGGCGCGGCGTGCGCACCGTCTCGGGGGGCGGCGCCGCCAGGATGATCGCGCGTGCATCTTCCAGCGCGGATTCCGGCATTGCCATGAGCCGCGGCGTGCCGTTGCGCGGGCTGGTGTCGGTCGGGCCGATGCGCAGCCCCAGCGGACGGCGCGACAGCGCCGGACCGAGCGCCATGAACTGCCCGCGTTCCAGATCACGGAACGCTTCCGCCTGGCGTCTCTCCATGCCCAAAAGATCGGCGGCACGCGCCATGTCGATATCGAGGAAGGTGCGGCCCATGAGAAAATTGGACGCCTCGGCTGCGACGTTCTTGGCGAGCTTGGCCAGGCGCTGGGTGGCAATGATGCCGGCCAGCCCGCGCTTGCGGCCACGACACATCAAATTGGTCATGGCGCCGAGCGAGAGCTTTCGCGCTTCGTCCGACACCTCTCCGGCCACCGCTGGCGCGAACAGCTGCGCCTCATCCACCACCACCAGCATCGGGTACCAGTGGTCACGGGCGACCTCGAACAGCCCGCCGAGGAAGGCGGCGGCACGCCGCATCTGGTTCTCGGCGTCGAGCCCTTCGAGATTGAGCACGGTGGAGACGCGATGCATGCGCGCCCGCTCGCCGGCCGCCTGCAGGCCGCGCTCGGTATGCTGCTCGGCATCGATCACCAGATGGCCGTAACGGTCGCCCAGCGAAACGAAGTCGCCCTCGGGATCGATGATGGTCTGCTGCACCCAGGGCGCGCTCTGCTCCAGCAGGCGCCGCAACAGATGCGACTTGCCGGAGCCTGAATTGCCCTGCACCAAAAGGCGCGTCGCGAGCAACTCCTCAAGATCCAGCTTCGCCGGGGCGCCTGCGGTCGTCTGTCCCATCTCGATCGCAACGGTCATCTCGACTCAGGCGCTCCTTCGCAGACGGGCTTATCAACTGGGTCACAGCCCGTCGAGCGTGCATGACCGCCTGCGGCGTGTTGCGCACAACTGTGCAGGCACCGCCTGGAGGGTCATCAGCCGATGCCTGGCGCAAACTTTGGGTTGACCCCTTCGGACCACGAGGCGACACTCCACCCAACGCTAGGAGTACGAGGAGAAAAGCGATGGACGAGCCCGAACGGTGGCGCCACATGTCGACGGCGCCGAAGGATGGCAGCCGCATCCTGGTCACTGTGCGTCCGTCCGAACAGGGGCCGGCGGAAGTCGACCTTGCCTATTGGTCGCGTGCCGACCAGTTCGCCTCGGAAGGCTGGCGCGCGTCGGACTCCTCGCCGGGGCGCGTTATCGAATACGCTGACCCGGAACTGAAGTGCTGGATGCCGCTGCCGACGGCCAACCTCAGCCGCGCGTCGATGCCGGCGCCGTGGGAAGGCGAAGACGCCCAGCAGCTGGATGGGTCCGGGATTTAAGAGCGCGGAGAGGCCGGAGATTGGCAACTCCACGGTCGGCGTCTCTAACCTGCTCCTCTCAGAACAGGAACGCGGCCGTGGCGGGGTTGGGCCCGTTGCGGCCTTCGGGCGAATCCATGCCGCGGATCGTCTGCAGGTCCTGCGCATCCAGTTCGAAATCGAAGACATCGAAATTGGCGGCGATGCGATCCCTGCGGATCGACTTTGGAATGACGATCAGCCCCTCCTGGAGATGCCAGCGGATGATCGTCTGGGCGACGGACTTGCCATGTTTTTTGGCGATGTCTGCAATGGTCGGATCGCCGAGCAGCCGGCCGCTGCCCAACGGGCTCCAGCTTTCGATACGGATGTCGTGCTTGGTGTGAAAGTCCCTGACACCGCGTTGCTGGAACTGGGGATGCAGCTCGATCTGGTTGACGACGGGCGTCACGCCGGTTTCCGCGATGATCCGCTCCAGATGGTCCGGGTTGAAATTCGAAACGCCGATCGACTTGATGCGGCCGGCCTGCCGGAGTTCGACCAGCGTCTTCCAGGCCTCGACATACTTGTCTTGGCTGGGCACAGGCCAGTGGATCAGGAACAGGTCGATCTGCTCAATGCCGAGCTTGGCCATGGTGTCATCGAAGGCGCGTAGCGCCGCATCGCGCTGGTGTGCGCCGTTGCGCAGTTTCGAGGTGATGAACAGCTCAGCCCGCGACACGCCGGCGCTGCGGATCGCCTTTCCGACCCCTTCCTCATTCTGGTAGCCTTCGGCGGTGTCGATCAGGCGATAGCCGGCCTCGATGCCCCAACCCACCACCTCGGCGGTAATATCCTGGTCGACCTGCCACACGCCAAGGCCGAGTTGGGGAATGGCGGAGCCGTCGTTCAATGCGATCTGTTCGGGCATGGGGGATCCTTTGCAAAGCGGGTCCGGGCGTTCTGCCCGGTCCACAGGCTATCTAGGTCCGACAGGGTGCGACGACCACCCGACAGCGGACAAATTGCCGTGTGAAGTGCGCCTGCAGCCGTTATCTCGGCGTCAGCCGCAATCTCATCGCGGCCGGCGCACCGCCCGCACCACACCGGCCGAAGTGCTGCCGCAATAGAGGCGGTCGCCGCCATCGGATTCCAGCCCCGACACGCCCATGCCCGCCGGCATGTCGAGCTTCTCGAGAACCTTGCCTGATCGCGGGTCGACGCGGCGCAGGTCGCTCTGCTCGCCTTCCCAGGTGGCGTGCCATAGCTCGCCCTCGACCCATGTCACCCCGGTGACGAAACGGTTGGATTCGATGGTGCGCAGGATCGCCCCCGTCTCCGGGTCGATCTGATGGATCTTGCGCTCGCGGTATTGCCCCACCCACAGCGTCCCTTCGGCCCAGGTCAGCCCGGAGTCGGCGCCACCGCCGGGCGCCGGGATGGTGGCCAGCACCTGGCCGGTATCGGGGTCGATCTTCTGTATCAGGTCGTTGGCAAGCTGGAAGAAATGCTGGCCGTCATAAGCGGTCCCGGCATGTGCCGCGACATCGATCGAGCGCAGCGCCTGCCCGCTTTCCGGATCGAAGGCGTTCAGCCTCTCGCCCGAGGCAAACCAGACGTTGTTACCGTCAAAGCTCACCCCATGCACCCTCTCCACATCGGCAAAGGGTCCGTATTCGCGCAGGATTTCGGCTTCTGAATGTTTCATGTCTTTATCCTCACGAGATGATCTGATGTGCCTTACTAACCACTCGGCAGCGGGGCCGGGAGTAACAAGGTGGCCGTGAATCCCGCCACCGGCGGCGTCATCCAGCGGCGCGCCCGGCCGTGACCGAAAAACTGCACCTTGCCGGCCTCGCCGAGCTGCTCCAGCGCCCGCTGCACGCTGCGCTGGCCGGTACCGAGCGCCAGTGCCAGCGCCGAACTCGCCCAGGATTCACCATCGGCAAGGAAGGCCAGCACTGCCGCGTGCCGCTCCTCGATCGGCCGGGCCAGCACCAGCACCTCGCGTGCGTGGCGCGGCGCCAGCGCGAAGCCCTGCCTGGTCGCGCCGATGTCGGCCAGCCCGCGCAATTCGGCGCGCAGCCGGCCGATCTCGACCCGCAGCCGCGCCCGGTGCGATTCATCGGCGTGCCTGCCGCCGAAGGCTTCAGCGATCAGCCTCGCCCTCGACACATCGCCTGGCCACGCTTCGGCGAGCGTACGGGCCAGCGCAAACAGCACCGGGCGCGTTGCCAGCGAGACCGTTTTCTCCTGTTGGCGCACGACGTAGCGAAAGCTATCGACCAGCAGCGCCGGCGACGCCTGCAACGCCTCGACGTCCTCAAGCAGCAACGGGCGCTGATTGCCAGCCGCGATCAGCCGCGCCGCCGGCGTGTCCAGCGCCAGGAATGCGCGATCGACTTCAGCGATGAGCCCCGCAATGCCGGCCTGGCGGGCGGCGTGGCGTGCCCACTCCAACGCCCTGCGCGCCGGCTTCGTCTTGAGGCGCCGCATCGCGATGCCGGCGACGGCAAGCTCGTGGGCGGCGCGCGAGGCCGGTGGAAGCGGCATCGGATCGAGCCCGGCCAGCACGTCTTCGGCCTCGTCGAGACGGCCGATCAATAGCAGGCGGCGCACCTTGAGGTGGCCGGCATGCGCTGCGTTCAGCCGGTCGCCATGCTTTTCCAGCGTCGTCCACGCCGCATCCAAAGCCTTGGCCGGCCAGCCGAGGTCACGCGAAACCAGCGCGATCTCGGCCTCGGCGACGACGCATCTGGCGCGCGCCACCGCCTCTTTGGGGCCGAAGCCACGCGCGGCACGCCGCAGCAGCGCCTTGGCGCGGTCAAGATCGCCGAGCTGCGCCATCGCAATGCCGCGCAGCGCCAGCGCCGGCGCATCCTCACGCAAGGCAACGCGGTCCAGCGCGCCAAGCGGATCACCTGCCGCCAACGCCAGTCCAGCCGCGGTGATCAGCGAGTCCATTCAAATCCCGTCACACTTGTAACTCCCACCCCCAGTGCTCAGCGCCCTAACTTAAGTCATGGCCGCCAACCAGCAAGCCGTATCGGCAGCGGCACAACAAGGGAGAACCACGCGATGAACGACACTGTCGGGGGCACCGAGCGGATGCGCCACCCCTGCTGCGGCGGGCCGGCTCTTTCAAATCCCGTCACACTTGTAACTCCCACCCCCGCGATTGACCGCCCTATTCTAGCTCACGGCAAGCAACCACACGTCGCAACAGCGCGACAACAGACTGGCAAAGGAGACGACCAATGACCAAGCACATCGCAATGAAGACCCCGCCGATCGTTTCGCAGCAGGACTGGGAAGCCGCCCGCGAACAGATGCTGGTGAAGGAAAAGGCAACGCTGCGCGCCAAGGACGCATTGGCCGCCGAGCGCCGGCGCATGCCCTGGATGGAAGTGGACAAGGCCTATGTGTTCGAGGGGCCGAACGGCAAAGCGAGCCTGCTCGATCTGTTCGAAGGCCGCCGCCAGTTGATCGTCTATCGCGCCTTCTTCGAGCCCGGCGTGCATGGCTGGCCCGATCACGCGTGCCGCGGCTGTTCCCTTGGCGCCGACCAGGTCGGCCACCTCGCCCATCTCAATGCCCGCGACACCACGCTTGCCTACGCTTCACGTGCCCCGCAGGCCGACATTGCGCGGCTGAAGCAGCGGATGGGCTGGGAGATGCCGTGGTACACAATCACCGACAGTTTCGACAAGGACTTCGGCGTCGACGAATGGCACGGCCACAACGTCTTCATCCGTGACGGCGACCGCATCTTCCGCACCTACTTGATCAACAGCCGCGGCGACGAGGCGATGGGCACCGTCTGGAGCTATCTCGACGCGACGCCGCTCGGCCGCCAGGAAATTTGGGAGGATTCGCCCGAAGGCTATCCGCAGACCCCGCTCTACTCCTGGTGGAACTGGCACGACAATTACAACGCCGGTGCCGACAAGAAATGGGAAGAAGTGTCTGCTGCCGGCGAGGCGGCGTTCCGCGACAAGGGCGAGTACTAACGGTTGTCCAGCCTGGGTTCCTCTCCCCGCTCCGTGAGGAGAGGAACCTGTCGTGGCTGGCATAATCATCAGGGATCAAGACCATGAGCGATATCCACACAGGTGCCGGCAGCGCGATCCCGGAAGCCACCACCCTCGGGCTGGCCGACTGGCTTTGCCTTGCCGCGGCACCGACCTTCGCCGTGATGGCGCTGCTCACCTGCATCTTCAGCGGCGATGCGGCCATGCAGTGCATGGGCACCAACGCCTCGCCCCTCACGGGCATGGCCGCGATGTATCTGCTGATGAGCGCCTTCCATCTGGCGCCCTGGCTGCGGGTGATTTCCGGCAGGCAGGTCCGCTAGGCGCAGCGCGCCGTTCCAATTCCAAACACCCCACACATCGGAGAAGACAATGAGACTGGTCAGGCTGAGAGCGCCGGGCGGCTTGGGCAATCTCGACCTGGTCGAGGAAGATCCGCCCCAGCCAGGGCCGGGCGAGGTGCTGGTCAGGATCCGGGCCTGCGCGTTGAACATGCGCGACGACTTCGCGGTGCAGGGCAAGACACCGTTCGTTGACGGCCGTGTTCCGCTCTCCGACGGCGCCGGCGAGGTGATTGCCCTCGGCGACGGTGTCGATGCACTCAAGCCCGGAGACAGCGTCGTCAGCGTCTTCTATCCCTGGTGGCTGGGCGGTGACATGACGCCCTGCACAAGGCGCGACATTCCGGGAGACAGTTTCGACGGCTTCGCCAGCGAGTATGTCTGCATGCCGGCGCACGCTTTCACCAGGGCACCGGCAGGCTATACGCATGTCGAGGCAGCCTCGCTCACCTGCACGGGCGTTACTGCCTGGCGCAGCCTGGTTGTGTGCGGCAAGGTGAAGCCGGGCGACGCGGTGCTGGTCCTCGGTTCGGGCAGTGTATCGCTGTTCGCGCTGCAATTCGCCAAAGCCGCCGGCGCCCGGGTCATCGCCACCTCATCCGACGAGCAGAAGCTGGAGCGGCTCAAGCGCCTCGGAGCCGACGCCGTCATCAACTACAAATCCGTCCCCGACTGGGGCCGCAAGGCCAGGGATTTGACCGACGGACGCGGCGTCGATCACGTGATCGAGGTCGGCGGACCCGCCACGCTGGCGCAGTCCATTGCGGCCTCCAGAACGGGCGGGCATATCGCGCTGGTTGGCGTCCTGACCGGCTTTGCGGCGGAAGTGTCTATCCCCGCCCTGTTTTCCAACCAGATCCGCATCAGCGGCATTTCCATCGGCAGCCGGGTCGACCAGGAGGATATGATCCGCGCGATAGAGTCCAACAGGCTGAAACCCGTCATAGACCGCCACTTTCCGCTGCAGGACATCGCCACCGCCTTCGCGCACTACGAAACCCAAAAGCATTTCGGCAAGGTCTGCCTCGACGTTTGAGCGGCTTCAGCCAGCAGCACGATGAAGGGGACCGTCGGGTCCGCGCCTTCGTCGTGATCCTGCCTAGGTCGCGATGTCGTCGTTGACCGGCAGCAGGGGCTTGGGAAGATCGGCCTCGCCGAGCCCGCTGCGCAACTCGATCTCGATGTCGCGGCAGATCTGCGAGATCGGGACGTCGTTGGCGTTGCCCTCGAACGGGTTGGCGCTGCTTTCGCCGACCTGGTCGAGGGACATGTAAGCCCAGCCCAGCAGCGTGCTAAACGAGATCGTCAGCCAGATTGCGATCGACCCGAGTACATCGGTCCCCTCAAATCGACAGGTCTGGTTTTGCACGGCCGGAATCTGGTGTCCTCATTGTGCCTTTGCAGCCCCGAACCGCAACCCGTCCATCAACAGCTTGACCAGCCGGCGCGAGCGGTCACGCCATTCGGGGGTGTCGGGCGCTGAATAGATGCCGCCCAGCGCGTGCAGCACGTCGGAAGCGTCGACGTCGCCGCGGATGGTGCCGTCGGCCACCGCCGCCTCGACCAGCTGTCGCAAGGCTTGCGACACCCGGCCGAACGTGTCGGAAAACAGCGTCGAATTGGTGGTGAGCACAATGCGCAGGCTGGTCGCCAGGCCGCGCTTGGTGGCGATGTAGTCGACGAAGCGCTGCATCCACTGTTCCAGCGCGACATCGGACGGATGTTTTTGGGCAAGCTCGCCGGCGGCCGCGCACAGCGCCTCCACCTCGCGGCGATAGACCACCTCGACCAGATGCTCGCGCGTCGGGAAATGCCGGTAGAGCGTGCCGATGCCGACGCCGGCGCGGCGCGCGATCTCCTCCAGCGAGCCATCGATGCCGCGCTCGGCAAAGACTGACACCGCCACCTCGACCAGCCGGTCGCGGTTGCGCCGCGCATCGGCGCGCAGCGGCTTTGCGTCTACGGCCTCGGCCTTCTGTTCAGCAATGGCGGACGGCTCGCTGGCCAATTTTTTCTCCACATCGTGTCAGGGGGGCTTGAACCCGGCCGGGTCAGCCACCACGTAATAAACGGAGGCGCCTCCGTTTTAGTGGAGCACCTTTATCATATAATCAGGGGAACCGGTATGTCACGTCTTTCGAACACGCAAGCCGACATCTCCCCTGCCCGCCTGCCTCGCGGGAGACCCGCTGCCATCTCCGCTTTCGCCGTCAAGACCTGACCGAACGGTTACCTTGCCCTTCTGCGGCAAGGCACCAGTTCAATCCCATCCGCGTCAAGCAACTGGAGCCAGACGCCCATGACCAGCCTTCCCATCACCCTCACGATCAACGGACACAAACACGAACTGGAGGTCGATCCACGCGTAACCCTGCTCGACCTGCTTCGCGAGCGGCTCGATCTCACGGGCACCAAGAAGGGCTGCGATCGCGGCCAGTGCGGCGCCTGCACGGTGCTGGTCGACGGCAAGCGCATCAACTCGTGCCTGGCGCTGGCGGTCAGCCATGACGGCGCCCAAGTCTTGACCATCGAAGGCGTCGCCCACGGCGAGGAGCTGCATCCGGTGCAGGCCGCCTTCATCGCCCATGACGGCTTCCAGTGCGGGTTCTGCACACCCGGCCAGATCATGAGCACGCTCGGCCTGATCGCCGAGGCACAGGCCGGCGACGATCCCGAACGCATCCGTGAGGGGCTGAGCGGCAACATATGCCGCTGCGCGGCCTATGGCGGCATCGTCGAGGCCGTCCTGGAAGCCCAGCAACAGCTTGCCAAAGCCGACCGGAGGACCGCGGCATGAGAGATTTCGATTACATCAGGCCCGCCACCATCCCCGACGCCATCGCCGCGGCAGCCGAGCCGGGTTCGGCCTATCTCGCCGGCGGCACCAATCTGCTCGACCTGATGAAAGGCGGCATCACCAGTCCCGAGCGTATCGTCGACATTTCCCGGTTGCCGGAGCTCAACCGCATCGAACGGCTGGACGATGGTGGCCTGCGCATCGGTGCGCTGGTCCGTAATGCCGACCTTGCCTACGATCCGGCGTTCGCCAAATCCTATCCGGCGGTGGCCGAGGCGCTGCTGTCGGGCGCTTCGGCTCAGCTTCGCAACGCCGCGACCGTCGGCGGCAATCTGCTGCAGCGCACGCGCTGCAGCTATTTCTACGACACCGCCAGCGCTTGCAACAGGCGCGAGCCAGGCGCCGGCTGCGATGCGCTGGGCGGCGAGAACCGCCTGCACGCCGTGCTGGGCTGGAGCGATGCCTGCATCGCCACCCACCCGTCGGACTTCTGCGTGCCGCTGGTGGCGCTCGACGCCGTGGTCGAGATCGAAGGCAAGAAGGGCCGGCGCCATGTGACGCTGGAGGAATTCCACCGGCTTCCCGGCGAAACGCCGCAGCGGGAGAATGCGCTGGAGCCCGGCGACCTGATCGTGGCGGTGCGCCTACCGGCGGAGGCGGCCTCCTTCTCCGCCAATGCCCGTTACCTGAAAGTTCGCGAACGCACCTCTTATGCTTTTGCCGTCGTATCGGCCGCGGCAGCGCTCGTCGTGGATGGCGGCAAGATCCGCGCCGCAAGGCTGGCGCTGGGCGGCGTCGCGGCCAAGCCGTGGCGGGCACGAACGGCGGAAGCCGTCCTGCTTGGCGCGGACGCCAACGAGGTGACCTTCGCCAGCGCCGCGGAGGCCGCCCTGGCCGATGCCAGCCCATCCGGCGACAATGCGTTCAAGATCGAGCTTGCCCGACGCATCGTGGTCAGGGCGCTGATGTCTGCCCAGGCGGGAACGCCCGAGCGGCTGCCAGCCCTTCCTGCCTCCCCGTTCTCAAACATTCCCGGAGCGCGCCATGACGCTTGAACTCAGCCTCAACCAGCAACCCGCCCATGCCCGGCAGGGCTCCAGCATCGGCCAGCCGCTGACCCGTCGCGACGGCTTTCTGAAAGTCACCGGAGCCGCGCGCTATGCCGCCGACAACCATCCGCCCGGCATGCTTTACGCCGTGCTCGCTGTCTCTAGCATCGCGCGCGGCCGCGTTGCCGCGCTGGATATCGAGGCGGCCAAGGCGCACCAGGGCGTGGTCGAGGTGATGACGCCCAAGAACCGGCCGGCGCTCGCCGCCGATCCGGATGCCAAGGACCATCCCTTCATGTTCCGGCTCGACCTGCTGCAAAACGATCAGGTCCGCTACCCCAACCAGAGCATCGCCGTGGTGATCGCCGAGACGCTGGAGGCGGCGACCGAGGGGGCGGCGCTGCTGTCGCCGCGCTATGAAGTGCTGCCGGCGCGCGTTGGCCTCGACGGCGCTGAAAGCTTCGTGCCGCGCGGTGTCGGTGTCGGCGGTCCGGCGGTGCAGCACAAGGGCGATGTCGAGGCCGGCCTCAAATCCGCAAAGACGCGGATAGAGGCCACCTACGAGACGCCGGCCCAGTACCACAACGCCATGGAGCCGCATGCGATCGTCGTCGCCTGGGATGGCGACACACTGTCGATCGACACGCCGAGTCAGGGCCTTGCCATGGCGCAGGGCCGCATCGCCGGCCTGTTCGGCATCGCGCCGGAAAACGTCCACATCCGGAGCCCGTTCCTGGGTGGCGGCTTTGGCTCGAAAGGCATGATCTCCGGGCCGCAGGTGCTCGGCATTCTGGCGGCGCGCCTCGTCGGCCGTCCGGTCAAGCTGGTGCTGCGGCGTGAGCAGATGTACGGCCCGGTCGGCCACCGTGCGCCGACGCGCCAGACGCTGCGCATGGGCATGGATGGCGAAGGGCGGCTGACGGCACTCGACCATCACGCCAAGACTGCGTCGAGCACGTTCGACGATTTCTTCGAACCGGCGGCGGATGCCTCGCACACGCTCTATGCCAGCCCGGCCATCGCCACCTCGCACGATGCGGTGCGGTTGGACACCGGTACGCCGCTGTTCATGCGGGCGCCCGGCGAAGCCACCGGCTCGATCGCACTCGAAAGCGCCATCGATGAGGCGGCACACGCTTGCGGCATGGACCCGCTGGAGTTCCGGCTGCGGAACTATGCCGAGGTCGAGCCGATGACCGGCAAGCCGTTTTCCTCCAAGGCGCTGCGCGAGTGCTACAGGCAAGCGGCCGAGACGTTCGGCTGGGCGAGCCGCCCGCTTCAGCCTCGGCTGATGCGCGACGCCGACGGTTTCCTCACCGGCTGGGGCATGGGCACGGCGACCTTTCCAGCGCTCATGTTCCAGGCCGAAGCGCGTGCGGTGCTGAGGGCCGATGGCAGCGGCCTGATGGAGACCGGCGCGCAGGACATGGGGCAAGGCGCCTGGACCGCCTTCGCCCAGATCGCGGCCGACGGACTGGGACTGGATATCGACCAGGTCGATTTCAGGGCCGGCAGTTCCGACCTGCCCAATGCAGGCATTGCCGGCGGCTCCGGCCACACGGCGACGGCCGGCATGGCGATCCACAATGCGGGTGCCGCCGTCATCGCCAGGCTTGCCGATCTCGCCACCGGCAACGAGGCCTCGCCGCTGTTCGGCGCCGGCAATGAAGGCGTGCTGGCGCGCGGCGGCCACCTCTATCGGCGCGACGATGAAAGCCGCGGTGAAAGCTATGCCGAGATCCTCAAGCGCGCGGGCCTCACCGAGATCGAGGGCCATGGCAAAGGCGCTCCCGACCCGGCATCCCAGGAGACCTATGCCAAGCACGCGCACGGCGCCGTGTTTGCCGAGGTGAAGGTCGATCCGGATTTCGGCCAGATCCGCGTCACAAGGCTGGTCGGCGCGTTCGCCGCCGGGCGGGTTATCAATCCCAGGCTGGTGCGCAGCCAGTATTATGGCGGCATGATCTGGGGCGTCTCGTTCGCGCTGCATGAGGAAGCCATCACCGACCGGCGCTCTGGCCGGATCCAGAATGCCAACCTCGCCGAATATCATGTCCCGGTGAATGCCGACGTTCCGTCGGTCGAGGCGCTGCTGGTCCACGAGGACGACCCTCATGTCAACGCGCTCGGCATCAAGGGCGTTGGCGAAATCGGCATCACCGGCACGGCCGGCGCCGTCGCCAATGCGGTCTGGCATGCGACCGGCGTGCGGCCGCGGCGCTTTCCGATCCGCATCGAGGATCTGCTGGGTGAGGAGTGGTCCGCCTAGCGGACGGGAGCGGCAGCGAAGGGCCGGACAACCGGCGCCAGGTCCTCGCTGGCCCACATGAGATCAACCGACTTCGCGTCAAGCACTGGAGCCAGACGCCCATGACCAAAACAACGATCCCAGTTCATCTCGATATCAACCGCCGTCATCACGATCTGCAACTCGAGCCGCGTGTGACGCTGCTCGACGCCTTGCGCGACCGGCTCGGCCTGACCGGCACCAAGAAGGGCTGCGACCACGGCCAGTGTGGCGCCTGCACCGTGCATATCGATGGCGAGCGCGTGCTGGCCTGCCTGACGCTGGCCGCCCAAGCCGAAGGCCGCACCGTCACCACTATAGAGGGGCTTGCACGGGAGGGCGAAATGCATCCCGTGCAGGCTGCCTTCCTTGAGCACGATGCCTTCCAGTGCGGCTATTGCACACCGGGCCAGATCATGTCGGCGGTCGCTTGCATCCGCGAAGGCCATGCCGGCTCCACCGACGAGATCCGCGAATACATGGCCGGCAATCTCTGCCGCTGCGGCGCCTATCCGCACATCGTCGCCGCCATCCGCCAGGCCGCCCTGGAGGCCGCATCATGAGGGATTTCTCCTATCTGCGCGCCAATTCACTCGATGCCGCACGCCAGGCGGCCGCCCTGCCCGGCGCCATGCTCTTGGCCGGCGGCACCACGCTGATCGATCTCGCCAAATGCGGCGTCGCCGAGCCCGAGACGCTGGTCGACATCGCTCATCTCAAGGGGTTGGACAGCATCGAGGTGAACGAACGCGGCGCTACCATCGGCGCGCTGGCCAGAATGAGCCATGTCGCCGACCATGCCGACATCAAGAGCCGCTTCCCCGCCGTCTCCAAAGCCCTGTGGCAGGCGGCTTCCGCGCAGATCCGCAACATGGCGACCATCGGCGGCAATCTGATGCAGCGCACGCGCTGCCCCTATTTCCGCGATCCCGCGAATTTCCCTGCCTGCAACAAGCGTGAGCCCGGCTCTGGCTGTTCGGCGATCGGCGGCGTTACCCGTGGCCATGCCGTACTCGGCACCAGCGAGGCCTGCATCGCCATGTATCCGGGTGACCTGGCCGTGGCGCTGGTCGCCTTCGATGCGATCGTGCATCTGGGCGAGCGCCAGATCCCGGTCGACGACTTTTTCCTGCTGCCCGGCACCACGCCGGATAGGGAACATGCGATTGAACCGGGCGAGATGATCACCGCCATTGAAATCCCCGGCTCGGCCGCTGCCCGGCGGTCGACCTACCTGAAAATCCGCGACCGGCAATCCTATGAGTTTGCCGCCGCGAGCGCGGCGGTCGGTATCGAGTTCGAACCTGACGGCCGAACGATCCGCGATTTGTGCGTCGCACTCGGCGGTGTCGCGACGAAACCATGGCGGGCGCGGACCGTGGAAGACGCGCTGAAGGGCAAGGCGCTGGAGCCGAACACTGTGCGCGCCGCCAGCCTGCTCGCTATCCAAGGCGCCGTCGATCATGGCGCCAACCGCTACAAGGTCGAACTGGCGCCGCGCGTCGTCGCCCGCGCCATCCTCAAATTGGGAGAGACGGCATGACCGTTCACAACATCAGGCATGGGGATGCGTCCGACGGCGCTTTTGCCGAAGCCGTCGGCGGCCGGCTGTCGCGCGTCGACGGCCCGGCCAAGATCACCGGTGCGGCGAAATACGCCGTCGAGCAGCAACTCCAAGGGCTCGCCTACGCCGTGCTGGTCGAAAGCACGATTGCATCTGGCAAGGTGCGCTCGATCGACACAACTGCCGCCGAGGCGGCGCCCGGCGTGCTGAGGGTGCTGACGCCGGACACCATCACCAGCCTGAGGACCGCGGCGGACTGGTTCGGCACACCGCCGCCCGACAAGCCCTATTGCCCGCTCGCGCGCGACATCACTTTTTCGGGCCAGCATGTCGCCGCCGTCGTCGCCGAGACCTTCGAACAGGCGGTGGCGGCGGCAGCACTGGTCAAGGTCAGCTATGACGAGACGCCTGCCATCGTCGACCTCAGCGATGCCAAGGCCGGCGACGGCATCCCGATCGACGCCATGACCAAGGAATGGGGCGATGCGCAAGGTGCGTTCGCGTCGGCACCGGTCCGCATCTGCGCCGCCTACAACACGCCGCGCGAATACCAGGCGCCGATAGAGCCGCATGGGCTGATCGCGCGCTGGGAAGGCGATAAGCTCACCGTATGGGAGCCGAGCCAGTGGCTGGACGGGATGGCGCGCACCTATGCCGAATGGTTCGGCGTGCCGTTCGAGAATGTGCGGCTGGTCTCGCCCTATATTGGCGGCGGCTTCGGCTCCAAGGCGCTGGCGCTCAGCCATGGCGCGGTGGCCGCATGTGCGGCCAAGATGCTCGGCCGGCCGGTGCGGCTGGTGATGACGCGGCCGCAGACTTTCACCGGCTATGGCGGCCGTGCCGCAACGCGGCAGACGGTGACGATCGGCGCCGACGCGCAAGGAAAAATCCAGTCGATCGTGCATCGCGGCGTCAATGAAACATCCATCGACGGCATGTGGGTCGAGCCGCTGGGATCGGTCACCTCGATCATGTATGCGACGCCAAATTTCTCCTCGAAGCAGAATGTCGTGCGGGTCAATTCGGTGGTGCCGGGCGCCATGCGCGCGCCGGGCGAAAACCCCTCTGCCTTCGGCATCGAAAGCGCCATCGACGAGCTCTCTTACGAGGTCGGCATCGACCCCCTGGAGATCCGGCTGAGAAATTATGCCGAGCAGGATCCGCATGCCAAGAAAGCCTGGTCGACCAGACAGTTGCGCGAGGCTTTTGCCGCAGGCGCGGAGCGCTTCGGCTGGGCCAGGCGCTCGCCCGAACCGCGCTCGATGCGCGACGGCAACCAGCTGATCGGCTGGGGAGTCGCGGCCGGCACCTATCCGGTTCGGCGCGCCTATGGCGAGGCGATCGTGCGTATCCTGGCGGACGGCTCGGTCGAGGTCGAGAGCTCCTCGATCGACATGGGCCAGGGCACGTACACAATCCTGGCGCAGACCGCCGCCGAAACGGTCGGCGTGCGAGCCGACGACGTGGTGGTGAAGTTCGGCGACTCCCGTTTCCCCCGGGCCGGCGTCACCGGCGGTTCGCGGCTGGCCGGTGTGATGACCGGCGCGGTCCATAAGGCGGCGACCTCGGCGCTGGACCAACTGGTCGGGCTGGCGATCAGCGACCCGCGCTCGCCCTTCCATGCGCTGCAGGCGAACACTTTGGTCGTCGCCAATGGCCGCATCGCCTCGCCGCGCGGCGACGGCCCCAATGTCTCGATCGCCGAGCTGCTCACAAGCGTCGGCCGCGACCATATCGAAGCCACCGGCGACACCATGCCGGCCAACTCGACGCCAGAGGATCGCTACAAGAACTACACCACCATCGCCATGGCGCTGCCGCACACCGAGGGCGACTACTCCCGCCACTCATGGTGCGCGCACTTCATCGAGGTGCGCGTCGACGAGGATTTCGGCACGGTGCGCGTGTCGCGCGTGGTGTCGGCGCTGGATTCGGGTCGGCTCTACAACCCGAAGCTCGCCGAAAGCCAATGGAAGGGCGGCATCATCATGGGCATCGGTCAGGCGCTGCTCGAAGAGGGCATCGTCGACCGCCGCCATGGCCGCATCGTCAACAACAACCTCGCCGATTACCTGGTGCCGACCAATGCCGACATTCCCGACATCGAGGTGATCTCGGTCGGCGTCCCCGACCTGCACTCCTCGATGCTCGGCGGCAAGGGCGTCGGTGAACTGGCCATCGTCGGCGTCGCACCGGCGATTGCCAACGCGGTGTTCCATGCGACGGGAAAGAGAGTAAGGGATTTGCCGATCACACTGGAGAAGCTAATCTGAGGGCGGTGGCTGATCTCCCACTCGAGGGAGATGTCGCCAGAGGCAACAGAGGGGGTCGCCGCGTGTAGAGCGCCGACCCCGTCTGCGGCAGCAGGCCGAGCCCCGCCGCCCCTGGCCTGCCGGCCATCTCCCGAGGGAGATTTGTAGCACCAGCAATCAGAACTTGTAGCTGAGCCCGACCCGGATATCCTGCGTCTGGAGGTCGACATGGGTTTCCGTGGGCAGGCCGGCGGCCACCGAGAGGTCCTGGCTGCCGAAATCCGAGTAGCGATATTCGGCCCGCGCGACCCACTTGTCGGTAAAGGCGTGCTCGATGCCGGCGCCAACGGTCCAGCCGACATGGCTGTCGCTGTGGAGCGTTACTTCGGCGGCAGGGCCACCGGCGCTGACCGCAATAAGCTCATACTTGGCCGCGGCGACGCCCGGTTCGGCATCGACGCCGAGAACTTCGGATCGGGCTCGACCACGGTGACCACGGTCGGTCCGGTCACCGCGACCAGCGGCAACGGCATCTATGCGCAGTCGGCCGGCGCCGCCGTCACGGTGACGGCGGGCGACGTGACGTCCACCGGCAACACGGCCATCATCGCCCGGCAGACCAAGGCAGCAGGCTCGGGCGCGGTCAATGTGACCGCGGGCGATGTCTCGGGGACGACCGGCATCGAGGCAACCAACTACGGCACCGGCGCGATCGGCATCACCGCCAATGGCACGGTGACCGGCACACTTGCCGAGGGCATCAAGGCGACCGGCAACGGCGCGGTGAGCGTGAGCGTCGCCGACACGGTGACCGGCGCCACGATCGGCCTGTCGCTGACCGGCGGCACCGGCGGTGCGGGCGACATCAGCGTCACCGGCACCGGCGGGTTCGTCGGCGGGACCGGCAACGCTGCGACCATCCAGAACAACGGCTCGGGCACGGTCACGGTCGACATCTCCGGCGCGAGCAGTTCGACCGGCGGCGAAGGCTTCGTCGTGCGCGACACGGCGGCCGGCGGCGACATCAGCGTCACCACGGGCGCGGTGACCGCACTGACCGCGGGCAAGGATGCCATCGACGTCCAGACCCAGTCGACGACCGCCGATATCACGGAGGTCGCCAACGGCAACCTCCAGGCGGGGGCAATGCCGGCATGGTGGCCGCGATCCTCAACGCTTCGGGGACCGGCAACATCGACGTGACCGCCAACGGCTCCATCGACGCCCGGTTCGGCATCGACGCCGAGAACTTCGGATCGGGCTCGACCACGGTGACCACGGTCGGTCCGGTCACCGCGACCAGCGGCAACGGCATCTATGCGCAGTCGGCCGGCGCCGCCGTCACGGTGACGGCGGGCGACGTGACGTCCACCGGCAACACGGCCATCATCGCCCAGCAGACCAAGGCAGCAGGCTCGGGTGCGGTCAACGTGACCGTGGGCAACGTCTCGGGTACGACCGGTATCCGCACCCTCAACAACGGCACGGGCGCGATCGGCATCATCACCAACGGCACGGTCGAAGGCGATATCGCCGCGATTTCGGCGCAATCGAACAGCGGCAATGCGATCGGCATCACCCTTTCCGGCGCGACGCACAACACCGCCCTGACGGCCGCGGCGCTGGCCATCACTACCTCTGATGGTGCCACGACAATTCTCAATGGCGGTGCACTGACCGGCCGGGTGGAGCTTGGCGGTTATGCCGACCTCCTGACCAACCACGCTACCTGGACAACCGGCGGCACCAGCCTGTTCGGCGCCGGCATCGACACCGTGACGAATACAGCCGCAGCCTCTCTCAGAACCGCCAGCAATGGCGCAACGCAGGAGACCACCACCTTCAGCGGGCTCGAGTTGCTGTCCAATGCCGGACGTCTCACCATGCAGGATGGCGGCGCCGGCGACCGCACGGAGCTTGCCGCCACTGTGGCTCTGGCGGCCGGTTCGACCTACGCCGTCGACATCAACGCCGCACTTCAGTCGGATCTCCTTCACACCACCGGCACTGCCACCATCACCGGCTCGACCCTGGCGGTGACGGCGCAAGGCATCACCGCCGGCCGCTACACCGTGCTGACCGCCGATCTGGGACTCACCGGCGAGTTCGCCTCTGTGACGGGGATCACCAGCACCGCGTTCCTGTCGGTGACGGATGCCTACGACTTGAACAATGCCTATCTCGATGTGCTGGTGTACGGCTTCACCGATATCGGGCTGACACCCAACCAAATCGCCACCGGTGAAGGGCTGGACAGCCTGACCGGTGGGGCTGTGTTCAATGCCATTGCCGGTCTCGCCACCGACGCCGAAGCCCAGGCAGCCTTCGACCGGCTGTCTGGCGAAATCCACGCCTCGGCCAAGGGCATGCTGGTCGAGGACAGCCGCTTCGTCCGCGACGCAGTCACCAATCGTATCATGTCCGCTTTCGGCGATGTTGGCGCGGCCGCATTGCCGGTCATGGCTTATGGCGAAGGTGGCCCCGAAATGGTCGCGGCCGACACCGACCGTTTCGCCGTCTGGGACCAGGCCTTTGGGTCGTGGGGCAATACCGACTCCGACGGCAACGCCGCCGCCTTCGATCGTTCGACCGGCGGCCTGCTGGCCGGCGCCGACACGCTGGTGGGCGGCTGGCGCGTCGGCCTGCTCGGCGGCTACAGCCATTCGAGCTTCGACGCCGACGATCGCAACTCTTCGGGCAAGAGCGACAGCTATCATCTCGGCCTCTATGGTGGCACCAACTGGGGCGCCATCGCTTTCCGTACCGGTGCTGCCTACAGCTGGAGCAGCCTTTCGACCAAACGCTCGGTTGCTTTCAACGGCTTCACGGATGGGTTGTCGGCCGACTATGATGCCGGCACCGCGCAAATGTTCGGCGAACTCGCCTACAGGGCCGATGCCGGACAATTCAAGTTCGAACCGTTCGCCAACCTCGCCTATGTCAGCGTCCATACCGATGGCTTCACCGAAGACGGTGGCGATGCGGCACTGACCAGCGCCGGCTCGAACGATGATGCGACCTTCACCACGCTGGGCCTGCGCGGTTCGACCGATTTCGCGCTCGGCGGCATGAACGCCACGGCGCGCGGCATGCTCGGCTGGCGCCACGCGTTCGGCGACGTCACGCCGACCTCCAGCTTCGCCTTCGCCGGCGGCGATCAATTCAGCATCGCCGGCGTGCCGATCGCCAGGGATGCGGCCGTCATCGAGGCCGGTCTCGACTTTAACATGTCGGCCAACGCGACGCTCGGTGTGTCCTATTCCGGCCAGTTCGGTGGCGGCACGGTCGATCAGGGCGCCAAGGTCGATCTCGGCATCAAGTTCTGAACAGCAACGAAGCGCGCCGGCCGGACAAAGGCAACGCCCGAATGGCGGTCGGCGACGGGACCGGCTTTACGGCACGATTCCGCATATCCCTCCCACCCTACTCCGCCCCACCCTACTCCGGCGATGGAACCGGCGGCCGTGATGTCAGCGCCGTGCCGAAGGCGGCGACAACAACGGCTGCGATCCCGGCCAATTGCGTTGCGGTCAGGCTTTCATGCAGGAACAGGAAGCCGGCCAGTGCGCCCAGCCCCGGCTCCAGGCAGGTCAGCGTGCCGTAGATGCGCGCCGGCATGCGGGTCAGCGCCACCATCTCCAGGAAGAATGGCAACGCGCTGGAAAACAGGCCGACCAGCAGCGCGCTGACCAGGATCGACGGCGCCAGCAGCGCGGTTCCCGCCTGTGCCACACCGAAGGGCAGCACCAGCACGGCGGCGATGGCCATGCCGTAGGCGGTGGTGCGAGTGCCAAGCTCCGCGCCGGCCTTCTGGGCCAGCACGATGTAGAGCGCCCAAAACCCGCCGGCCGCCAGCGCCAGCATCACCCCGATCGGATCA
This sequence comes from Mesorhizobium sp. M0140, assembly GCF_040322475.1. Classification (NCBI taxonomy): domain Bacteria; kingdom Pseudomonadati; phylum Pseudomonadota; class Alphaproteobacteria; order Hyphomicrobiales; family Phyllobacteriaceae; genus Mesorhizobium; species Mesorhizobium sp. M0140. The sequence goes on along the minus strand of NZ_JAMYTM010000011.1, from coordinate 70,400 downwards.
AGCGGCGCGAGGGAATGAACGAAGGGCGACAACAGCAGGATGCCGGCCACCGCCAGCGCGATCCAGGCAAAGTCGCTGGCGCGCCGCGAGCTCAAGGTCGCCACCAGAAGCGGGCCGGTAAACTCCAGCGCCACCGCGATGCCGAGTGGGATCCTGGCCAACGCTGCGTAGAACAGGAGGTTGAGCGCGGCGAGCGTCACCCCATAGGCGACCAGCCACGGCATGGTGGCACGCGAGGGCCGCATCTGCCAGGGCCGCAGCACCGCGATCAGCATCAGCGCACCGATGACCAGCCTGAGCGTCGTCGTGCCTTGCGCGCCGATCTGCGGGAACAGGCCCTTGGCGAAGGTGGCGCCGATCTGGATCGACACCATGGCGCCCATCAGTGCCGCGACCGGTAAGGGCGCCGCTTCGCGACTGGGAATCGGGGTCGATGTCACGTGATCCCATCCTCCATACCGCCTGGTCCAAACCCGACCGGCGGCATGGAGATAGGGCGAACCGACCGGCCTGTCGTGAGGCAGCGGCAACTGGCTGCTAGGGCAAGGACTGCAGGCACGCTATGAGCCTCCCGGGCCGCGAAGCGTTCATTGCCGCGGCGGACAAGGAATAGCTGGAGATGATCCTGTAGGTGTGAGAGCGCAACGACAACGCTTTAGGCGGTGGCAGCCGAGCGCTTGAAGACGATGGTGACCCGCGTACCCTCGGCAGCGCTCGACTTCACATCGAATTCCGCCCTAGCATTCTCGGTTAGCGAGCGGGCGATCAGCGCGCCGAGCTTGCCGCTCTTGGGCCAGGTCTCGCCGTCCGGCAGGCCGATGCCGTCATCGGCGATCACGATGCGGCAGCCATCACCGTCGACGATGCTGTGCAGCGTGATCGTGCCGCCGTCTCGCCCCTGGAAGGCATGTTTGAGCGCATTGGTCAAAAGTTCGTTCACCACCAGTCCGGTCGGCATGGCGACATTGATCGACACCGGATAGGTGTCGACCTTCATGTCGAGGCGGATGCCCTCGACCGCATGCGAGTTCATCACCGCCGACGCGATCTGGCTGAGATAGACGCCGAGATCGACCTCATCCTTGCCATCGTCCCCCGACAGCGTCTGGTAGAGGATCGCCAGCGCGTCGACGCGCCCTGCCAGCCTCTCGAAACGCTTCTGGTCCGGCTCGGCCGCGTTTCGCGTCTCCATCCGGATCAGTGCGGTGATCATCTGCAGATTGTTCTTCACCCGGTGCTGCAGTTCGCGCAGCAGCGTGTCCTTCTCGCGGATGCGCTCATCGATCGATCGCGCATCTTCGGTTTCGCCATGGGCAGAGACGTCGACCAGCGCCACCAGCCGGAAGCAGGCCTTGCCATTGTCGTCCTCGATGACATTGGAATAGACGTCGACGATCGCCTGTTGGTCTTCCTTCCGCTCCAGCCGGAACGTGCCGATGAAATCGGTGTCCTCGACCACGGCCTCGAACAGCGGCCGGCCCTTCTGCTTGTGCAGGCCGGTGCCGGAAAGCGCCGCCCAGTGTTGCCGAGCGAGCGTCGCCGCCTTGAGGCCGGACAGTTTCTCGAATTCCGGATTGGCATAGACGACACGCTCCTTCGCACCGAGGTCCGAGACGGCAATGGCGATCGGCACCTGGTCGAGGAACTTCTTGAACTGTTCGCTTTCCAGCGCGCTGGCAAGGTCCGGCGTTTCGAGCAGCTGCCCGACCGCTTCGGCCTTCTGTGTATCGGATGTCATCTGCGGCGCCTGTGCTGTGTAATGACCATCAATAACAGCGATACGATCACGCCGCCATCGCCAAAGCACGAGGCGGCATTTCACGCGCCGCCACGAGCGGTGTGTCGCACAATCTCGAAATCTGCGTAGCCGCCTCGAAATACTTGACCGAGGCCTTGGAAACCGCTCAGGCCGCCGGCTTCGACGCCAGCCGTGGACCGGTTTTGACGTCGACGACCTCAGGCTTGGTACTGTCGACCGCACCGTCCCAGCCGCCGCCGAGCGCCTTGTTGAGGGCGATGTAGTTGGTCGCCAGCAGGACGCGGCTTTGCAGCAGCGAGTCCTCGGCCGAGTAGAGAGAGCGCTGGGCGTCGAGCACATCGAGAAGGCTGGTCTCGCCGGCCTTGTAGAGCGTGCCTTCGAGACTTGCCGCCTCGCCATAGGACCTCGCCGACGAGGCGAGCTTGCCGATCCGGATGCGCTCCTGTGACAACAGCACCAGCGCATTCTCGACATCCTCGAGCGCCGTCAGCACCGAAGACCGGTATGCGATGAAATATTGATCGCGCTGCGCCTTGGCGACCTCGACGGCGGCCTGCAATTGACCGGCATTGAACACCGGCACGCTGAGCGTCGGCCCGAACGACCAGCCAATCGACGAATTCTTGCCGAGATCGCCGAGCTTCAGCGCCGCCGTGCTGATGTCTCCCGTCAGGCTGACCGAGGGATAACGGGCGGCTTCGGCCTGGCCGACCTTGGCGGTGTATTGCGCATATTGGCGCTCCGCCATGCGCAAATCGGGCCGCGACAGCAGGAGGTCGGCGGGAATTCCGGTGGGCATCGGCAGGCGTGGTGCAGGGATTGGCGCGACCCGCTTCAGCCGGTCGCTGAGCGCGGCCGGCGGGCGGCCGGTCAGCACCGAGAGACGATGCACGGCTTGCGCATAGCCTGCCTCCAGCGTCGGCACCGCGGCTTCGGTGCTCGCTGCCTGCCCCATCGCCTTGGCGACATCGGCGGCGGTCGCCGTGCCCGCCTGCGCCATGGTGCGGGTAAGTTCGGCGGTCTGCCTTTGCGACGCGGCCGAGCGCCGGGCGAGCGCGATGCGGGCCTGGTAGCCGCGCGCCTGGGTATAATAGGAAGCGACATCGCCGAGCAGGGTGAGAAGCGTCGAGCGCAGTTCCTCCTGCGAGGCGTCCAGCCCGTAACGCGCGGCCTCGACGCCCCTGCGGTTGGCGCCGAACAGGTCGAGTTCCCAGCTGGCGTCAAAGCCGGCCTGATACTCGCTGTAGGTGGCATCAGAGCCAGACGTGGCTTCTGACGACTTGTTGCGGGAGACCGAGCCGGAGCCCTCGGCCGACGGCAGCAACGTGCCTGCACTCTGGCGATAGCTGGCGCGCGCCTCGCGGATCCTGGCCTTGGCGGTGGCGACATCGAGATTGCCGGCAACCGCTTCCTCGACAAGCGTGTTCAACTCGGGATCGCGCAGCCGCTGCCACCATTTCGACAGTTGCGCCGGCTGGGCAGGCTTTGTCGGCTTCTGGCCGCTCCAGCTTGCAGGCATCGCCAATATCGGCGTCTGATAATCCGGACCGACGACGCATCCCGCGAGCAGGACAGCGGTAAGCATAGGCACAAGGAGCCGCCTCGCGGCCACCGAGCCACGTTCCAAGCCTGTCATGTGAAGTTTTCCTTATTGCTGGTTGGCCGTCACCGGCGTCTCGCCCGTATCTGGTTTGGCCGCCCTGCCCTTGAAGATGCGTCGCACCGTGACGAACAATAGCGGCACCAGGAACACGCCGATGATCGTCGCCGCGATCATGCCGCCCATCACGCCGATGCCGACGGAGTTCTGCGCGCCCGAGCCCGCACCGCTGGCGATCGCCAACGGCAGCACGCCGAGGATGAAGGCCAGCGACGTCATCAGGATCGGCCGCAGCCTTTGTCGCGCCGCCTCCAGCGTCGCCTCGACCAGCCCCATCCCGGCGGTCTGCCGCTCGATGGCGAACTCGACGATGAGGATGGCGTTCTTGGCGGCTAGACCGATCGTGGTCAGCAGACCGACTTTGAAATAGACGTCGTTGGACTGGCCGAACAGGCTTGCCGCCAGCAGTGCGCCGAAGATGCCGATCGGCACCGACAGCATGACCGCGAACGGGATCGACCAGCTCTCGTAAAGTGCTGCCAGGCACAGGAACACCACAAGTGCCGAGATCGCATAGAGCGACAGCGCCTGGTTGCCGGAAAGCTTCTCCTGGTGCGACAGCCCTGTCCATTCGTGGGAATAGCCGGCGGGCAGTTGCGCCACAAGCTTGTCGATCTCGTCCATGGCGGCACCCGAGCTGATGCCCGTGGCCGCCGCGCCCTGGATCTCGACCGCCGCCGAACCATTGTAGCGTTCGAGCCTGGGCGAACCGAATGTCCAATGGCTGGAGGCAAAGGCCGAGAACGGCACCATCGCCCCGCTGGCGTTGCGGACCTGCCATTTGTCCAGGTCTTCCGGCTGCATGCGGAAGTTCGGGTCCGACTGCAGATAGACCGGTTTCACCCGCCCGCGATCGATGAAGTCGTTGACGTAGTCGCTGCCCCAGGCGGTGGAAAGCGTGTTGTTGATGTCGGCCAGGCTGACGCCCAGCGCGCTGGCCTTTTCCTGGTCGATGTCGACCGAGAATTGCGGCTGGTCTTCCTGGCCGTTGGGCCTTGTGTTGGCGAGCAGCTTGCTCTGCCCGGCCAGGGCCAGAAGCTGGTTGCGCGTCTGGATCAGCGCGTCATGGCCAGCGCCGTTGACGTCCTGCAGGTAGAAGTCGAAGCCGTTGGTGTTGCCGAAGCCCTGGATGGCCGGAGGCGCGAGCGCGAACACCTGCGCATCCCTGATCTTCGAAAACGCGCCCATCGCCCGGCCGGCGATTGCCTGCGCGGCGGAAGCCGGCGATTTGCGCAGGTCGAAATCCTTCAGCCGCACGAAAGCGATGCCGACATTCTGCCCTGCGCCGCCGAAGCCGAAGCCGGAGGCGGTGAACACCCCGTCGACGACGTCCTTCTCCTGGTTGAGATAATGGTTGGTCACCTCTGCCAGCACGCGCTCCGTGCGATCCTGCGTCGCGCCGACCGGCAGCTGCACGCTGGTGATCAGGATGCCCTGGTCCTCTTCCGGCAGGAACGAACTCGGCAGCCGGGCAAACATCCAGCCCACGGCAACGACGATGGCCAGGAACACGACGAGGAAGCGCCAGGACCGGTTGATGATGCCGTGCGAGCCGTCGCGATAGGCAAGCGTGCCGCGATCGAAGACGCGGTTGAACCAGCCGAACGGACCGGTCTGCGTCGCATGGTCCTTGGGCGGCCGCAGGATCGTGGCGCAAAGTGCGGGCGTCAGCACCAGTGCGACCAGCACGGACAGCACCATCGCCGAGACGATGGTCACCGAGAATTGCCGGTAGATGATGCCGGTCGAACCGCCGAAGAAAGCCATCGGCACGAACACGGCCGAAAGCACGGTGGCGATGCCGATCAGCGCGCCGGTGATTTCGTGCATCGACTTGCGCGTCGCCTCTTTCGGCGGCAGGCCCTCTTCCTGCATCACGCGTTCGACATTCTCGACCACGACGATGGCGTCGTCGACCAGCAGGCCGATCGCCAGCACCATGGCGAACATGGTCAGCGTGTTGACGGAATAGCCGAACAGCGACAGCACGCCGAACGTGCCGAGCAGCACCACCGGCACGGCAATCGTCGGGATGATGGTGGCGCGCAAATTCTGCAGGAAGATGAACATCACCAGAAACACCAGCACGATCGCTTCGGCCAGCGTCTTGACCACCTCCTCGATCGACAGCCGCACGAAAGGCGAAGTGTCGTAGGGATAGACGACCTCGACGCCTTGCGGGAAGGTCGAGCTCAGCCGGGCGATCGTCGAACGCACCGCTTCGGCGGTGTTGATGGCATTGGCGCCGGTCGCCAAATTGACGGCGACGCCCGCCGCCGGCTTGCCGTTGTAATTGGCCTGCGTCGTATAGCTTTCGGCGCCGAGTTCGACGGTGGCGACGTCGTTGAGACGTACCAGCGAGCCGTCCGTCTGGCTCTTCAGGATGATGTTGCGGAACTGTTCGGCGGTCTGCAGCCGGCTCTTGGCCGTCACCGTGGCATTGAGCTGCTGGCCCTTGCGCGCCGGCAGGCCGCCGAGCTGGCCGGCCGAAACCTGCGTGTTCTGCGCTTCGATGGCGGTAGCCACGTCGCTCGGCATCAGGGCGTATTTGGCGAGTTGGTCCGGGTCGAGCCAGATGCGCATGGCATAGCCGGAGCCGAACAGCTGCGTCGAGCCGACGCCCTCGACGCGCTTCAGCGTGTCGTTGACGGTGGCGTCGACATAGTCGGCGAGATCGGTAGAGTTCATCTTGCCGTCGGTCGAGACGAAGCCGATGACCATCAGGAAGCCGGTCGAGGATTTGGAGACGGTGATGCCATTGCTTTGCACCACCTGCGGCAGCTGTGACTGCACCAGTTGCAGCTTGTTTTGCGTCTGCACCTGGGCGGTGTCGGGATCGGCTGATGTGGTGAAGGTCAGCGTGATCGAGGCCGAACCGGTCGAGGTCGACGTCGCCGTCATGTAGTCGAGATTGTCGATGCCGGTCATGCCTTGCTCGATGACCTTGGTCACCGAGTTCTCGACGGTCTGCGCGTCGGCGCCCGGATAGGTGGCGCTGATATTGACCGTGGTCGGCGCGATCTGCGGATATTGCGAGATCGGCAGCGAGGTGAGCGCCAGAAGCCCGCCCAGCATGATCACGATGGCGATCACCCAGGCGAAGATCGGCCGGTTGATGAAGAATACGGACATCGCTCAGTTCCCGGTCGCGGCGGCAGGCGCCGGTTTGGCAGCGTTGGACACGGCGGGCGCGGCGGAAGTGCCCTGCCCGCGGTCCTTGACCTCGCCTGTCGTCTCGTCGATCGTCACTTCGACGCCCGTCGCGTCGCCGCCGGGGCGCACCAGCTGCATGCCCTCGACGATGACGCGGTCGCCGTCGCCGACACCCGAATCCACCAGCCAGTTGTTGCCGACGCTGTTGCGCACTGCGAGCACGCGCGTCTCGACCTTGCCCTGCGCATTGATGACCATGGCGGTGGCCTCGCCCTTGGTGTTGCGGCTGACGGCGCGCTGCGGCACCAGGAAACTATTCTGCGCGACGCCCTCCTCGACCAGCGCCCGCACATACATGCCGGGCAAAAGCAGGCGGTCTGGATTGGGGAATTCGGCCCTGAGCGCGAAGGTGCCGGTGGTCTGGTCGACATTGGCGCCGGCGAATTCCAGCTTGCCGGTCTGTGTGTAGATGGTGCCGTTCTCGAGCTTCAGCTTGACGCTGACATTGGGGCCGCTGAACTTCAGCCGCCCTTCCGAGATCGCCTGGCGCAGATTGAGCAGGTTGGTGCTCGACTGTGTGACGTCGACATTGATCGGATCGAGGGCACGGATGGTGGTCAGCACAGTGTCCTGGTTGGCGGTCACCAGCGCACCCGGCGTCAGCGTGGACTTGTCGATGCGGCCGGCGATCGGCGCGGTGATCGAGGTCCGGTCGAGGCTGATGCGCGCCGTCTCGGCACTGGCCTTGGCCGAGGCGACATCGGCTTGCGCCTGCGCCAGCGTGGCGGCGGCATCGTCATAATCCTGTTTGGAAACAACGTTCTGCTTCAACAGACCGGCATAACGGTCGAACTTGGCCTGTGCGGTGGGCACCGCCGCTTGCGCCTTCTGCTGTGCGGCGACCGCGCTGTCATACGACGCCTTGTAGCTCGCCGGATCGATGAGGTAGAGCGGCTGTCCCGCCGCCACCTCGCTGCCCTCCTTGAACAGGCGCTGCTGGATGATGCCGTTCACTTGCGGGCGCACCTCGGCAACCAGCGAGGCCGCGGTGCGTCCCGACAGTTCGGCGGTGATCGCCACCGATTGCGGATGCAAGGTGACGACACCGACTTCCGGTTTGCCGGGCGCGCCCATGCCGGCGGGGGCGCTGCTCTCCTGCGAGCAGGCCGCCAGCAGAAGAGTGGCGGCGAACATCGCGGCCCAGGGCGCCAGACGGCGTGCCGAAAAACGAGGCTGGCTAGACTTGGAAATCATGGCCTGGATCTTTCCCTGGAGTTGCGTACGCGCTGGCAATGGACCGCTTGGTCGAGGGGCATGCCGATCCATATGATGATAGGCCGCACCCGTCGGCGGGCGGCGACGAGCAATGCTTCGAAGCGGCTCATGTCGCGCTCCTTCTCGTCGGCCGGAGCTGCTCGAAGGTCGAGTAGCTGGCCGCGATGCCCACCGACATCATTATGCCGATCAGCGAGGACATGCCAAGCGCCTTGCCGGAGTTCACGCGATCTTGCGGTCATGATGTCCATGATTGTCGAGCGGCTGCGAGAGCGGAAGCGACACCCGCCAGGCGGCGAAGCGCAGGCGGATCGCGCCCTTCAGCGTGTCGGCCGGCAGAGCCAGTGGCAGGCCGCGTCCGGCATGGTCGAGTGACAATCTCGGGCTGGCGGACGCGAGCAGCCGCAGCAGTATCATGGCTTCCCACATCGTCGTGCTTCCGTTTGATTTGAACTGGGCATGATTTGAAAAACAGGGATGGCGAAGATACGCCCGCCATCCCTGAAAGAGACCGGCCGGCCCGAGAACGGGTTGGGTACCGGGCCGGCCGGCGCAGCCGGTCAGAGTTCTCAGCCGTTCCCGGGCTGGGGCGGCGGACTGCCATCGTTGGGCAGACCTCGGGGGCCGGCTGCATCATCCGGCGGACCGCCCCAGGGACCGGGGGGTGGTCCGTGGGGACGTTCCGCCGAAGCGAGGATTTCGAGCTGTTCGGGCGTCAGCTTGGCGCGCAGTGCCGCGATCGCGTCTTTCAGCTTGCCGGCCGAAACCGCGCGGGCCGTGACGTCGTCGGCCAGTTTTTCCTGGAAGGCGAAGGGATCGCGCTTGCCGTCAGGGCCGGCTGAGTCGGAGCCCTTCGCTTCAGGACTGCCGGAGCCATCAGGACCACCGGGCCGCCCATGATCGGGCCGTGGCGGCGCCAGCACGGCCTGCAGCGCGCTGGTGTAGTCGCGCCAGGCGTCGAGCTGTTCGGAGCGGATGCCGACGCGGGTCTCGAGCGCTGCCAGCCGGGCGGCCAGCATGAATTCCGGCGGCGGACCCATGCGGCGGGGGCCAAAGCCTTCCGGTTCAAAACCTCGCGGGCCAAAACCCTGCGGACCATGCCGCATCGGCCCGTGCGGGCCGGGTCCGGCCATCGGGCCATGATCGGGTCCATCCTGCATTGCCCCACTCTGCTGGGCCATGACCGGTGGCGGCTCGCCGGGGGCGGCACCCGGATCGCGCTGTGTCGCCAGCACGGGGTGAATTGCGGCGACGGAAAACAGGCCGAGCGCAAGAAGTCTGCTTCGCATGACGGTGTTCCTTTCTCTCATGCTTCGGACAAATGAGAGGATAGGAAGCGTATTTGTCCGCTTCGCGTCGGCGTATTGCCGAAGGTTTCCGCAAGAGGGCAATTTGTAACTGAATGTTTCCCACGGCCTGCCGGAAACATTCAGTTGCAATTTTCCGTGCCGCTTGGACGCGGCTCTCCCTATAATCGCGGCCAAGGCAAGGGCACGGTCATGCAGTCACAACCCCATATCCTCGTCGTCGACGACGACCGCGAGATCAGGACGCTTCTCCAGCGCTATCTCGACAGCCAGGGCTTTCGTGTCACAGCTGCGGCGGACCGGCGCGAATGCGAACAGAGGCTGGGCGCGGGCCAGTTCGACCTGATCGTGCTCGACGTCATGCTGCCGGACGGCTCGGGGCTCGATATCTGCCGGGCCTTGCGTGACCGCAAGCCGCATATCCCGGTCATCCTGCTGACGGCGCTGAAAGAAGATGTCGACCGCATCATCGGCCTGGAACTCGGCGCCGACGACTATCTCGGCAAGCCGTTCAACCCGCGTGAGCTCATTGCCCGCATCCGCGCCGTGCTCAGGCGCTCGGCTCCCGAGGAGGCGCCCGCCTCCCCTCGCGCGCGTACCTACCGCTTCGCCGGCTACAGGCTGGAGCCGGACACCCGCAAGGTGACGGATGCACAAGGCGTGGCCGTCGACCTTACGGGCGCCGAGTTCGACCTCTTGCAGGTGTTTCTCGACCGCCCCGGCCGGCTTTTATCGCGCGACCAGCTTCTCGACCTGACGCAAGGCCGCGAGCGCGACCCGCTGGAGCGTTCGGTCGATGTGCTGGTGAGCCGGCTGCGCCGGAAATTTTCCGACACCGGCGACGGGCCGCTGTTCAAGACCGTGCGTAATGGCGGCTACCAACTCACCGCGCGCGTCGAGACCTTGGAGAGCCACGCGTGAATTCGCTGCGCCGCCGTCTCATCCTGCTGCTGGTCGCCTCGATCGTCGGCGTCGTCGGCCTGGCGACGGCCGCCGTCATCAGCGTGCGCGGCGGCGGACCGCCGCCGGAACTGACCGTGCCCTGGATTGCCCAACAGATGGAACTGGTGGTGCGGCTTTTGCCGGGGCCGATCCCCGACGTCCTGCGGGTGCAATTCGCCGACCATCCGGCGGGCGGCAAGGTGGCTAGTGCGGAAACGGCGATGCTCAACGACATCCTGCACCGCCGTGGCCTCGACTTTCCGGCGGTCGTCAACGAGAAGACGGACGAACCCGGCCAGATCGCATCGATGCACCTGCCTGACCGCCGCTGGGCGATCATGGAGGTGCCGCATCTCAAGCCGCCAAGGCGCGAATGGCTGGTCTTGGCCGGCTGGATCTCGCTGATCGTCGCCGGCGCCACGGCGGTGTCGGTCTATTTCACCTCGGTGCTGATCCGCCCGCTCGAGATGCTGGAGGCCGCCGTCTCCAAGATCGGATCGGACGGCGTGCTGGCGGCGGTGCCGGAAGTGGGCTCGGCCGAGGTCAAGGCCACCGCGCATGCGCTGAACCAGCTCTCGTCGCGGCTGCGGACCGCCATGGAAAGCCGAATGCGGCTGGTCGCCGCCGCCGGCCATGATCTGCGAACGCCGATGACGCGCATGCGGCTGCGCGCCGAATTCCTCGACGACGAACGCGACAAATGGCTTCACGACCTCGACGAGCTCGACCGCATCGCCGATAGCGCCATCCGCCTGGTGCGCGAAGAAGTGAACCAGGACGCCGTCGAACCGGTCGACCTGGCAAAGACGGTGCGCGATATCGAAGCCGAGATGGTATCGCTCGGCCATGCCGTCTCGATCGGGCACCTGGACAAGGTTTGCGTGCGGGCCGGCGCGCTTGGCCTGCGCCGCGCCTTGCGCAACCTGATCGTCAACGCCGCCACCCATGGCAAGGCGTGCCGCATCGACCTGGCCGCAGCCGACAATCGCGCCGTGCTGACCATATCTGACCATGGCCCGGGCATACCCACGGAACTCCTGAACAAGGCGTTCGAGCCCTTCTTCCGCGTCGACCCCGGCCGCCTGCAATCCGTCCCCGGAGCCGGTCTTGGCCTCGCCATCGCCAAGGAAATCATCGAGCGCTACGGCGGCATCGTGACGCTGCAAAACCGCCGAGGCGGCGGGCTGGAACAGACGGTGGTGTTCGAGGCAGTGTGAGGGGCGTTACGTGCGAGTTCCCGTTGGACGGAAGGCCTGCCTCGGGAGCAGTGAGCCTTGCGGCAAGAAAAAGACGGCGACGATGCTGCACCGCGCAAAGCCAATGGTTCCAGCCCATTTCTCGGCGTAACCAGAGCCAATCCACTCGGCAAAAAACACAGACTCCGAAATTTCGCCTGGTTTAACAAAAGATTAGGCCTATTTTATTGCGTCAGCCTACGACGTCCTCCCAATCAGCCGAAGCAGGAATCTTTAGCGCTTGCTCACATAAGTATTTCATCCCGGTAGATTTTTTGTGTTGCGCCGCACAATAGGGTGGCCGAACCATTCCTTTGGGGTTCGTTTGCGACTGGACATACCCTGTGGAGGATTCCGGCACGTTGACCAATTTGTGCTGTTCGTCCGTCGATTTCGAGCCCGGCTCGATCGGACCCGCAAAGCGAAGGTTTGACGGTGCCGGTGCCCTGGCGGATCTCGTCCGCCTGGTGCCCGAAACGACCGGCTGGCGGATACGTCGCGGACATCAATGCCGCGGAAGCCGCTGATGGGAAGCGCCCGTGACATCCAACTTGATGCGTTGAGAGCCATCGCCGTAACGATGGTGTTGTATTCCCATTTCTTCGCGGAGGGACCTTCGTTCTGGGGCCATATCGGCGTGCGGCTGTTTTTCGTGCTGAGCGGCTTCCTGATCACGCGCCTGCTGCTGGAGGCGCGTTCGGCCACCGAATTCGAAACCGGCCCCGCGCTGCGCTCCTTCTACATCAGGCGGATGTTGCGGATATTCCCGCCCTATTTTGCCGTCCTGGGTTTCGTCTGGCTGGTTGACCTGGATCAATCCAGAGGATCGCTGGTCTGGCATGCGCTTTATCTGTCGAACTTCTGGTATGCGCAGCACAATAACTGGAACCCTTGGGTGCTGGGCCATTTCTGGAGCCTGAGCATCGAGGAGCAGTTCTATCTTGCCTGGCCGCTGGTCGTCCTGCTGGCCCCACGCCGCCGCTTCGAGGCCATCTGCATCGCCGTCATCGCACTGTCGCTGGCCTATCGCTTCTATTGGCCGATCACTGCCACGCCGGCGCTGGCGCGCGACCTGCTGCCGCCGGCATCCATGGACGCGCTGGCTTCGGGCGCGCTGCTTGCCTGCTGGCATTTTAGGGGCGCCGGCCTGCCGCACTGGATGCGGCTGGGCTGGCCTGCCTTCGCCGCCGCATTCCTGGCGATTGAGTGGTTAGTCCCAGAGCCCGCCGATCCGACATTGGAATGGGCCCGCTGGGTGCTGCGAGAAGTCCTGCCCCTGGTGCCACTGATGGTCATCGTAGCCGCCTGTTCGCGCGGCCTTGGCGGCCCCCTTGGCAAGCTTGCCGAACTGCCGCCGCTGCTTGGCCTCGGCCGCATCAGCTACGGTGTCTATCTCTACCATCCGATATTGCTGTCGCTCGCCGTCAAGGCGCAGCCCTGGATTCCGCTCAACGTCTCGGAGCAAGGGCCAGGGCGATTCCTGGTTGCGAGCGCCGCCACGATTGTCGCGGCCTGGATTTCCTGGGTGGTTTTCGAGAGGCCGCTCAACAGCCTCAAGCGCCACTTCCCCTATGTCGCGCGCACCCGCCCCGCACAGGGCAGCCATGGCGGCTGGCTCGCGACGGCAGCCGTCGGACCGCCCGATGGCCGCACACCGGCGCTCGAATTCCAGCGCACGGATACAAGACGATGACCGCCCCGCCGCTCGTCTCCGTCCTGTTGCCGGTCTACAATGCCGGTCCCTATCTCGCCGCCGCGCTGGGAAGCATCCTGCGACAGGACTACGGCCGCCTGGAGATCATCGCGATCGATGACGGTTCGACCGACAATTCGCTCGAGATACTCGAGCGCTGCCAAAAGGCCGACAGCCGCATTTCGATCGTCTCGCGCGAAAACCGCGGCCTTGTCGCGACGCTCAACGAAGGGCTGGCGCTCGCCCGGGGCGAACTGGTCGCGCGGATGGACGCCGACGACGTCGCCTATCCCTGGCGTCTGTCGCGCCAGGTGGCGCTGTTCGAGCGGCGGCCCGAACTGGGCTTCTGCGGCGCCGGCGTCGACATGTTGATCCGCGGCCGCATCGCCATCGGCAGGCCGGATCCGGTGTTCCAGTTCGGCCGCATCCCTGTATTGGCGATGTTCTTCACGATCTTCATGCACCCGACGGTCGTCTACAACAGGAAGGTCATCGACGACGGCGTTCTCCACTACGACCAGACCTACAGGCACGCCGAGGACTTCGATCTTTTCAGGCGGCTGGCCAGCCGCTACCCGGCAGCCATGATGCCCGAAAACCTGGTCGTCTACCGCGTCCATCAGGCAAGCGTGACCAGCCGGCACTTCACGGAGATGCGCAGGACGCATTTGCGGATCGTCGCCGAGAACCTTGAGCGCGAGGGCCTGGCGCAGGCCACGCGGGACCTGCGCGACATCGGCGATGCGGTCAGCCACGACACGGTCGCCCGTGCGGCCAGCTTCATCGTCGCGCTGGAGGAGGAAATCCGCTCGCTGCCGGCGGCGACGCGGCCGAGCTTCGAGGCTGGCGCGCTGAACCTGTTCTATTTCCTCTACCAGCTCGTCGCCGACAAAAAGCAGCCGGCGTTGACGCATGAATTGCTGACGCGGACCGCGAAATGGAACGTCATCCGGCGCCGCGAGCAATATGCGCTGCGGCCCGGCGCCTGGGCGCCCTGGCTCAGCCTCGCCTCGCTGTCGGCCGCCAGACAAGCCGATGCCATGGCGTACTTCTTCAAATCCGCGCCCGCCGCGGCGGTTCTGGCGTCTCATCGGTTGAGTTAAAGGCATGATCGTCAAAGCCAACCAACCTCTGCAGCGCGATCGTTCGACGGCGCTTGGCCCTGCCCCGGCCGGTCCCCGCCCGGAACGATCGGCGCCGGAAGTCAGCTTCATCATCTGCACGCGCAACCGCGTCGCCGTGCTCGATGCCTGTATCAAGTCGGTGCAAGCCGCGTGCCGCGCACATGCCGGCTTCGCGGCCGAACTCGTGGTGGTCGACAATGGTTCGAGCGACCGCACGGCCGAACGCCTGGCCAGCATCGCCGCTGCGTCGGACATTCCGTTCACGCCGGTCTGCGAGCCGCGCCCCGGGCTGGCGGCCGCGCGCAACGCCGGGCTGAGGCGTGCGCGCGGCCGTGTGCTGGTCTTCGTCGACGATGATTGCGCCGTCCATTGCGACTATTTGCGCGATCTGGAGCGACACTATGCGTCCGGGGAACGATGGCTCATCCGGGGAGGCCGTGTCGAGCTTGGCGATGCCAGGGATTTGCCGTTCACCATCAAGCGCTCGTGGGTGCGCGAGCGGCTGACGCCGGATGTTCATCCCGGCGGTTTTGTGCTGGGCTGCAACATGACGATGCACCGCGATGTCACGGCCCGCATCGGCTATTTCGACGAACGCTTCGGCGCCGGCGGACCAATGCGGTCGGCCGAGGATACCGATTACCTCGTGCGGGCGATGCTGCTCGGCATCGCAGTCGAGTATGTGCCTGATATGACGATATTCCATCATCATGGCCGGCGGGATCGCAAAGCCATCGAGAAGCTGCACCGCGACTACAGCCTGGGCAATGGCGGGCTCTGCCTGAAGCATGTTCGCCACGCGCCCTGGCTGCTTCGCCATTTCTACTGGGCCGCAAGAGGGGCTATCAGGGAATTGGCGGGAGGACCCGCCTTCGATCGTGAACTCAACCTGCCGCACTGGCCGATCGTCGCCATGAATTTGCTCGGCGCGGCCAGGTTCGCGGTTCTCCTTCTGGCCAGACGGCCGCGGGCCGAGCCAGTGCGGCAAGATCAGCAAGCCAATGCCCAGGCGAGGTGAAACGCTATAATGCCGATGCTGCCGCCAAGCCTGCCGATGCTGTTCCGGGCGTTCGGAAAGCGGCAACTGCGCCTGCTTCCGGCGGTGGTGGTACTCGGCCTGCTCAGCGCCGTCCTCGAAGGGTTCGGCATCGGCCTGATCATCCCGTTGCTGGGCATCATCATGGGACATGGGGATGCGGCCGGAATGGGCGGCTTCTCCGCTGTCCTCCAGCATGTCGGATCGGGCTTGAGCGAGCGCGACCGGCTGATCGTCATTTCGGTCGCCATCCTCGGCTCGATCATCCTGAAGAACGTCTTCGCCTTCGCCAACACGCTGCTGACGACCTTCATCTCCGGCAAGGCAAGCCATTCGATCCGCAGCGCCCTGTCGGAGCAGCTGTTGCGGGTCGGCTACCCATTCTTCCTGCGGCAAAGCCCCGGACGCCTGCTCAACATCATCTCCAACGAATCCTGGCGGGCCTCCGATGCGATCCAGATCATGCTGTCGGCCATCGTCAGCGCATCGGCCGCCATCATCCTGTTGGCTTTCCTGTTGCTGCTTTCGTGGCGCATGACGCTTCTGGTCACGCTCGGACTGGCGCTCGTCCAGATCGCGCACGCCATCCTCTCTGCCAATCTGAAGGAGCCCAGCCGCAGCGTCGCTTCGCGCAACGGCCACCTCGCCTCGCAGATGCTTCACCTTGTGCATGCCGGACGGCTGATCCGCATCTTCGGACAGGAGAACCGGGAAAAGGCGATATTCGACACGGCGTCGGATGCGGTTCGCCGCGCCTCCTTCGCGCTGCTCGTGCGCCAGGGAGCGCTGCCGCCGCTGACGGAGGTTCTCCACGCCATGCTGTTCCTGGCGGTGGTGATCGGCGCCTGGCTGGCGCAGGTGAGTTTCCCGCTGATCATCGCCTTCGTCATCCTGCTCTACAGGCTGCAGCCGCATATGCGGGCCCTGCAGGGGTCGTGGAGCCAGCTGCAGGGCCTGAGCGGATCGCTCGAAGAGGTGACATGGCTGCTGGATCCCGCCGGCAAGCCGCAACCGCCGCAAGGCGACGAGCCGTTCCACGGCCTGCGCCAGGGCATCAAGTTCGACGATGTGACATTCACCTATTCCGGTACGGACCGGCGCGAGGTCGTGCTGCATGCGGCGACATTCGAAATCCGCGGCGGCCGCTCGACGGCGCTGATCGGCCGCTCGGGCGCCGGCAAAACGACGATCGTCAATCTCCTGTGCCGCTTCGTCGAACCGGACACTGGCAGCATCCTCGTCGATGGATCGCCGCTCGACGGGATCGACGCCAGCCAGTGGCGACGGCACATCGCCCTGGCCAGTCAGGAACTGGAATTGGTCGATGGCAGCATTTTTGAAAACATAACCTACGGGCAGGATACGGCGACAGCCGGCGACGCCGAGGCCGCCGCAAGACTGGCCGAAGCGCACGAGTTCATCGAAAGGCTGCCTCAGGGCTACGAGACGCTGGTCGGCTACAGGGGCGTCAATCTGTCGGCGGGACAGAGGCAGCGGATCGCCTTGGCGAGAGCCCTGGTCCGCGATCCCGATCTCCTCATCCTGGACGAAGCCACCAATGCGGTGGACGGGCTGTCGGAAGCGGCCATCGTCGAGACCCTGAAGTCGAGAGCCGGCCGCCGCACGACTATCGTCATCAGCCACCACCACAGCACAATCTCGTTCTGCGACGACGTGGTCATCCTGAGCGGCGGCCGCGTGAAAAAGCAGGCCCCTTTCGGCGCCCTGGCCTCGCTCAGCATGGACGAGCTTTATCAGCACGAGCCGCTCGACTGAGGAGGCACCGGGCCGGCCGCGATCGTTTCCCGGGCGTGTTTGCAGCCTCCGGCCGGCGGGCCGTCGCAAAGGTTCGAATCAGAAGCTTGGGGAAGTGCCGCTGGCACCTTCCGTGATCGCACCAATGCCGTGCGGGACCGAGGCGCGCTACCTTGCCTGTGCGGCGGACCTGTCGATCCGCCTGGCCGGTGCCCCATTGGGCTTACTCTCCGGGTGAGGTGCCGGCCTCCCATGCACAAAAGACCTGAAGCGGGTCACCTGAAGCCCTTCAGCGCCACACTTCAGCTAGCGGCGCCGACATTCCTGCGCATGCGCCGCCTGCCCGTCGTCCGTGCTTTCTTCGCCATCGCCCCGGCTATCTCGACCACGCCGTCCTCGCGCGGCCTGCCATTGGTGGCCTTGTGGAGCCGCTCGTAGGGCAGCAGTTCCTTGATGCGGGCATTGAGCGATGCGATTTCAGCTTTGAGGTCCTCGCATTCCTGCCTCTGCACGTCGAACTGTATCTGTTCGGACGCCTGTTGCAGCGTCAGCTGAGAAAGGTTGGCGTTCACCTTGGAAAGACTCATCTTGTCGCTTTCGCTCTCCTGGGTCAGCGCGGACAATCTTTCATCGGCGATCTTCTTTTCGGCCAAGGCATCGTTCAGTTCGCTCTTGAGCCTGGCGATCTCGCCTGCGGCTTCGCTGTTTTCGGTCGAGGTTTGCTCCAGCCGCGATTGCAGGTTCTGGATCTCCGAGCTCAACCCGCGCATTTCCGCCTGGCTGCGAGCCAGCTCGGCTTCCTTGTCGCCTTCCATCATGCGTGCTGCTTCGTTCGTTTCCGACAGCTTCGCCTGTGCGGCCTCGAGCGACTTCTGGAGCCGCATCTCCTCTTTGTCGCTCTTGCCGAGCGCGGCCAGCAGCTCCGCCAGCCGCGCTGCTTCGCTGGCATGGATCGTCGAGAGCTCGTCGAGCCTGTGGCGCGCCTGCGATTCCCGCTTCAGCGCCTTGTCGAGTTCGATCGAGAGGTTGACGTGCTTTTCGCGCAGCATCTTGCTTTCGCGCAAGCGCCTGTTGGCCTCGACCGTCCTGGCGGTCAGCCGCTTGGCGATGTCGCCGAACTCCGCTTCACGTTTGGCGCTCGCATTGGCTGTCTCCACCAGTTCCAGCCTTACCGCGGCAAGTGCCGCACGAAGCGTCTCCCGGTCCTGAACCAGGCTTGTCTCGCGCTGCTGCAGCGCTTCGAAAGCGCCGTCACGCTCGCGCAATTTTCTCGTCGCATCGTGCAGCTTCTCCGACAGCGCCCTCTGTTCGGCGGCCAGAGCGGCATTGGCAACCTCCAGCTCGTTGGCGCGCAGGATGTCGCTGTGCAGGATGTTGAGGAATTCACGCGTCAGATGGTGTGAGGTGCCGATCTCCGACAGCTTGTCGTTGATCTCCTCCAGATAGTCCCTGGCGTCATGGAAGAGACCCTCGAAGGCGCTCAATGCAGCCAGCCGGGTCTGTGTATGGGCCGTCAGTCGTGGCGCGGTTTCGGAACTGTCCGCATCGCCCGCGGCGTCGGCCTTGCTGGCGTTGTCGTCATTTGCCGCGTCGGCCTGGGGTGGCCCGTCATCGGGTGCCGCCTGGGCATCCGGCACATCGTCGCTCTCCGACGGCACCAGATCGTCGGCGTCGAGACTTGCATCCAGCGCGTCCGCCAAATCGATCTGCAGGTCCTGGATCGCTTTATCCACGTCTTCAGCACGCTTGATCAGGCCTCTGAAGTTCATCACCAAACTCCCCTTACGCATACCTCGCTTCGAACTTAACAAATTGCTAATATATCCTTACATCCGCTGCTTGCGCAGGGGAAGCCCCGTCGGCACAAAGGTAAATTTGGGACATTTGGGGGTTGAAATAGCCCGAACAACCAATGACGCAGCCGAAAAGAGCCGGATCCTCTGACAGTGTGGAGGTCTGAAGGACGGCAAGACCGCGGCCGCTCAGGAAGAGCCCGCGCGCGAGACCTCGAGGGCAGAGAGAACTTGCCTGATCCCTCTTGGCAGGCGCAGGATGACTATCGCGGGCCGGGCCGAGTGCTCTACCCCAAACGGTCTCAGCTGCTTTTCGGGGCTGGTACCAACTGGATCGGAGGTCGCTCGCCGGACGCGTTGCCCAGCGCGATGGCGACGCGGTCGCGCCCACTACCCTTGGCCTCGTAGAGCGCGTGATCCGCGGCGTTGGTCAATTCGGCCCAGCCCACGCCATGCTCGGGGTAGGCGGCGACACCGAACGAGGCTGTGACGGTGCCCAGCGTTCGGCCGCGATGCGTCAAATGAAGCTTCCTGATTGCCTGGCGCAGCGCTTCCGCCCGCTCGGCACCTTCCTGGACCGAGCTTCCCGGCATGACCAGGGCAAA
Source organism: Mesorhizobium sp. M0140 (assembly GCF_040322475.1). Lineage (NCBI taxonomy): Bacteria > Pseudomonadati > Pseudomonadota > Alphaproteobacteria > Hyphomicrobiales > Phyllobacteriaceae > Mesorhizobium > Mesorhizobium sp. M0140. The sequence continues at coordinate 51,063 of NZ_JAMYTM010000011.1, read as the reverse complement.
CTCCTCGCCGCCGTAGCGCGACACGACATCGCTATCCCTGGCGTGCTCGATCAAGGTGGCGGCGACCTGCTTCAGGACGAGATCGCCGGCTTCGTGGCCGAACGTATCGTTGAACTGCTTGAAATGGTCGACATCGAGCATGATGATCACCAGCGGCTGGCCCGAGCGCTCCATCCGGCGCAGTTCGCGGCTGCTCGTCTCCTCGAGATATCGCCGGTTGAACAGACTGGTGTTCGGATCGCGGATCGACTGCTGCCGCAGCGTCTCGCGCAGGCGCAGATTGGCCAGGGCGAGCGCCAGCGTGTCGACGACACCGCGCAGGATCTGCTGTCTTTCAGTCAGCCATTGTGGCTTCTCGGCCGCATTCGGCTCGCACAGATGAAGGATGCCCAGCGTCTCGCCTTGGGCCGCCAGAGGCATGCAGACATAGCCCTTCTTGCCGTTCTCGGTGATATGCGCGCAGCGCGGCGTGAGCATGCCGGGGCCAGCGACATGTTCCTGGCCGCGCCTGAGCGCCCAGCAGTCTTCCGGCGCGAATTGCGTGGCGCTCGAGCGGACGTCGCCCCAATGCGCCATCTCTTCCACCAGGTTGCGCGACGCGCTGGTCAAGTGGACGGTTCCGCTCAAGCCACCGAGGAACTCGGCCATGGCCGTGCCGACCACCGAGAACGCTTCCGGGAAGGTGACGCAGGCCTGCAGCAGTTCGCCAAGCTTCACCAGACGGGTCGTGGTCTCGGACTTGTCGTGCAGCTCGCGGTTGAGGAGCGCCAGCTGATCGGCACGCTCGTTGACCACTCCTTCCGCGCGGCGCAGCTCGCTGATGTCGTTGAGCGTGAGGACCAGGCCGCCTTCGGACCTGCTGAGCGGACTGCAACTGGCGATGACCGGCAGATGCGAGCCGTCGGATCTGGTCAGGCGCACTTCGCCCTGGTGTTGCCGGCCCGTGGCTAACGCCATTTCGATGGGAGAAGCGCCAGCGGCGAACGCACCGCCTCTGGGGTCGCGAACCGTCAGCACCGAATCCCATTGCTGCCCGACGATCTTGTCGGCGCGCCGCCCGATCATCGTTGCCGCCGCTGGATTGGCGCTGGCGACGCGGCCGTCGCCGTTCAGAACCGCGATGCCTTCGGCAGCCGTTTCGACGATGTCCTCGACATGCGCACGCGCCGATGCAAGCTGGTCCGCCATCGTGTTGAAACCATCGGCCAGCTGCCCGAATTCATCGTTGCGGGCGTGGCTGATGCGCGTCATGGCGTTGCCTTTCGCCAGCGCTTCCATGCCGCGCATCATGTCCCCGAGGCCAGAGCTGAAACGACGGAGCAGCAGCCATGCGAAGCCGACCGCGACCAGCACGGCGGCCGTCGCGCTGAGGCCAACCAGCCAGAGCAGGCTGTTGGTGCTTTGTTCGGCGGCCTGCAGAACGGGGTCATATTCCAGCAGCACGGCGCCGATGATCGTATCCTCGGGATTTTCGATCGGAACGGCCAGTATGGCGTTCACTTCCTCCGGGTCGACAAATCTGCGCGGAATGCCGTCCGCCAAGGTCTGGCCTATTTCGTTGCCGGGGTCGTGACCGAATTTGTCGCCGACCTGGTGCTCTTCGTCGGCGGCATGGGCAAGGATGGTCTTGTTGTTGTCGAGGACCAGGAAATCCCGGTGCAGGCGGCGGTGCTGGTGCTCCATAAATTGCTTGAGCGCCTCGGGCCGCTCGAGCAGCGAAGGCGTCCCATCGGATGATTTGAAAACGATGGTGTCGGCCAATTCCCGCGCGACGTTGGTCGCTTCGGTCAACCCCAACGATTTGGTCGCCGCTATCTGCGTAAAGATCGCAACGCCGCCGACCAGCCCGATCAGGGCCGCGGCGGCCACCATGGAGAGAATGATCTGGCTCTTGATACGCATGTCATGGCTCCGCCGAGAACGACAGCATTGCGCATGTCAAATCGAGCCAGCATCTCATTTCCGGCTTTTTATTACCAAATGCTTATCAACGTCCTAACGATGGCAGGCGAAGCCGCTCCACACTCGGAGGGAGCGGACTGGGCTCCCCACCTCCCCCTTGTGGGGAGGTCGGACCGCAGGTCCGGGTGGGGGTGCTGGCGCCAACCCCCACCCCGATCCGCTTTGCGGATCGACTTGCCGGGGCGAGCCACCGGTCTCGCCCGTCCTTCGGACCCCCACAAGGGGGAGGTAAAGTCACCCCGCCATGGCCAGCGGCACGGCGCTCTTGTTGGGGATCTGGATGTCGATTTCCAGCGTCGACATGGTCTCGCCGCGGTCCATCGAGACTTGCAGATAATCCTGGTCGATCTGCACATGCTTGGCGATGACGGCCATGATCTCCTCGCGCAGGATGGAGACGAGGTCGGGCTGGCTGCGGTTGCGGCGCTCGTAGGCGAGCAGCACTTGCAGCCGCTCGCGCGCCACCGGGGCGCTGGAGCGCCGCTTGAAGATGTCGAGCAGGTTCATGCCGCCCTCCTTCCCAAAAGACGATCGAGGAAGCCCTTGCGCTCGAAGGGCACGATGACGGGCAATTCCTCGCCCTCCAGCCGCCTGGCGGCGTCGATATAGGCCTTGGCGGCCGCATTGAGCGGCTCTGACAGTGTCACCGGCGAACCGAGGTTGGAGGCGCGCAGCACGTCCTGGCTTTCCGGAATGATGCCGAGCAGCGGCACCGACAGGATTTCCAGCACGTCATCGATGGACAGCATTTCGCCACGCGAGGCGCGTGCCGCGTCGTAGCGCGTGACCAGCACATGCTTGGCGATCTGCTCGCCCTGCTCGGCCCGCAAGGTGCGGGCATCGAGCAGGCCGATGATGCGGTCGGAATCGCGCACCGACGACACTTCCGGATTGGTGACGATGACCGCCTCGTCGGCAAAGCGCATGGCGAGCTGCGCGCCGCGCTCGATGCCGGCCGGGCTGTCGCAGAACACGTAGTCGAACACCGAGCGCAGCTTGTCGATGACTTCGCCGACGCCCTCCTCGGTCAGCGCATCCTTGTCGCGCGTCTGCGAGGCCGGCAGCAGGAACAGCGTCTCGACCCGCTTGTCGCGGATCAGCGCCTGCGAGAGTTTCGCCTGGCCCTGGATGACGTTGACGAGGTCGAACACCACGCGCCGCTCGGCGCCCATGATCAGGTCGAGGTTGCGCAGGCCGACGTCAAAGTCGACCAAGGCCACCTTCTTGCCGGTCTTGGCCACGGCCGCCCCGAGGGCCGCCGTCGAGGTCGTCTTGCCGACGCCCCCCTTGCCCGAGGTGACCACCACTACCTTGCCCATTGAATAGCCTCCATTGTTGTTCATTTGTTTTTGGTCGAGCGGCCCTCGCCGCCCGGTCGAAGTCAGCTCAGCGTCGAAACCCGCAGCGCGTCCCCGTCGAGAAACGCCTGCACCGGCTTGCCGCGCGAAACACCTTCCATCTCCTCGGCGGTGACGTACCAGCCATCGACCGCCAGCAGTTCCGCCTCGTTCTTGCGGCAGAAGATGCGCGCGCCCCTGTTGCCCAGCGCACCCGCCGAAGCGCGCCCGCGCAGCGTGCCGTAGACATGGATCGAGCCCGCCGCGATGATCTCCGACCCGGAAGCGACCGAACCCAGCACGATGACATCGCCATGCGGATGCACGATCGTCTGGCCGGAGCGGATCGGCGACTTGACCATCAGCGTGCCCGAAACTTCCTGCGCAACCTGCGGCTCGCTATCGCCGGCCTTGCTTGCGCCAGCCTTGCCGTCGCCGACCTTGGCCGAGCTACCCGCGTCCGCGAGTTGTTTAGGCGCCCTGCCCTCGGCCTTGTCGAAACTCTCCGCCCGCGCCTCGCGGGGCAGCAACCCATCCGTCGTCGCCTCCTTGGCGCCGACCAGAACCGGCGGCAGGTTGGGCTCGAGTGCGGTGTGGCCGTCGAGCTCGATGGCGTAGATGCGGATGCCACGATGGCCAAGCACGCCGACCAGCGATTCGATCGCGGCGACATCGGGCTTCAAGGTGTTGAGATCAAGCACCACCGGCCGCCCGGCAAAATAGCCCGGCGAGTTGCCGATCCAGTGATCCAGCCCCTCGAGCCACACGTCCAAAGGCGCTTCGGGCGTCAGCGTGAAAGCGACGAAAGAACGCGCGCGAAAACGAATGGATTTGGCCTCGAGGGGGGCGGCAAAGGTCACGGCTGGCGAATCCTTACTGAGAGGTAAACGCTAGCGGGAGGATGGTTAATGAAAGGTTAATGGGAGGGGGATGAGGGCCAATTTGCGAGAAGTTGGAAGGTCAGCCAACGCCAAGGCAGTGACAGTCGATCCGTTTCCTTCACTCAATGCGCTGCGGGTTTTTGAGGCAGCAGCGCGCCACGAAAGCTTTGCGCGCGGGACCCCATTTGCCAATGCGCAATCTTGGGGGTCAGATGCGATGACGAAGCGCCTCGACGATCATCGCCATCGCAGGCGAGAGCTGTCGCCTGCTCGGGTAGTAGAGGTGATAGCCCGCAAATGGCGGACTCCAATCGTCAAGCACGAGCCTAAGGCATCCCGTGGCGATATGGTGGTTGACGAGGTTTTCCGGGACGTAGGCGATCCCGAAACCGCTTATCGCAGCCTCGATCATGGGTATGGACGAATTGAAGGTGAGCTGGCCTTGCACCCGCACACGCAGGTCGCGGCCTTGCTTGGCGAATTCCCAGGCATATAATCCGCCGAACGTCGCCTGCCGCATATTGATGCAGTCATGATCGACCAGGTCCTGGGGCGCGGTCGGAACCGGATGGCGGGAAAAGTACTCCGGCGAAGCCACGGCCACGAGCCTCCAATCCGGCCCGATCCTAACCGCGATCATATCCCTGTCGATGCTCTCACCTAGCCGCACGCCCGCGTCGAAGCGCTCCTCCACAATGTTCTTCATGCCGTTGTCGCTGTAGAGTTCGACGCACACGTCAGGATAGTCGCTGAGCAAAGGCTGCAGCTTCGGCCAGACGGTCGTCTGGAGCGCATGGTCGGACAGCGTGATACGGACCGTTCCGGAGGGCTTGTCGCGAAAGGCCACCAGGCTTGCAAGGTCGGCTTCGATTTCCTCGAAGCGGGGAACAAGAGACTGGAAAAGTCGCTCGCCGGCCTCGGTCGGCGCGACGCTCCGCGTCGTACGTGTCAGCAGACGGACGCCAAGACGAGCTTCAAGCTCCTTGATTGTCGAACTCAGGGTCGACTGCGAGGTTCCGAGCTTGGCCGCCGCCTTGGTGAAGCTGCGCTCCCGCGCGACCGCCACGAACCATAGCAGATCCTTCATGCCATCGCGCTGCATAGGGCACCTCCCGTCGGGCATTTATATCACGAGCAGATAAGTCCATGCGGATTACTTAGCCTAATAAAATGGGTTCCTCTGCAATATCTTCTTGGCATCGCGACAGGGATTGGCGGCTGATCCGCCCGGTCGCCTTGCAAGGATGCCAATTGTGGAAACGACGTACGACACAAGGCTTGTCGAAGACCGCGCCGCATGGGGCGCGGTGTTGTCGATGGCGCTGTGTGTTTTCGTGCTCATCGCGTCTGAATTCATGCCGGTCAGCCTGCTGTCGCCGCTAGCGTCCGATCTCGGCATCACCGAGGGCCACGCGGGACAGGCGATCTCGATTTCGGGCGTTTTCGCCGTCGTGACCAGCCTGCTGGTCGCCGGTCTCACGCACCGCATCGACCGCCGACTGGTCGTGACTGGCTTCACCCTCCTCCTCATCGTGTCCGGTTTGGCTGTGACCTTCGCGCCGAACTACGCGTTCCTCATGGTCGGCCGGGCACTGCTCGGCATCGCGATCGGCGGGTTCTGGTCGATGTCGACCGCGATCGTCATGCGCCTCGTGCCGCAAGACATGGTTCCGAAGGGTCTCGCCATGCTAAACGCGGGCAATGCCATTGCGGCCACCATCGCGGCGCCGCTGGGCAGCTTTCTTGGCGCCTATGTCGGCTGGCGCGGCGCTTTCTTCCTCGTCGTGCCGTTTGGGCTCCTGGCGCTGGCCTGGCAGTGGACCAGCCTGCCGGCGCTGCCCCCGCGTCGGAGGAAGCGTCCTGGCAATCCGCTGGCGCTGCTCGGTCGTCTTTCAGTCGCCATCGGCATGGCGTCGATCATGATGCTGTTCATGGGCCAGTTCGCGCTCTTCACCTATCTTCGGCCCTTCCTCGAGAGCGTCACCCGGCTCGACATCGCTGCCCTCTCGGCGGTCCTGCTGGCGATGGGGCTGGCGGGGGTGCTCGGCACATGGTGCGTCGGCCGGCTTTTGCGCACGCGCCTGTTCAGCATCCTCATCGTTATCCCGCTGGTCATGGCTGCGCTGGCTGCTGCGCTCATCGCCCTTGGTGCCCTCCCGGTTCCCACAGCATTGCTGCTCATTGCCTGGGGCTTCTTCGGCACGGCCGCGCCCGTTGGCTGGGGCACGTGGCTCAGCCGAACGCTGCCGGACGACGCAGAGGCCGGCGGCGGGTTGCAGGTAGCCGTCATTCAGCTCGCCATCACCGGCGGCGCCGCAATCGGCGGCACGCTCTTCGATACGGTCGGCTGGTGGGGAGCGTTCACTCTAGGCGCGGTGCTGCTCTGCGGATCGGCGCTCGCCGCCCTCGCCGCGTCCCATATGGCCCGGAGGTCCCTGCCATGACCATCGAGCGTGCGCCGCTTAGCCGCCGGACATTGCTCGGCGCCGCGCTCGCGGTGGCGGCCCTGCATCGCGCAGCCGCCAGCCAGGAAGGCCAATCTCCCGTCAGCCAGGAGCCCACCGACATGAAGATCAGGATGGCCTTCAACGGCCGTATCATGACCGCCACGCTCTACGACAATCCCTCAGCGCGCGACTTCTTCTCCATGCTGCCGCTCGACCTCAAGATCGAGGACTACGCGCATAACGAGAAGATCGCCTATCTGCCGCGCAAGCTGACTGAGGAGGGAAGTGGCCCGTTCGCCAACGAGCAGCCCTACGACCTGTGCTATTTCATGCCCTGGGGCAATCTGGCCATGTTCCACGCCGACTATAGCCATCCCGGGCTGATCAGGCTCGGCCGCTTCGATGAGGGCGAGCAGGCCCTGCACATTCGCGGCGAGTTCCCGCTTCGCATCGAACGCATTTGAGGACGCAAAGGAGATCACCATGGACATTCTTCGCGCTGGCACGAGGCCTTCCGGCAAGGGACCACCTGACTGGTTCACCGGAACGGTGCGGATCGATCCACTCTTCAATCCCTTCGATGCCGGGCGAGTCCAAGGCGCACAGGTGACCTTCGAGCCCGGCGCCCGCACCGCCTGGCACACGCATCCGCTCGGCCAGACGCTGATCGTCGTCTCCGGCCTTGGCCGCGTGCAGCGCGAGGGCGGTCCGGTCGAGGAAATCCGTGCCGGCGACGTCGTCTGGTTCGCGCCCGGCGAGAAGCACTGGCACGGCGCGTCGCCTCTGACCGCCATGACCCACATTGCCCTCCAGGAGGTCAAGGACGGCAAGGTCGTGGACTGGCTGGAACATGTCAGCGACGCCGACTACGGCGCCTGATCTTCTCCACTCGAAAGGAACCAGAATGATCGCAACCATTCTTCACAAACCGGGCGACATCCGCTGCGAGGAAATCGCCGATCCGAAAATCATGCGGCCGACGGACGCAATCATCAAGCTCTCGGCAAGCTGCATCTGCGGCTCGGACCTGTGGCCCTATCGCGGGCTGCAGCCGGTCGACGGCCCGATGCACATGGGCCACGAATATTGTGGTATCGTCGTCGAGGTCGGCGCAGAGGTGCGCACGGTCCGTCCCGGCCAGTTCGTCGTCGGGTCGTTCTGCCTTTCCGACAATACCTGCCCGCATTGCCGCTTCGGCTTCCAGTCGTCTTGTGTGCAGCGCGAATTCATGTCGGGCGCGCAGGCGCCTTACGCTCGCGTGCCGTTGGCCGATGGCACACTGGTCGCCACCGCGGAGGTGCCGCCGGCCGAACTCATCCCTGACCTGCTGGCTGTGTCCGATGTGCTCGGCACCGGCTGGTACGCGGCCGACGCGGCCGAGGTCCGAGAAGGATCGACGGTGGTGGTGGTCGGCGACGGTGCGGTCGGCCTGATGGGCGTGCTTGCGGCCAAGGAGATGGGCGCCGAGCGCATCATCGCCATGAGCCGGCACGCCAGCCGCCAAAAGCTCGCCCGCGAGTTTGGCGCCACCGACATTGTGGCCGAGCGTGGCGAGGAAGGCGTCACGCGCATCAAGGAACTCACCAAGGGCGTCGGCGCGGACTCCGTGCTGGAATGCGTCGGTACGGGAGAATCCTTCGACCAGGCGCTGGCCTGCTCTCGCCCCGGCGGCACCATCGGCTATGTCGGCGTGCCGCATGGCGTGAGCTTCGACGGCCAAAAACTATTCTTCGGCCAAAAGCGCATGATGGGCGGCCCGGCGCCAGTGCGCCGTTTCTTGCCCGACCTGATGGACCGTGTACTGCGAGGCAGGATCAAGCCCGGCAAGGTCTTCGACCTCAAGCTGCCGTTGGCAGAGGTCGCTGAAGGCTATCACGCCATGGACGAGCGGCGTGCCATCAAGGTCATGCTTTCCGTGTGAGCGAAGATTAGGCGGACGGCCTGTCCGCACCCGCAATCAGAAAAGGAACAACGACATATGACTATGAGATTGAAGATCGCCGCCCTTGCGCTTGCGGTCGCCACACCGGCGTTCTCGCAAGAGTCCCCGATCATTGGCGCATGGCGCATGAGGTCGCTCGAGGCCGGTGCTGAGGGAAACCTCAAGCCTGTGCCATATTCCGGCCAGGTCATCTTCACCGAGGCCGGCACCCTCTCGGTGCAGGCCCAGAACCCCGACGCCAAGGCGCCGGACACGCCTTACACAGCGAATGGCTACGAAGCCTATTATGGGCCGGTCGCCATCAACGACCAGGACAAGACCTTCGTCATCACGATCGAGTCCTCCCTAGTCCGCAACCTTGTCGGGAAGAGCATGAAACGCAAATTCGAAGTCTCGGACAACAAACTGGTCCTCACGCCGGACAATCCGGCCGAAGGCTGGCGTGTGACCTACGAACGCTACTGATCTGAACTGTTGGGTTCAAGGTGTTGCCGATGGCCAAAGTGGCGGGGACTTCAGACCGAAATGGAGCGATGGCGGAACTGGTGCCAATCATGGCGGCTGTCTTCGCCGGCTTCCTTCTGATCGGCTTGGCGCTACCCGTCCTGCCGCTGCATCTTCATCAGCAACTCGGCTTCGGCCCCTTCGCGGTCGGACTGGTGACGGGCAGCCAGTTCGTCGCCTCGATGTTGTCGCGCATTGGGGCCGGAAACTATGCCGATGGGCGCGGCGGCAAGCGGGCCGTCGTCGTCGGCCTCATTGCCGCTGCCCTGGCGGGATTATTTTACCTCGGCTCACTGGCATTGCTCGACCGGCCGGTAGCGTCCGCATCGGCGCTCTTCGCCGGCCGGGCGGTATTGGGCGCGTCGGAGAGCTTCATCATCACCGGCGGCGTCGCCTGGGGCCTCTCCCTTGCGGGCGGACAGAACTCCGGAAAAGTCATAGCCTGGGTGGGCACGGCGATGTTTGCGGCGCTCGCGCTTGGAGCGCCGGTCGGATCTGCGCTTTATGCGGCGAGCGGTTTCACCGCGATCGCACTCGCGACCATCGTCCTGCCGCTTGCGACGCTGCTTGCCATCCTGCCGATGCGTGGCACCAGCACCGCCGCGAGCAGCGTGCCGCAGTCATGGACGAGCGTGGCTCAAGCGGTCTGGCTTCCCGGAGTGGGAGCAGCTTTCAGCAGCCTCGGCTATGGCGCAATCCTGGCCTTTGCCGCGCTGCTCTTTGCCGAACGGGGATGGCAGCCGATCTGGCTTCCCTTCACGGCTTATGCCGCGGCGCTGATCGTGGCAAGGCTGTGCTTCGGCCACCTGCCCGACAGGCTTGGGGGCGCACGCGTCGCTGTGATCTTCGTCGCCGTCGAGGCCGCAGGGCTGATGCTGATCTGGCTTGCGACCGGGCCTGTTGTCGCCGCAACTGGAGCGGGTCTCACTGGCCTTGGCTACTCGCTGGTCTATCCCGGTCTCGGTGCCGAGGCAGTAAGCCATCTTCCGTCGCGCAGCCGCGGCCTGGCCATGGGACTCTACACCGTCTTCCTCGACGTGGCGCTCGGCTTCGGCAGTCCAGCGCTCGGCTTGGTCGCCGCGTCGGCCGGGCTGCAATTCGTCTTCTTCGCCGTCGCGATGGCGACGCTTCCGGCTTTGGGCATCGCTCTGCTGCTGGGTCGCCGTAACGCTTCACGATAGGGCCGGGTATTCTGTGCTCGCGATGTTGCGCAACTACGATCACCTCGCGCTGGCAACATTGAAAATTGGCGCAGCGCCAGCCAAAACGCAAAAAACCCGCCTGTGCGGCGGGGCACTGGCGCAAATCAGCACCATAGATAGAAATGTAGCATAACTGCCCTCACGAGTCAAGAATAAATTCCTATCGCCACTGACGCAAGCTGCCCGCCGGACGCATGCATTCCCAGGCCAGCGGCGCAATCGCAGTCAAGGCCGACATTCGAACGAAAGTAGATCCAGCTTGACGGAACATTAGTCATAGCTAATTGTTGATGTGTGCGGCAGGTGGTGCCCTCCACCGCCTGCCGAAGATCGGCCGTCCGATCGGCCCGCGTCCTCCGCCAGAGGCGCGGGCTTTCGCTTTCGCGGTCCAGCGCAAGTGATGACCGACCAGCCCGTCGCAACCTGAGCGTTTCGAGAAGCCGCGTTGGCGGGCCGTGCTCACGACCAGTCCAAGGCTCTGGCCATGGCGAAAAAGATTGGCGACAGAGCCGAAGATGATGAGGCGTCGCCGTTTTCGCCCTTCTTGAGTGAATGGAGCCGGTATTTCCGTCCTTCAGCTTTCGATCATTTGGCCAGTCCCTCATCGGGGTTTCGCCGCCTTTTGGCCTTGAGGCTGCGGGCGGCTTGCTCCACCGCGGCGCGGTCGTTGCCCAAGCGGTCGAGCAGTTCCTGTGCCTCGTCGCCCGATATGCCGGTGCGCACCGCCAGCGCCTCGACCTCCAGCACGTCGGTGCTGGCGACCTCGCCAGTCTCAGGCAGCGCATCGTCCGCCGTCAGCGGCAGGGCCGCCTCGCGGTCGATCTCCGCCTCGGCCTGGTGCCAGTGCCGTTCGGGGTCGCCCTGCATGCGGCCTTCCCGTTCCCAGATCTGGTAGGCGCGCTCACGAATTCTGTCGTCCCGGTCGTCGCTCATGGTCAGTCCTCCTTAGGTCAGGGTTGAACGTCGCGCCAATGCGAACGCTCCGGAAAATCCGCGCGATCGGATCGCCTGCCTGCGGCGCGCGGGCTCTACTGGCATTGCCGTCTCGGCCCGCCGGAGTATGGCTGATAGGAGTTGTCTTCCGGGCGATAGGAGCGGTAGCGGCTGAAGCAGTAATCGACATGGTCGGCCGAAAGTGCTTCGCCGCTATCGTCGGCAGCGTAGACCCCCAGGCCGGCGCCGTTTTCGTCGCCATCGTCGGCAGTGGGCTGGACGAGCTGGCCGGCGGCTTCGAGATAGGGCGAGATGCAGGGGCGCAGCTGCCCGCTGTAGGAGAGATAGCTGTTGTCGTCCGGGTGGTAGGAGCGATAGCGGCTGGCGCACCAGGCGAGATGCGGAGGCGGCAATTCGGTCGTCTTGGGCGCGATGGCGCCGGTGACGGTGGGGTCGGGCGGTGTTTCCTGCGGTTTGGCGGGGATGTCGGGCGGCGCGGACTGTTTGGCCGGCAGGCGTTCGAGGCCCTGCCCGGCTTTGTTCACCGGCCGCGCCTTCTTGGTCCACAGCTCCGCCACGCTGACAGTAGCCGTTGCCTGGCGCGGCGGCTTCGCGGCAAGCAGCCAGGCGGCGAAGCCCAGTCCGCTGCCGAAGACCGCAAGGGTCAGCACGAAGCCGCAGACCAGTCCCAAAACCGCTTTCACGACACGCTCCTTAAGTCCCTGCTCATAGAATGCGGGGCCTCAAGGCTGGTTCCAGAAAAACGCCGGGTGCACGCCCTCGCGTGCCGCCGAGCGCGCCCGGCGAGAGCCGCCAAGGGAGGCTCAAAAGAGCGCCCAGACACAGTTCAGAAACAATATTCAACAGTTCGGAAAAACTGGCGAAAAGATCGGATGGCATAAGCTCCCACAACAACTGGAAAAATGGCCGTGCCGGGCGATGCCCGGCCTGGACGGGAAAGTATGGAAATGGATCACGGTGTCGACATCGCCGAACTGGACGCGGAACGATCGGGGCTGGAAAGCGGCCCGGCAGATGTCGATGCGCTGGTAAAAACGGCCCCCGCAACAGCCAGGCGCGGGCAAATCCTGACGGGCGCCGACTTTGCCCGGCACGGCCTGCCCGGCGAGCGGCTCGACACCGTCTTCGAACAGCTTGCCGAAATGTTCGCAGCGCTGCCGGCGGTGATCTCCGACGGGCGTGTCTGGACCTATCGTGAACTGGACAGCCGGGCCAACCAGTTCGCCCGCCTGCTGGTCAAGCGCGGCGTGCGACCGGGCCACCGCGTCGGGCTTATCCTCGACCGCTCGGCGGAGACCTATGTCGCGCTGCTCGCGGTGATGAAGGCAGGTGCTGCCTTCGTGCCGCTGGCCACCGCTTTTCCCGAGGAGCGGATGGCGCTCATCATCGAAGACGCCGGCGTCAGCCTGATCGTCACCATCGCCGCCTATGCGTCGCGCGCCGGTCAGCTGCCGGTTCCGCATCTGCTGATCGACAGCGCGGCCGCCGAGATCTCCAAAGAGTCCGGCGCGCCGCTGAAGCCGAATGCGAAGGCCGCTTCATCAGACGACACCTGCTACATCCTCTACACCTCGGGCACCACAGGCAAGCCCAAGGGCGTCGTCATCAAGCACCAGAGTTTCGTCAATTTCATCCGCGTCGCCGCCGCCTCCTACGGCTACCGGCCGGGCGATCGCGTCTACCAGGGCATGACCATCGCCTTCGACTTTTCCTCCGAAGAGATCTGGGTGCCGTTCGTCGCCGGCGCTACGGTGGTGCCGGCACCGGGCCAGATGCCGCTGGTGGGCGAGGAGCTGGCCGATTTCCTGCGGCTCCATGACATCACCTGCATCGCCTGCAGCCCGACGCTGCTGTCGTCGATGACGTCAGATGTGCCCAGCCTGCGCACGCTGCTGGTCGGCGGCGAGGCCTGCCCGCACAATCTGGTGGTGCGCTGGTCGAAGCCGGGGCGGCAGATCCTGAACACCTATGGGCCGACCGAGGCGACCGTCACCGCTACAATGGGCGCGCTGACGCCGGACAGTCCCGTCACCATCGGCGCGCCGCTGCCGACCTACTCCATCGTCATCCTCGACGCTTCGCTGCCGCAGCTCGCCGAGCCGGGCGAACTGGGCGAGATCGCAATTGCCGGCATCGGGCTCGCGGTCGGCTATCTCAACAGGCCGGACCTGACCGGACAGAAATTCATCGCCGATTTCGTCGGCCTGCCGAACAACCCGTCGAAGCGCATCTACCGGACGGGCGACCTTGGCCGCATCAACGACCAGGGCGAGATCGAATATAACGGCCGCATCGACACCCAGGTCAAGATCCGCGGCTACCGCATCGAGCTCGGCGAGATCGAGGCGGTGCTGCTCGACCAGCCCGAAATCGCGCAGGCCGCGGTCACCACCTGGGAGATCGAGCCCGGCCGCGTCGAACTCGTCGCCTATTTCGCAGCGAAGGCCGGCCAGAAGGCGATTTCGCGCGCGGACCTCGCCAGGACCATGAAGCGGCGCCTGCCCGATTACATGGTGCCCTCCTATCTGGAGGAACTGCCGGCGATCCCGATGACGGTCTCCAACAAGGTCGACCTGCGCCAGCTCCCGAAGCCGACAAGTGTGCGGCTTTCGGGCGATCGCGCCATGATCGCGCCCGCCAATGACGACGAGCGTTTCCTGGCCGACGCACTGGCCGCCGTATTGAAATTCGAAGAAGTGTCCGTCGAGGACAATTTCTTCGACGATCTCGGCGCCAACTCGCTGCTGATGGCCCATTTCTGCGCGCGCCTGCGCACCAGGAAGGAATGGGCGACGGCGTCGATGCGCGACATCTATCTCCACCCGACCGTGGCGCGCCTGGCGCTTCACCTGGGCGTGGCGGACGAGATGACGACGGCCACCAATGAGCCCGTCCTCACCCGCCGGGCCTCGAATCTTGCCTACTGGACCTGCGGCGCCGCACAGCTGCTGTTCTACGCGCTCTACAGCTATGGCGCCCTGTGGGCGGTCAATGACGGCCTCAACTGGATGTATGACGCGCTCGACGATCCGCTGCAGCTGTACATCAGGTGCGTGGCGCTTTCGGCCGCCGTGTTCTTCGGCATGTCGGGCTTTGCCGTCATCGCCAAATGGGTGCTGGTGGGCCGCTGGAAGGCCGAGGCGTTTCCCATCTGGGGCGTGCGTTACTTCCGCTTCTGGGTGGTCAAGACGTTGATCCGCACCGCGCCGGTCGTGCTGTTCCGCGGCAGCCCGCTCTACAGCATCTATCTGCAGCTTCTCGGCACCAGGCTCGGCAAGAACGCCGTCATCGAATCGAAATCCGTGCCCGTCTGCACGGATCTCATCTCGATCGGCGCCAACACCATCCTGCGCAAGGAATCGATGATCCTCGGCTTCCGGGCGCAGTCCGGCTATATCCACACCGGGCCGCTGACCATCGGCCGCGATGCCTTCGTCGGCGTCGGCTCGACGCTCGACATCGACACCAGGATCGGCGATGGCGCCCAGCTCGGCCATTCGTCCTCGCTGCACCGCGGCCAAAGCATCCCCGACGGCGAACGCTGGCATGGCTCGCCGGCCGTGCCGACCACGGCCGACTATTGCAAGGTGCGCAATGTCGATCCTTCCAACATCCGGCGCTTCCTGTTCGAAGCGGTTCAGCTGATCGGGCTGTTTGCCATCGTCACTCCCTTGCCGCTGCTATTCCACAGCTATTGGGAAAACGTCGGCGACGACTACCAGGAAACCATCGGCGTCGTCGCGATCGGCACCACGGTCACGCTGTTCGGCTACATGGCCGCATCCTTCCTGGCGGCGACGCTGGTGCCGCGCCTGGTCAGCCTGCTGTTGAAGCCCGGCCGCACCTACACGCTGTACGGCTTCCGCTACTGGCTGCAGACTGTCGCCGAATTCTCGAGCAACTCCCGCGTGCTCGGCCTGCTGGCCGGCGACAGCTCGGCGATCGTGCACTACATGCGAGCGATCGGCTGGAACCTCAACAAGGTGGTGCAGACCGGCTCCAATTTCGGCTCCAACCAGCAGCACGAAAACCCGCTTCTGTGCGAGATCGGCACCGAGACCATGGTGTCGGACGGGCTGTTCATGATCAACATGCACAAATCCGCCGCCGCCTTCAGGCTCGAGCCGACGAGGATCGGCGAGCGCAACTATCTCGGCAACAACATCTACTATCCGCCGGACGGTCGCACCGGCGACAACGTCCTGCTCGGCACCAAGGTGATGATCCCCATCGACGGGCCGCTGCGCGAGAATGTCGGGCTTCTGGGTTCGCCAGCCTTTGAAATCCCGCGCATGGTGAACCGCGACAAGGAACTCATCGCCGGCATCGACGAGGACGACCGGCGCCGGCGCATCCCGTTGAAGAACCGCCACAATCTGGTGACGATCCTGCTGTTCGTGGCAACGCAATGGGTCATGCTGTTCGCCACGCTGGCGATCTGGGACCGGGCGCTGAACTACTATACCGAATGGGCTGAAGTCGCACTGTTCGTCGCCGTGCTCCTGACCTCGGCGATCACCATTCCGTTCTACATCTTCGTGGAACGGGCGAGCCTTGGTTTCGGCCGGCTGAAGCCGCAGATGACGACGATCTACGACGTCACGTTCTGGCGCCACGAACGCCACTGGAAGCTGGCGGATTCGCCGATCGTGCGGCTGTTCGCCGGCACGCCGTTCCGGCCGATGATCCTGCGCATGCTGGGCGTCAAGATCGGCAGCCGTGTCTATGACGGCGGCAGCAACCTCACCGAACGCTCGCTGGTGGAGATCGGCGACGACGCGACCCTCAACGAAGGCTGCGTCATCCAGGCCCATTCGCTGGAGGAAGGCGCCTTCAAGTCCGACTTCATCCGCATCGGCAAGGGCTGCACGCTCGGACCTTCAGCCTTTGTCCATTACGGCGTCGTGATGGGCGAAGGCTCGGTGGTCGATGTCGACTCCTTCGTCATGAAGGGCGAAGAGCTGGAGCCCAACTCCATATGGCGGGGCAACCCGGCCAAGCTGCACCGCTTCGTCGAGCCGATCACCGACGATGGCTCCAAGGCATCGGCCAGGGCATCGGCTTGAAAAAGGGTATCGGCTTGAACACCGGAGACATCCGTCTGGTTGCCGTGACCGAGGCCAACCGTGCCCTGGTCACGGCCCTGGAACTGGCTCCGGAGCAGAGGGATTTCGTCGCCGGCAATGCGGAGTCGCTGGAAGAAGCCGAAACCGACAAAGACGCGCGGCCACGCGTCGTCATGGCCGGGACCCGTGTCGTCGGTTTCCTCATGTACGAGGCGCCCGAGGATGACGACGAGGCACGCATCTACCGCTTCATGATCGACCGCGCCGCTCAGGGCAAAGGCTACGGCAAGGCCGCGCTGCGTAAGGTGCTGGACGAAATCCAGGGGCTCAGCCACATCAGCCACGTCTCGATCTGCTACGAACCGGAGAACGATGCGGCGCGAAATCTCTATCGCAGCGCCGGTTTCGTCGAAGAAGGGCTCGACGAGGACGGAGAAATGATAGCCGATCTCGCTTTGCCGGCCCCGGACGCACGAGTCGTGATGCGGCTGCCCGAGGAAATCGCCTTGGCCGAAGCGATCGCCGCCATCGCACCATCGGGAGTCCGGATCGGATGCCGGATGATCCGCGACGGCGACGACGCCCATCTGCTGCCTGGGGAAGCGCATTCCATCCCCGCGCGTCAGCCTGGCATGCGGCGCGCCAGCGGCGCGGCCCGGTGGATCGCGCACGGACTGCTGGCGGAGCTTGGCGTTGGCGACGTCGCCATCCTGCGCTCGCCAACCGGCGCGCCGGTCTGGCCTGACGGAATAACCGGTTCGCTCGCGCACGACGACGACATGGCCGTGGCGGCGGTTGCCCCGATTGGCGATATCGCCTCGCTCGGCATCGACGTCGAGCCCGCGCAGCCTCTCCCGGATGACATTTTGGCGCTCGTGACAACGCCCGCGGACCGCACGGACGCAGCCGACCGGCATCTTGCCGGCCGCATCCTCTTTGCCGCCAAGGAAGCCGTCTACAAGGCCGTCTATCCGCTCGATCGCAAGGTGCTGGGCTATGAGGACATCACCATCGACCTGAACGCAGGCTGCGCGACGACGAAGACGGGCCGCAAGGCCAGCCTCGCCTATTGCGTTGCCCCGCGCGTGGTGGTGCTGGCATTTGTCGAGAAAAACGCGCGGTAGCGCGCAGCCCTATTCGCCAACGATCTCCCTATATCCCCTCACCTCGCCATCGAGCCCGCGCAGCCGCCAGTTCTCGCCGTCCCGTCCCTCGACATGGCAAGGCCCGATCGGCACCTTGCCGCCGCCCTCCGGCAGGTCGAGCACATAGACGGGGTTGCAGATGCCCGACAGCCGCGCCCGCAGCGCTTCAGTCAGCGCCTGTCCCTGCGCAATCGTCGTGCGCCGGTGCGCCATGCCGCGCGCGAGGTCGCCATGGTGCAGGTAGTAGGGTTTGACGCCGAGGCGGTACATCAGCTCGCGGCAGAGTTCTTCCAGCGCCTCGATGCTGTCGTTGACGCCCTTGAGCAGAACGCTCTGGTTCAGCAGCACGAAGCCGGCTTGCCGAAGCGTGCGGCAGGCGGCCTCGGTTGCGTCGGTGATCTCGCGCGCGTGGTTGAAATGGGTGACGACAGTGACCATCAGCCGGCCCTGCAGCGCCGCGACGAGCCCTGATGTAATGCGCGACGGCAGCACCACCGGCACGCGCGTATGGATGCGCAGCAGCCGCACATGCGCAATGGCTTCGATGCGCGCGAAGATTTCAGCCAGTACCTTGTCGGGCAGCGACAGCGGATCGCCGCCGGTCAGGATCACCTCACGGATTTCGGGGTGATCCGCGATGTAGGCCAGCGCCGGCTCCAACGCCTCGCGCGTATAACCCCTGCCGATCGAGGTCAGCGATTCCTTGCGGAAGCAGAACCGGCAATAGACCGCGCATTGATAGGTCGGGAACAGCAGCACCCGGTCGGCATGGCGATGCGTCAATCGCGGCACCGGGCTGAAGTCATGGTCGGCGATCGGATCGTCGAGTTCCCCTTCCACCTCCTCCAGTTCCTCAGGCGACGGGATGACCTGCGCCCGGATCGGATCGGCCGGGTCGTTCCAGTCGATCAGGTCGAGATAGGCTTTGGGCGCGCGCACCTTGTGGTTCGCGGCCGCCGCTTGCGCCGCCGCGCGCTCAGCTGGCGACAACGGCAGGGAGGCAAGATCGCGCACGTGGCGCACGCCGGCGCGAATTTCGGCCTGCCAGGCGGTATCGGGGTGGAATTTGGTGTCTGTGGTCATCGGAGTTTCTCGGGCGGGTATATTTGGGCCGGACCTATCCGCTGGATGACTGATTAGGTCAACCACGCAGATTGTCAGCGCTGTGATCCTTCACACCCCCCTCTGTCCTGCCGGACATCTCCCCCGCAAGGGGGGAGATTGGATGTCGTTGAGGCGCCGATCTCCCCCTTGCGGGGGAGATGTCCGGCAGGGCAGAGGGGGGTGTTCAAGCGCCAACCTTCCCACCCACCAACTTTCGCCGCATCGACCACGCCCACAATTTCGGGCAAGTTCACACGCGACAGCGCCGCATGGGGAGATGCGGCGCAGCCAGGGAGGACTGCCATGACCAACACACCGGCGCTGTCGCGCTATGTCGATGCCGTTGCTCACTTTCGCATCGACGATGAGATCGCAAGACTTCACGGCGATCCCGCGACGGGCATCAACGCCTGCATCGAATGCTGCGATCGCCATACCGGCCAGAACCGGCTGGCGCTGCGCGCCATCTCCGTCGGTGGCGAGCTGCGGGAGTTCAGCTTCGACGATCTCAAGGAGATGTCGGCGCGCGTCGGCAACATGCTGAAAGCGGCTGGTGTCGGCTCCGGCGACATCGTCGCCGGCATGCTGCCGCGCATTCCCGAACTGGTGGCACTCATCCTCGGCACCTGGCGTATCGGCGCGGTCTACCAGCCGCTGTTCACCGCCTTTGGCCCCAAGGCCATCGACCACCGGCTGAAGACCAGCGGCGCGAAGCTCGTCGTCACCAACATGGCCAATCGCGGCAAACTCGACGAGGTGGAGGATTGCCCTCGGGTTGCGACCATCCTTGCCCCAGGCGAAGCCCTGCCGGCCGGCGACATCGATTTCCGCGCCGCCTTTGCCGCCGTCTCGCCTGACTGCCAGCCGGTGATGCGCAAGGGCGACGATTTGTTCATGATGATGTCGACCTCGGGCACGACAGGTTTCCCCAAGGGCGTTCCGGTGCCGCTCAGCGCGCTGCTGGCCTTCGGCGCCTATATGCGCGATGCCATCGGGCTGCGGCCGGACGACGTCTTCTGGAACATCGCCGATCCTGGTTGGGCCTACGGCCTCTATTACGCCATCACGGGGCCCCTGCTGCTTGGCATCGCCACGACCTTAAACGAGGGCACCTTCACCGCCAAAAGCACCTACGACATCATCGAGCGCCTCGGCGTCACCAGCCTTGCCGGCTCGCCCACCGCCTTCCGCCTGCTGCTGGCCGAAGGACCCGAGGCAGCCGCCCGCGTCAAGGGCCGCCTGCGTGTGGTGAGCAGCGCCGGCGAGCCGCTCAACCCGGAGGTGATCCGCTGGTTCGACGCCCATCTCGCCGCCCCCATCCACGACCATTACGGCCAGACCGAGAACGGCATGATGGTCAACAACCATCACGGCCTGTCGCACCCCGTACGCCACGGCTCGGCCGGCTTTGCCATGCCGGGCTACCGCGTCGTCGTGCTCGACGAGGCCGGCAACGAGCTTAGCCCCAACCAGCCCGGCATTCTCGCCGTCGACATCGCCAACTCGCCGCTGCGCTGGTTCGGCGGCTATCATCAGGCCGAAACCCCTGCCATAGCGGGTGGCTATTACCGCACCGGCGACACGGTCGAGTTCGAGCCCGACGGTTCGATCTCCTTCATCGGCCGCGCCGACGACGTCATCACCTCGGCCGGCTACCGCATCGGCCCGTTCGACGTCGAAAGCGCGCTGCTCGAGCATCCGGCGGTCAACGAGGCAGCCGTCGTCGGTGTGCCCGACCCGCAGCGCACCGAAATCGTCAAGGCCTTCGTCGTTCTGGCGCCCGCCTTTCGAGGCAGCGAGGCGCTGGCCGAGGAACTGGCGCAGCATGTCCGCAAGCGCCTCTCGGCCCACGCCTATCCGCGCGAAGTCGAGTTCGTCAGCGAGTTGCCGAAGACGCCGAGCGGCAAGATCCAGCGGTTCCTGCTGAGGAAGGCCGAGGTGGAGAAGCGGAAGGAGTGACACGGCCGATCTCCCCACTTGTGGCAGGCTATCGCATATGGATTCTTGCGAAGAAGAACCCCCACCCTAACCCTCCCCACAAGGGGGAGGGAATGCTGCCGCGTGCCTTTAATTCTTGTTGGCGCCGAAAAGACAGGCGATGCTTCTGGGTCAGCGCCAACGGAAGTCTCCCTTCCCCTTTTGGGGAGGGGTTAGGGGTGGGGGTCCGTGCCGGGCAGACATCTCAGGAATTCCATATGCGATAGCCCTGCCACAAGTGGGGGTGATCGGCAGTTGCACCGCCGCGCTTCTGCTCCTACCGCCCAGCGGTGCCCGCCATCGCCACAAAGGCGCTCTCGATGGTCTCGAACGTCAGCTCCGGATAGAGCGCGCCGGCTTCCGGCGTGGCCGTCTCGAGCGCGGTCTCGCCGCGTATCCAGAACGCCCGCAGCAGTCCGAGCCAGGGGGCTGATGCGATCATCGCCTCAAGCTCCGCCGCACTCTGGGGCACGATGCGCGGCGAGCGGCCGCTGACCCGGCGCCACAGATCGATCATTTCGTTCTGGGTGATCTCGTTCTGGGCGATGCGGATCTCGCTGCGGATGGCACTGGGGTCGTTCAACGCGCGCAAGGTGACGGCGGCGATGTCCTTCTCGCTGACAAACGTCGCCGGCACATTGCCGTCGCCATAAAGCGTCACCTCTTCGGACGGCAAGGGCGACGAGCCGAAGCGCATCAGGTCGCCCAGCGTCGTCACCCAGGTCGAGAAGAAGCCGTTGGTGTAGATCACCGTATAGGGCAGATCCGCTTGCCTGATCGCGTCGAACACGGCTCGCTTGAGGTCGAGCGGCGGAACCGAGCCCGGTGCAGCGGCGGCAAAGTCGAGGCCGAAGCCGGCGGAAGGTACATAGCGGGAGACGCCGGCATCTCTGAGCGCGCGCACCAGCGTCATCTCGCTGGCCGAATCCACATGCACCGAGCTGATGACGCGATCCACCGCACCGGCGGCGCGGACAAGGCTGTCATAGTCGTCGAGATCGCCGACATGGATTTTGGCGCCGAGCTCCTTCAGCGAACGCAGCCGTTCTTCATTACCGGCTGTTGCCGGACGAACCAGAACGTGCAGGCGATCGCCATTGCCTGCGCTGGCCTTCGCCATCTCGCCACCCAGCAGCCCCGTCGCGCCGATGATCAGGGTGCTGGTCATATCGCCCTCCCATTGCGCAGGATGGAACCGTCCCAGTCGCGCTCGAAGCCGATGTCGTGCAAGCGAGGATTCGAGAAGCGTGAAACTCGGCGAAGCACCCGGCGGCGCTCGACGACTGCAGCGGTTCTGAGTGCAAGACCGCTCATCGCGGCGCCGATGGATTCGAAGGTCGGGTTCATTGTCCGTCTCCTGTATTTGCCTAGGCGCAAGCGTGCCGACGCCGTCCGCGGAGGACGAGCATGACGATTGCTCACACTGTTTCTGGTCGTTCAGCGCAACGGTGAGATGGAGAATCCGATCTGCATGCGCTGCTACACCAACAGATTGAACATTTCTTGGCTGGACGACAAACGACTCTTTGTGCAGGATTTGTGAGCAACGCTCACAGGTGGATCATGCCGCGCAGACTACCGCCCCTCACTGCCCTGCCCGCCTTCGAGGCCGCCGCCAGGCATCTGAGTTTCTCCAAGGCGGCGGCTGAACTCAACGTCACCCATGGCGCGGTCAGCCGCGCAATCCGCAACATCGAGGACAGGCTGGGCATCCAGCTTTTCGATCGGGGAACGCGGTCCGTTCGCCTGACGCCGGTGGGCGCCGCCTATGCATCGGAAGTCAGGACGGCGCTGGACCAGATCGCCGCCGCCACCATCGCCGCCACGCCCGACCGCACGACAGGCATCCTGAATGTCAGCACTTCGGACGGTTTTGCCGGCCGCTGGCTGGTGCCGAGGCTGCATCGTTTCCACCGCGCCAACGCCGATATCGACGTGCGGCTGTCGACCTCCGGCGTGCTTTCCGATTTCGTCAGCGACGGCATCGACATCGCCATCCGCTACGGCAAGGGCGGCTATGCCGGAGTGACAGCGGAATTTCTCGCCGATGAAGAGGTCTTCCCCGTCTGCAGCCCGGAACTGCTGCAAGGCGAACATCCGCTGCGCTTGCCGGCGGATCTCAGGCATCACAAATTGATCCATGATGCCTTTCGCATCGACTGGGCGACATGGCTGCAACATGCCGGCGTGGCAGATGTCGATCCGAAGCGCGGCGTGCGCTTCGATTCCGCCACCTTCGCCGTCGAGGCCGCGGTGCATGGCGAAGGCGTGCTGCTGGGCCGAAGCGCGCTGGTCTCGGCCGACCTCGCCGCCGGGCGGCTGGTTCGTCCCTTCGACCGCGCGCTGAAATCCGCCTCGCGCTACTACGTCGTCTACCGCGACGGCGCGCTGCGTCAGAAGAAGATCAGGGCGTTCCGCGACTGGCTGTTTGCCGAAATGGCGGCTGACTGGATTGGTGCGACGAAGGGCGATTGAAGCGGAGGTCTACGCTTGCAAACCCAAGCGCTGCAGCGCCGCGCAGACCCCCCACCCCGCTGCTTCGCATCGACCCTCCCCACAAGGGGGAGGGTGAGGAAGGCGCCCTGCCCGCCTGCCGAACAGCGCCTTTTTGGAAATGCGGAAAAGCTGGGCTCCCTACCTCCCCCTTGTGGGGAGGTCGGACCGAAGGTCCGGGTGGGGGTGCTGGCGCAAATCTTGAAGAATCTGGATTCAGGTCCCCGTTTTGCCAGAGCTGTCGCTGGCCTTTGCGCTACTCCTTCGTACGAAAAACTTCCGGCACGACGAACACTTCGTCGGCCCGGCCATAGCCGCCGTCGGCGACCTCCTCCACCAGCACCATCGTGAAGGGGCGCGCACCCTCGCCGAAAAAGTCGACGAACATGGCTGTCGTTCGATGGATGAGGTCTTCCTTCTGCGCCCTGGAGAGCGCCGCTTGCGGTAACTTGATGTTGGCGAATGGCATGATCTTTTCCTTTCTGTGGAGTTTCAGGTTCGGGGTGGAGCGGTCGGCGACGCCTCAGACGACGCCGCCATTGGCGCGGATGATTTGTCCGTTGACCCAGAAGCTGTCCGGTCCGGCGAGGAACGAGACCAGCCCGGCAATGTCGTCGGGCTGGCCAAGCCGGCCGAGCGGGATCATCTTGCCGATGGCCTCGATCTGCGCCTCGCTCTTGCCGTCCGTGAACAGGGCGGTCTCGATCGGCCCGGGCGCCACCGCGTTGACGGTGACACGGCGCGCGCCAAGCTCCTTGGCCAGGATGTGGGTCATCGCCTCGACGCCGGCCTTGGTGGCGGCATAGACGCCATAGCCCGGCTGGTAGAGGCCAACGACGCTGCTGGAAAAATTGACGATGCGGCCGCCGTCGCGAAGCCGGCGCGCGCCTTCCCGCATGCCGCGGAACACGCCGCCGAGATTGATCGCGATCTGCGTGTCGAACGAAGCATCGTCGGTCTGCGCCATCGGCGACGTCTTCATGACGCCGGCATTGTTGACGAGGATGTCGATGCCGCCGAACGCCTTCTCGCCGGCCTCGAACAGCGCCGGGATCCCATTCGGATCGGCGATATCGGCCTGAACGGCGATCGCCTTGCCGCCGCCGGCTTCGATGCTGCGCACAAGCTCTTCGGCCTCGGCGCGGCCCCGTGCATAGTTGACGACGACGGCGACGCCGTCGCGGGCGAGCCGCTGTGCGATGGCGGCGCCGATGCCTTTGGAGGCGCCGGTCACGATCGCGCTTCTGGTTTGGCCACCTATACTTGTTTGATTGGATGTCATGGAAGTCTCTCCGTGTGTTGGTAACACGGATATAGGTCGGCCCGCTTTCCGGATAATCAGCCGCCTATTGACATCACTATTCGGAAACTGCGAACAAAAGCCATGGATCGACTGGACACGATGCGGCTCTTCGTTCGCGTTCTGGAGCGGCGCAGCTTCGCCGCTGCCGCGGCCGATCTCGGCCTGCCGCGCTCAACCGCAACGGAGGCGATCCGGCGGCTGGAGGTGCATCTCGGCGCGCGGCTGCTGGAACGAACGACGCGGCAGGTGAACGCGACGCAGGACGGCGAAGCCTACTATCGGCGCTGCCTGTCGATCCTGGCCGAAATCGAGGATGCCGAGGCCGCCTTCCGCAATGCGGAGCCTTTCGGCCTGCTGCGCATCGACGCCAGCACGCTGCTCACCCGCACATTCCTGTTGCCGCGCCTGCCGGAGTTCCTCGACCGCTATGCCAGAATCGACCTGCAGATCGGCCAAAGCGACCGGCTGGTCGATCTCGTGCGTGAAGGCGTCGACTGTGTCATCCGCGTCGGCGAGCTACCCGACAGCGGCATGATCATGCGGCGGCTGGCTGTCATCCGCGAGATCACCTGCGCCAGCCCTGGCTATCTCGAACGCCACGGCACGCCCGCCTCCCCCGATGCGCTCGACGGTCACCAGGCGGTGGGCTTTGTTTCGTCGCGCACTGGCGAGACCCTTCCGTTCGAATTCACCGTCGCCGGCAATATCCGTGAGGTGCGGCTGCCAGGCCGCGTCGCCGCCAACAATTCCGACACCGCCGCCGATCTGGCGCGGCTTGGCCTCGGCCTCATCCAGGCGCCGCGCTATCGCTTCGAAAAGGATCTGGCGGATGGGACGCTCGTCGAGGTGCTGGTCGACTATCCGCCATCGCCAACGCCGCTGTCGGCGCTCTACCCGCAGAACCGTCAGCTCTCGCCACGCCTGCGCGTCTTCCTCGACTGGGCCTCGCGCATCTTCGCCGAGGCCGATCTCTAGGGCGCAAAAACGCCCGCTCCCGGTCAATTCGGTTTTGCAAACCCGGCCAGGGACGCATAGCCGCGTACCACGCTCTTGCGTTCTTCGCGCGAAGCGACGGCGTCGATGTCATCAAAGCCATGCGGCGCCCGGGCCTCGACCAAGTCTATGACCGCTTCCGGCCCGCCTTGCCGATTGGCCAGCACGATGGCCGATGTGGCCGGCCGCCGCTCCCCATCATATCGCGCGAGCGCGGCTTCGACGGTTGGTCCCGCGGCCAGATGCATCGCGAGGCAACCGGCGTCGAGTATTGCCTGGCTGGCTCCGTTCGACCCGACCGGATACATGGGATGCGCCGCATCGCCGAGCAGCGTCACCCGCCCGAACGACCATCGCGGCAGCGGGTCGCGGTCGCAGTTCGGATATTCGTAGAAGCCATCCGTTGCCTGGATGATCGAGGCAGGGTCGACAAAATCAAGCTGAAACCGGTCGCGCACGAAGGGCAGCACATCGTCGATCACGCCCGGGCGGCTCCAGTCGCCGGGACGCAGCGGTGATGTGCCGCTATCACCGGTATTGGCCATCACCGCCCAGTTCGTCAGCCTGGTCTCCGGCTCTTGGCGATCCGGCTCGATCGGATAATACACGAACTTGGCGAAATTGCCGCCGGCAACCGCCATGGTGCGCCCGTCGCGCCAGACCGGCCATGGCGTGGCGCCGCGCCACAGCATCGTGCCGTTCCAGATCGGCGGCCCTTCTTCGGGATAGAGCACGGCCCTGACGGCGGAATGGATCCCGTCAGCGCCTATGAGCAGGTCGCCATGCGCCTCGCCTCGCGAGCCGTCATGCCGGCGGAAATGCGCCACGACCTCGCCCCCGCTCTGCTCGAAGGCATCGACACGGCTTGCCGTATTGATGATGTCGCCGCCAAGCCTGCTCACCACGGCCCTGTGGATCAGCCCCAGCAGTCTGCCGCGATGAATGCTGATTTGCGGAACCTCATAGCCGGCATCGATGCCGCGCAATTCCTGCCATACGATCTGGCCGAAGCGGTTGGTGTAGACAAGCTCGCGTGTCCTCACCCCCTCCGCGTCGAGCGCCGGCATCAGCCCAAGTCCGGCCAACGCCTTGACAGCGTGCGGCAACATGTTGATGCCGACGCCAAGTTCGCGGATGTCGTCGGCCCGCTCGAACAGTTCGACCTCGATGCCTGCCTCATGCAGGAACAGAGCAGTGGTGAGGCCGCCGATGCCGGCCCCGGCGATCAATGCTTTCATCAGTCACTCCCTTGCTGTGAAAAATCGGTGCTCGCAGGACGGCCACACACCCGCCGTCGCTTCAGCACGGCATCGTCACCGCGATGCGACCGCCCCGGGATATTCGAGTTGCATGGCGACGAAGTCGGCCGTGCGGGCACCGTGGCTGGCGCTAGCAAGCGCCCTGTGGGCCAGTTGGCGTAGCAATCCGTGCTCCGCCACGACAAGGCCGGCGGCACCGACACTGCTCCACAATGCAAGTCGCCAGCTCATGGGGTCCGATCTCCAGATGGCTTGACGACGAGGGTATCGGCGTTACGTTTCGTCCGAAATGACATAAATCGGGCGAATACTGCCATGCGCAGGCAAGTTGCCGTCGTCGTTCACCCCGGTTTCCAGCTTCTGGATGCGGCCGGGCCGACTACAGTCTTCGAGATTGCGGAGCGCTGCCGCCCGGACAGCTATGAGCTGGTTTTGCTGGCGCCCGGCGGCGGCGACGTTGAAAGCTCTTCGGGTCTGAAGCTCCTCACCAGGCCTCTGCGCGACGGCCCTTTCGACACCGTTATCGTATCGGGCGGCGAAATCATCCGCTCCATGGAGGCGATGGACGAGATCGTCGCCTGGTTGAGGCGCGCCTCGGCGCGGCGCATCAGCAGCGTCTGCACGGGCGCGTACCTGCTGGCAAAGGCGGGATTGCTCGACGGCCGCCGCGCGACCACGCACTGGGCCAGCAGCGACGACTTCCACCGCCGCTACCCGAAGGTCAGGCTGGATGCCGAGCGTATTTTCATCAGGGATGGCGACATCTGGACGTCGGCCGGCATCTCGGCCGGAATAGACCTGGCGCTCGCCCTCGTCGAAGATGACCTTGGCGCTGAGGTGGCGCGCCGCACCGCGCAGCAGATCGTCGTGCACCAGCGCCGGCCGGGCGGCCAGTCGCAATTCTCGGCCTTCGTCGAGCTGGGCGGGCGAACCGGCCGCTTCGCCGCGCTGATCGAATGGGTACGGGCAAACCTGGCCGAACCGTTGACCGTCGAATGCCTGGCCGATCACGCGGCCATGAGTCCCCGCAACTTCGCCCGCGCCTTCACGGCCGAGACCGGCGTCACGCCGGCAAAGGCCGTAGAGCGCATGCGCCTTGAGACGGCCCGCACGGCGATCGAGACCAGCCATCTCCCGCTTGAGCGGATCGCCGAAACCGCCGGTTTTGGCGATCCCGGACGCATGCGGCGCGCCTTCCTGCGTACCCTTGGCCAGCCGCCGCAGGCGTTTCGGGCGGCCGCCGAACACAGGGGGCTTCAGCCGGGGCGGCCAGGCAGCGGCTCTGCCCGGCTTAAAGGCCGTAAAAGCGAATGAGCGCACTTGATCCATAACCGAAGTTTCACGAAAATCGTCCCAAAGCCGGTTGCTGCCATTCAGCGCGCCACCTTCCGTCTGTTGGACTGGACATTGCGGCGCCTGGCCCAATCGCCGCAGATGAGGAACCGGATGGCCATTATGAGGAGACTGTTTATAACGGTCGCTGAAATCGCGATGACCAAGGGGAGACGATGCGCTACATACGTCCGCTTTCAATAGAAGATGCCGTTGGCCAGTTGGCCGGGTCGGCTGGTACGGCCGCCATTCTTGCGGGAGGCAGCGACCTCCTGGTCAGAATGAAGGGCGGCTTTGCCGAACCAGAGCTGATCGTCGACATCAAGGCGATCGATGGCTTGAGCGAAATCCGGGAAACGGCTGAAGGCTTCAGCATCGGCGCCGCGGTTCCCTGCGCCGTCCTGGGGGAGAACACCGCCCTCAAGAAGGCATGGCCCGGTGTCGTCGAGGCGGCCAAGCTGATCGGCTCGAAGCAGGTGCAGGGACGCTGCACCATCGTGGGCAATCTCTGCAACGCATCGCCGGCCGCCGACAGCGTGCCGGCGCTGGTTGCCGCCGGCGCCAAGGCAGTGGTCGTCGGGCCGGCGGGCCGGCGCACGATCCCCGTGCAGAGCGTGCCGACCGCGCCGGGCAAGACGTCGCTCGCCAAAGGCGAGATCATCGAGGCGATCCTGCTCGACAAGCGCGCGCCGCGCTCGGGCGATGCCTATCTGCGTTTCATTCCACGCACCGAAATGGATATCGCGGTGGTCAGCGCCGGCGTGAACCTGACGCTCGATGAGCACGGTGTGGTCAAATCGGCCCGCGTGGCGCTGGGCGCCGTGGCGGCGACGGTGCTTCTGGTCGAAGAGGCGGCGGAGGTGCTCATCGGCTCCAAGCTGGACGAAGCGACGCTGGAGCGGCTTGCCAAGGTCTGCGCAGGGGCCTGTCGGCCTATCGACGACAAGCGCGGCACTGTTGAATTCCGGAGGAAAGTTGCGGGCGTGCTGGCCAAGCGGGCCGCAACGACCGCCTATGCACGTGCAGGAGGCAAATGATGGCTGGTGTAGCAGTTTCAACGACAATCAACGGCGACAACGTCGAGTTCCTGTGCCAGCCGGACGAGACGCTGCTGGACGTCCTGCGCGATCGGCTGGGGCTGACGGGCGCCAAGGAAGGCTGCGGCACCGGCGACTGCGGCGCCTGCAGCATCATCCTCGACGACCGGCTGGTGTGCTCGTGCCTGGTGCTCGGCGCCGAGGCTGAAGGCCGCCGCGTCGAGACCATCGAGGGCATGGCCCATGGCGATACGCTGCACCCGCTGCAGCAGAAGTTCCTCGAGCATGCGGCGCTGCAATGCGGCATCTGCACGCCGGGCTTCCTGATCGCGGCCAAGGACCTTTTGGCCAAGAACCCCGACCCGACCGAGGAGGAAATCCGCTTCGGCCTTGCCGGGAACCTCTGCCGCTGCACCGGCTACGACAAGATCGTGCGCGCCGTCCAGGACGCGGCCATCGTGATGAAGGGAGCCTGAGATGAATTTCGATCCACGTTTTTCCGGACGTAAATTCACCTCCGTCGGCACGCGTCCGATCCGTCCCGACGGCATCGACAAGGTGACGGGCCGCGCGCGCTACGGCGCCGACTTCAACATGGCCGGCCAGCTGATCGGGCGCGTTCTCAGAAGCCCGCACGCCCACGCCAGGATCGTCAAGATCGACATTTCGAAGGCGGAGAAGCTCGCCGGCGTCAAGGCGGTGATCACCGCGGCCGACCTGCCGGACCTCACCGTTGGCGATGCCGCCATGTACGACGTCCTCGACAATTGCATGGCGCGCACGAAGGCGCTCTATGACGGCCACGCGGTGGCCGCGGTCGCCGCGATCGACGCCCGCACCGCCAGGCAGGCGCTGAAGCTCATCGAGATTGAATACGAGCTTTTGCCGCATGTCACCGATGTCGACGAGGCGGCGAAGCACACGGCGCCCTTGATCAATGATGCCATCTTCACCGAGGGCCTTGAGGAAAAGCCGGTAAAACCCTCCAACGTCACCAAGCGCAGCCAGTTTGGCCATGGCGATGTCCATCAGGGTTTCGGCCACGCCGACTTCATCGTCGAGCGCTCCTTCAAGACCGAGCAGACGCACCAGGGCTATATCGAGCCGCATGCCTGCGTGGCGAATTTCAGTTCCGACGGCACCGCCGACCTCTGGGTCTGCACGCAGGGCCATTTCGTCTACCGCCAGCATTGCGCCCAGCTGCTCGGCATGGAAGCCTCGAAACTGCGCGTCACCTCCTCGGAGATCGGCGGCGGTTTTGGCGGCAAGACCCATGTCTGGGCTGAGCCGGTGGCGCTGGCGCTGTCGCGCAAGGCCGGCCGGCCGGTGAAGCTGGTGATGACCCGCGACGAGGTGTTCCGCGCCTCGGGCCCGACCAGCGCCACCTCGATCGACGTGAAGATCGGCGCCCGCAAGGACGGCACGATCACCGCCGCCGAAGCGACGCTGCGCTACAGCTGCGGCCCGTATGCCGGCTCCTGGGCCGAGATCGGCGCCATGACCGCGTTCGCCTGCTACAAGCTCGATAACGTCAAGACGGTGGGCTACGAAGTGCTGGTCAACCGGCCGAAGACCGCGGCCTATCGCGCGCCTTCGGCGCCGATGGCGGCGTTCGCGGTGGAAAGCGCGGTCGACGAGCTGGCCAAGAAGATCGGCATGGACCCGGTCGACTTCCGCATCAAAAACGCCGCGCAGGAAGGCACAAGATCCTCCTACGGCCCGGTCTACGGCCCGATCGGCATCGGCCCGACGCTCGAGGCGGTGAAGAGCCATCCGCACATGAAGGCGCCGCTCGGCCCGAACCAGGGCCGTGGCATGGCTTGCGGCTTCTGGTTCAATTTCGGCGGCCAGACCTGCACCGACCTCAACATCGGCATGGACGGCTCGGTCTCGCTTGCCGTCGGCACGGTCGATGTCGGTGGTTCGCGCGCCTCGCTGTCGCTGGTGGCGGCGGAGGAACTCGGCATCGACTACAGCCAAGTCAAGGCGATCGTCGCCGACACGTCCAGCCTCGGCTACAACGACATGACGGACGGCAGCCGCGGCACCTTCTCGTCTTCCATGGCGACGATCTCGGCCGCCCGCAATGCGATCAGGATCCTGCGCGAACGCGCCGCGCAGATGTGGGACATTGCCGTCGACGACGTGGTCTGGGAAAAGGGCCACGCGATCGCCAAGGGCGAGAAGCACGGCAATCTCGGCAAGCTGTCGCTGAAGGAGATCGCGGTCGAGTCGGGCAAGACCGGCGGACCGATCGCCGGCCACAGCGAACTCGTCGCCGACGGCGCCGGCGTCTCCTTCGCCACCCATATCTGCGATATCGAGGTCGATCCCGAGACCGGCGCCACCAGGGTCATCCGCTACACGGTCGTGCAGGACGCCGGCAAGGCGGTACACCCGACCTATGTCGAGGGCCAGTACCAGGGTGGTGCGGCGCAAGGCATCGGCTGGGCGCTCAACGAGGAGTATATCTACGGCAAGGACGGGCGGCTGCAGAACGCCGGCTTCCTCGACTACCGCATCCCGGTCTGTTCGGACCTGCCGATGATCGACACGCAGATCTTGGAGATTCCCAACCCCAACCACCCCTACGGGGTGCGCGGCGTCGGCGAGACGTCGATCGTGCCGCCGCTGGCGGCGATTGCCAATGCGGTGTCGAACGCCGCGGGCGTGCGCATGACGCACATCCCGATGTCGCCGCCGCGCATCCTGGCGGCGATCGAGGCGGCTAGAGCATGATGCCGAAAAGTGGGAAGCGGTTTTCGGATAACATCATGCTCCATCCCGAATAGGGGTCTCGCGAATGGTCGAAGTAACGCTCTGGGGCTCGCTCGCCGCGACCGCCGGAGGCAACAGCAAGGTCGAGATCGAGGCCAAGGACATAAGGGAGCTGTTCAGGAAGTTGGCTGAACAGTATCCCGGCCTCGAGCCCTTGATCGACAAGGGCATTGCGGTGGCGATCGACGGGACGATCTATAGGGATACGTGGTCGAAGAAGCTGCCGCAGGGGGCGGAGATTTTTTTGTTGCCGCGGCTGGCGGGGGGATGAGCGGGCAACTGGCAGGGTAAAGAGTGTACTGCCGCCGTAATTCTACGAAAGCGCTGTTGGATCCGACCAGGAGGAGGTCTGCTTTGCGCCTCATTGCAGCAGTTGAACAGACTTAGCTAGACCCCAAAAGCGGACGTGTCCGTGACCAATCATACGCCGGCTCGTTCGCCCACTCAGGCAGAAAAAGTCGACTAGTCCCATTCATTCTCCATATCCGATTTGGCGAAATGGTCGAGTCTTTTGCGGATTGCAGTGACCTGGTCTGGCGTCAACCGGCCCAAATCGGCAACGGCCCGGTTAAGGTATTTCTTTCCTCCTCGTTGTCTCAAGACACGAAGGCAGATGCGATCGAGAATTCCCGCCCTAGCTGCGGCTAGCAGCAGGTACGAAGGGGGCCAGTCCGAACTCATGAATGCGTCAACTAAACCGTGCCGAGCGGGCTTTGCTCGGTCCCAGTCGTTGACCAGCATTCGGGGCAGAGCGAAGACAAGGCCTAGTATGCCATCATTGTCTCTATTGTTTCGGGAGGCCAATTCCTGATAGACGGTTGGAAACGCTGCCGCGAGCACCTCCGCTACCGGCGATCGCGTGAGTTCGATAGTGGCGGACATACTCGTCGTCGCCGCCCTTAGGTGCACCATAGGCGAAATTGCCCGAGCGTCCCAAAGCAAGCGAGCCCAAGCCTCGCAGACTTTCTCATCGAGTCCATTGGGTCCACGCCTAGATAGACGATCAGACAAATTGTCGATGCAGTTCGCCAGTAGCTCCTTCTGAGCGTCAGGCAAACGAGCCAAAATTGACAGGTTTTGAGCAAGCCTTGGCGTCGAAACTCCGTCGGCGATACTCCACCATATCATCTGGCGAGCACCAACTTCGTCAAAATGGTCAGTAACAAGAAGTTCGACGCGTCTGTCGGCCGGCATGGCCTCAAACAGCCCTCGTTCAAGGGCCGTGTTGATGATTTCCGAACGTAGTCGCCCTTTACGCAGCACGCCGAGTGCGAGTTGGGCGAACTCAAGGAGGTCTTCGACCGACACTGCGCCCAAAACCAGTATCCGAGCTATCTGCGGCGCGGTGGCCTCGACGTCCCTGGCCAACGTGTCCAACATCTTGCGACGTATTGTCGGGTCTCTTTGTGCTTCGATGACCGACCGATCGCTTTGACTTTCGATCACCGTTGACAGCAAAGCTGCTGATCTCGAGCCCTCGATCGGGCCATCGAATAGCCAATCAATATCATTCGGCACCAGGCGAATGGTCTTCGCCAGAAAGCGATCTGCGTTGCTTCCCTTTAACTCTTGCGCGACAACGCCCCGCACGCTCAGCATCGTAGCCTCGTCGCGAATGGCATCTACGAGCGCTTCATCGAACTCGGGGAACGCAAGACCCGAGCGGCGAACGATTTCCGCAACGCGACCGGCAAGGTCATCACCCGTGCTACGATGCAGAATACTGGACACCAAAGGTGCGAACTCACGACTGTCTATCTCAGACACAAGCCGGCGAGCTGCTTTGTCTCGCCAAATGACATCGCCCGTTTGGAGATACGGCACGAGATCCAAAGCTGGTGTCTCTCCGGTTCTGATGCGGCGCGCGGCCGCCTCTGCAAAGACCGAACTGTTAGCAACCAGGAAGGTCCCCACCCAAGGGGGAATGCGCCGGTAATCAATGGTCGCGCCGTCTGCGGCCCCCAGCCCATTGGCCAACCCCTGCATAATGTCGGTTGGAAAGAGGTCCGACGCGTCTTGAAAACGACGCGAGAACTCGATCGCCGCATCTGGGTCGGAAGCGGCCAACTCCTCCGCGTCCCTACCCGCCTCGACGCCAAGCGGCTCAAGGTCATTCCGATCCCGCACCTTGCCAGCCAAAGTCTCAAGGAAAGTCCAAGCATCCGCGGATGGCATGCTCTCGACGGCCGAGCTGATCGCAGAGACAAGCAGTGACCGCGAGCTTCTCATCGCATGGGACGCGAGGCCGGGCTGGGAGTTGACGATATCGAGCATCCCGAGGACAGCACTGGCACTGATAGGCGCCTTCTCAGCTAGTTCATTCCACAGGAGGGACTTTCTGAACGCAGCCTCGTCACCTGCGCCGCCCGTTCCCAAAAGGCCGAGTGCATCCCCCGAGGCTAGAGTGGGGTGGGCCGACTGGAGGATCGCATCAGCGATTGCGGTGGACCAGCGATGACGAGGACTCTTCGGTGAGCCAGCCTCGATCTTACGTCCGGACCAGTTTGAAAACTTAGACCGGGCGCTCTTCGGCGCGAAGACTAAGTCGAAGTCTCGCCCCCCGATCTTGCGCGGCCCCAACGCGTAAGTGCAGATCGAAAATTCGTTGCGAAACGCAGGCCAAAATGCGGTGAGCAGCCTAGTTGCGAGCAACTCCGCGTCGATCGCATCGAAGACCACCAGGGGCTTACGTGCCTCAAGGAACAGAGCCTCGACCAGTTCAGGTGTTCGCGGATCAACGAGTGGAGGAATCGGCTCTTCTGCGCTTTTGCCAACAATGGGTAGAAGTCCATTGTCGTCGGGGTGGGGCAGTTGCCTCAGCAACCACTGCAAGTGTGCGTTCTCGTGCCAAAATCTTCGGGGAATGAGGAGGCTTCTGGTCAGAACGCAGCCCGCGCGCGGGGCGGTCAGATCCGGCCATGTCCTTGCGACGACGTGGTAGGCGCGGCTGGGCAGTGGGTAAATAGTCAGGTACGGGGGAATGACTTCTCCCGGCCGTATCTGACCGGAAAGGTCCGACAGCCGGTCGACGACATCCTGATCCGATCTTTCGAGCCGAACCGTGCTTTCGAGAAGCTGATGACCGTTACGGTAGCCATGCTTCTGTTGATGTATGAGCAGGTCATTCATCGTCAAAAAGGGAGCCGACCACCCACGCGACAGGCAGCGTGACATCGTGAATCTTGAGCGACCGTTTCTCGGGATCTTTTACCTCCACGTACCCCATATCGTCGATGTCGCCTTCCTGGAATTTCGCCGTGAATTCGGGGTCCTCGAAGTCTCCTCCTACCACGCTGACGCCGAAAGTGCGCACGTCTAGGCTGGTGCAGTCTGCCAACCGCCCCGCAAAAAGTGGATACTCCTCCTTCAAGTAGACATTTGGCCCACGCGGGCGGCGGTGTCCGTCGACGAGGTCCCATGCAGTTATCAATACGGCTACTTTCGGCGGCCTACCGCCCACGCGCAGAAGAGTCTCATCGAGGAAGCGCAGCATCTCGCACAAGGCGACTTGTGTCGGAACAAGAACTTCCTCCCCTTGCTCGTCTTTAGGCGCCCCTTCGCCAGCCCAGCTTAGGTACTCGGCGGCGTTTACCCAATCCAAAGGGGTCACATTAGCTGCGGATAGCACCCGAACAAACAGAAGGGCACCAGAGGCCTGCTGGAGTGCTTCCATCCACTCGCGCGTAACATCTCCGCGTTCAATAGCTTCCTTCCAAAGTTCACCCGAGACATCGGGCACCGAGATCAGCACCTCTTTCCCTTCGGGATCGCTGGCAAGTCGAACCGGGATGTCCAACGTCAGATCGTCCGGCAATGAGTTCGTGTCGGATCGCGGGGCGAATGCGCCTCCCAGGATGTGCTCTGCACCTCCTTCGACATACTTTATGTCTGTGGGATTTCGCGATGCCACCAATTCAGCCTTCTTAGAATTGAGAGCTAACCAGAGGCGCGACATGTAATTGGTCTTGCCGGAATCCGGTCCGCCAAGAAGTACGATTGAGTGCTCGCTCATATCTCGACGCCTCCTCGCACGACGTTCCCGATGGCACGAGTGCCACTATCCTTGTCCGAAGAGGGCCAGAATTCCGCTACTTCAGGTTCTCTTCCGATCGAGGCCAGAATGAGTTGAGGAATGCCGGTTCCAGCGGGCACGTCCGGGTTGGTGGAAAACGACGAGATCGCTTGAACGCTCAGGCTTATCCCGAGTACCGTCGCTTCATCCGAAATAGTCTCTATGGTCTCCTCGCTCACGACGCCAGTGTCAGCTCGAGTTACTACCAGAATCACGCGCGGTAGATCCGGGAAAAACTGCTTCAATCTCTGCAAGTAGAGTTTAGTGCGATGAATGGCGCCCTGCCGGGTAGCCAGCTTGGTCAGACGGCTGCCGTCAACCATCAGCCAGACCACGTCTGCGCGCTGAAGGAAGGCCAGGCGGTCGTGACGGCTTTCTTCCACCATAGCGGTAGACCATTCCCCGGGGAGGTCAGGGAACAGGAAGTCGATGGTGGGAGCGTGTCCCGACGCCCGAAC
The DNA here is from genome assembly GCF_040322475.1 of Mesorhizobium sp. M0140. Lineage (NCBI taxonomy): Bacteria > Pseudomonadati > Pseudomonadota > Alphaproteobacteria > Hyphomicrobiales > Phyllobacteriaceae > Mesorhizobium > Mesorhizobium sp. M0140. The sequence goes on along the minus strand of NZ_JAMYTM010000011.1, from coordinate 14,817 downwards.
TTTCAGGTGCAAAAAACCCGCCGCCCGGTCATCCGACAATTCCGTATGGGCGGTCATCTGCTGGGGTGGCGTTCCGCCTGTCCAACGGCGTGCGCCACGACTGATCTCGTCGAGGGCCATCAGGCTTCTGCTGTCGGCATACTCGAACCCAGCCAACCTCCCGTGCGAGAGCAAAAGGTAGAGGCTTACCAATGCTGCGGTCTTCCCGGAATCGGGTGGCCCGATGATACCGACCATCGTGCAGTATCTGCTACCCATCATAAGGCTCAGGTTATCTTCCGTGAGCGTGTTGCTGGATTGGAACGACGGATTCTGCTCGGGCTCGGAGAGCAGCTCTTCGTCCACCGAGACTTCGGTATCTTCTGTCAATGCCTGATAGTGCGGACAACTCGACGCGGGCTCGTTGTTGAGCAGGCATTTGCCTGTCGTGCCGACCGTACAGTTCTCTTGGGGGCACTCGGCGAGCATCTCAGACCTCGCGCCTCTCAAGCACATCGAAGGTTACAGCTTCCAGAAGGGCCCTCAACGCCAGATCGGGCAACGAGAAGGCGCCTTTACCCACTCCTTTGGTGTAACCCGATGCCAAGACGTTAAGGAGCGGAAACACCTGGGTATTTTCGGTGACGAGCGGTTTGCTTCCAAAGCTAGCGCCTAATGCAGCGCGGTCGTCACCGAGAGTTTTCACGAGTTGCGCCAGGGAAACGCTCTCACCTTCAGGCACGCGCCGTATAACCAACGCTTTGTGCAATTCCACCGGCATGCGACGAAGGCGCTTCGCTGCGTCCAAGCCCAGTGCGATAGCTGCGGCAGTGGGCTTCGCGTCGGCATACTTCATTTCCAAGACATCGCTCCACCCAGAAATCGACCACCACAGCAAATCAATCTCTTCGCGATCGACAGCCGCATTGGTGATCAGCGTGTCGACAACGGATCTCAGGTTCTCGACGACCTTTCCCAAATTGCCATTATCCGTAGCAAGCGCAACAGCCCCTGCGGGTTGTGAGCGAGTCCTGCCAACCGCAGCTGCTTTCAGAACATGATCCCGTGACAAAGCCAGAAGAAATTTCCGCAGCTTCTCGAATCTCTCATTGCTGCTTCCAGGTTGCCATGACATTCCCGACCAAATGCCGACCGCAATGTAGTCTGCCGCAGTAAGTGCCCCGGACTTGTTTCCAGTTTGTATTGCGGTGATTGCGGCGAGCATCGCGCACGTTGCCAATTCTAAATCATGGCCCTCCGCAACAAACGACGGCGATACTTTCGTGATGGACGTAGCTACGTCACTAGCCAAGTCAGGCGGAAGTTTTCCGCCGCCGCTGGCAATGACGACGCCGTTGGCGACGGACAGTAGTCTTGCAATGTAGTTCGGTTTGAAAAATTTCCCGGCAATTTCTTTTATTGCCGCTTGCCTTTTCTTGACGAATTCGTCGCTCGGCGATGCCTCGAAAATCCTGACGTGCGGTGCAATATCCAACATAGTTACCCCCGTTGCCCCTATTCTGACTTGGCAGATTGTTCTCGCTCGATCTCTGCCTCCAGTTGAGCCAGACGACCATCCTTCATCAACTTATCGACGACGGTGCGCTCCATCCCGTGTGTCATGGTACCTTTCCAGGTGGGCGGTAGAGCCTCGAGATGGACAAGTATCCGCAGCCGCTGTGGAGGCGACAGATCTCTGAAAAATCTGAGAAGGACCATCGCAAACCTGTCTGGCACAGTTGTTTCCTCGACAATCACGATCCTCTCCGCTTCCGCTACGGGATACGCGACCTCATCCGGCCCTTCCGGCGCCTCTGGCTCGACCTGCTTTGCGGCAGCCTGAAAGTTTGCCGATGCCAATAGTATGGGCGATCCAGTGTCCTTCAGTAAGACCTCATCGGCGATGAAATCCATGTCGTCGTCCGACCACGTCCTAGGGATGATGGACACCTTCAGGGCATCGATTTCGCTGTCCCAATCGAAGGTCAGAATATTGTAGGTGTATCCATACTCGTCTGTCGCATGGGGAGGTATTGCGGCACCAGATGCTATAATGAGGAGATCGCGGCCTGGCTTTTTGTCGTCAACCATGACGGACGGCTGGTGTTCATGGCCGGTCATCAGCACACGAGCCCTGTTTCGGATGTATCCCCGCGCCTTCTTCTCGTCGTTGAACCAATTGAGGGGATGATGGCAGAGGATCACAAGCTCCTCGCCGGCCTTAATCGGCAATACACGCTGCCTGGCGCCGAGCAAGAGATTTCCCTCCTCCTCGTCAGCCCAGCACATCAGGGATGAATTTAGACCCATGATCCGAATGGAGCGACCAGGAGCCAGATCGAAGGATTTGTTACTGGCAATGCCGCCCCTCTTGTCCAAGAAACAATTGTAGCCCTCGGCGAAATCGAAGTAGGCGCTTAGCTTTCGATATAGAGTTTCGCAGTCGGCAGCGTCGTTCAGGTATCTGTCGAAAGCTGGCTCGCCCTCGTCAAGTATGGACTGCAGCATAAGATGACATCCGCCGGATATTTCTGACCGGTCGATGTCATGATTGCCCGGCACTACCTGTACTGCTGTTTCGCCACATCCTACGCCCTGAGCAAGGCGATCTAGCCAACGGCCCGCCTCTTTGAATTCAGATGCCTTGCCTGCGAAGGCCACGTCGCCCGTCACGATGATGCCATCGATCGATAAGTTGAGCTTCTTGACTTGAGTGGCAGCGTCGGCCAGCAGCCGCTCCTTCACGTCATTATGGGTCTCCAGTTCGCCACCCTTTTCCTGGCCGAAGTGGATGTCCGACAAATGTACAAATGAAACTGCCATTCGCCAAAGGTCCCGTTGTGCTGAGAGGTTCTGCAGTAGCCAGTCAGGCGGACCGCGATAGAAAATTTCATTAAATATATGGCCTCGACTGAGTCGGGCAGCGTGCGCGCTACTGTAATCTCAATATCTGAGCTGATCCACGCGGAATAATTGTCAACAGACTTTCTTACGAAATGAGCTCAATAGCGTCGCGCTAAGCACTTCGCCGCTAACGGCAGCTAAGTTACGTCATTGGGGGAAGCGGCCTGTTTGGAACCGGCCCAAAAGCAGCCATCCACCTCAACCCACCCTACCTCTCCTCCACGATCCTCAAATACGCCGCCGTCACGAACAGCACGATCAGCCCGAACAGAATCCGCCTTGCCCCCTCCGGCATCTGCAGGATGGTCAAGAGCGTCGTCAGCACCGTCAGGATCAGCGCGCCGATGATGGTGCCGGTGTAGCCGCCGCGGCCGCCGAAGATCGAGGTGCCGCGGATCACGGCTGCGGCCATCGAGGGCAGCACCAGCGGTTCGGCGAGCGACAGCGATGGCGCCTTGATCAGGCCGATATAGAGCAGGCCGGTGATGCCGGCGAACATGCTGGAGATCACATAAGGCCCAACGGTGGCTCTCCATCACCCACGCCGCTTCGCAGCCCCGGCGCCTTCTGCTGGGAAGGCGCGGCAGGGCTATGGATACTTCGTCGGCGGTACCCCAGGGTTCAAATCGCCCTGCAGTTCCTTCGGCAGCGGCAGGCTCGAGCATTGCAGATGCACCTCGCGGGCGAACAGTTTTCGTTGCTTCTGCTCATGCTCCTTGATGGCTGCGACGAGCCCCATCGAGTATGGACCAAGCAAGACGCCGAAACCCCACCCCGGATGCTCTTTCTCGCGAGCCTCGTAATCGGAAGCCGCCCTGCGTGCCTGCTGGCATGCCGGCGAAGCCCATTTCTGATCCTGCTGCGAAAGCGACGCCTCATAGTCGACCGGAGAGGTCGCGCATCCGGCCACTGCCGCAGTCAATGCGAGGCAGATTGCGATTCTCATCCGAAGCCTCTCCTGAGCCTTGTGAAGGGCCTGCATAGACCTCTTCATCCCACAAGGCGATAGCTGCGGTCAGGCGCCTTCCCCACCCTCGCAACCCGCCGCCTCCTCCCCGGCCCTCCAGCCGCCGGATTCGAATCCATGCTGGAACCAAATCGCGGGGCCTGGAACCAAATCACGGGCGAGACTGTTCAGTTGTAACTTTGATCCCACGCTGCGGCCGGCAAAGCGGCGACATTGAGGAGTTCTCACCATGAAGATTTCATCCGGATTTCGTTCCATCGCGGTTGCCGCCATCGCCACCGCGAGCATCGGCTTTGCCAGCGCCGCGCATGCCGACAGCGGCACGATCCGCTTCGCCGTCTACAAGGCTGCCTTCTTCGTCGGTGGCTCCGGAGGCGAAGGAACGCTGACCTTCCATGGCCGCCGCTATCCCATCTCGGTCGGCGGCGTCTCGGGCGGTCTCGCCTTCGGCGTCTCCAAGACCTATTTCCAAGGTACCGTGCGCCACATCAAACGCGCACGGGATGTGACCGGGGTCTATGGTGCGGCGGGCGGTGGCGGCGCGCTTGGCAAAGGGGCTCAGGTGATCGTCATGAGCAACGACAAGGGCGTCCGGCTCGAATTGACGGGCAGGCAGGTCGGCCTGCAGGTCAACGCCGATCTCAGCGGCATGAGCATCTCGCTGCGGTAAGGGCCTAGCTCCTCAATCCCGGCGCTTCCTGCCCGGTGCGCTCGACATATTCCGTATAGCCGCCGCCATAGGTGTGGATGCCTTCGGGCGTCAGTTCCAGCACGCGATTGGAAAGCGCCGCGAGAAAATGCCGGTCGTGCGACACGAACAGCATGGTGCCCTCGTACTGCGACAGTGCCGTGATCAGCATCTCCTTGGTGGCGATGTCGAGATGGTTGGTCGGCTCGTCCAGCACCAAAAGGTTGGGCGGGTCGAACAGCATCAGCGCCATCACCAGCCGCGCCTTCTCGCCGCCTGACAGCACACGGCATTTCTTCTCGATCTCGTCGCCGGAAAAACCGAAGCAGCCGGCAAGTGCCCTGAGCGGCGCCTGGCCAGCTTGCGGAAACGCGTCCTCCAGTGTCTGAAACACAGTGCGCTCGCCTTCCAGCACTTCCATCGCGTGCTGGGCGAAATAGCCCATTTTCACACTTGGCCCGCGCGCCACCGTGCCGGTGTCGGGCTCGGAAGCGCCGGCGACCAGCTTCAAGAGCGTCGACTTGCCGGCGCCGTTGACCCCCATGATGCACCAGCGCTCGCGCCGGCGGACCTGGAAGTCGAGCCCCTCATAGATGGAGCGGCTGCCATAGCCCTTGTGGACGTTCTTCAGCGTCACGACATCCTCGCCGCAGCGCGGCGCCGGCAGGAAATCGAAGGACACGGTCTGGCGGCGCTTCGGCGGCTCGACGCGGTCGATCTTGTCCAGCTTCTTCACCCGGCTCTGCACCTGTGCGGCATGCGAGGCGCGCGCCTTGAAGCGCTCGATGAAGGCGATCTCCTTGGCCAGCATCGCCTGCTGGCGCTCGAACTGTGCCTGCTGCTGCTTGTCGGCGATCGCCCGCTGCTGCTGGTAGAATTCGTAGTTTCCGGAATAGGCGGTCAGCGAACCGGCGTCGATCTCGACCACCTTGTTGACGATGCGGTTCATGAACTCGCGGTCGTGCGAGGTCATCAACAGCGCGCCGTCATAGTTTTTCAGGAAGGATTCCAGCCAGATCAGGCTTTCCAGGTCGAGATGGTTCGATGGCTCATCGAGCAACATGGCGTCGGGCCGCATCAACAGGATGCGGGCCAGCGCCACGCGCATCTTCCAGCCGCCGGACAGCTTTCCGACATCGCCGTCCATCATCTCCTGCGAAAAGCCGAGACCGTCGAGCACTTCGCGGGCGCGGCCATCCAGCGCGTAGCCGTCGAGCTCCTCGAAGCGGTGCTGCGCCTCGCCATATTTTTCGATGATTTCGTCCATCCGGTCGGCCTGCTCGGGATCGGCCATGGCCGCCTCGAGCGCTGCCATTTCGGCCGCGACTTCGCTGACCGGCCCGGCGCCGTTCATCACTTCGGCCACGGCGCTGTGGCCTTCCATGTCGCCGACATCCTGGCTGAAATAGCCGATGGTGACGCCGCGATCCACCTGCACCTGGCCTTCGTCGGGCTGCTCCTGGCCGGTGATCATGCGAAACAGCGTCGTCTTGCCGGCGCCGTTCGGCCCAACGAGGCCGACCTTCTCGCCCTTCTGCAGCGACGCCGACGCTTCGATGAAGACAAGCTGACGGCCGTTCTGCTTGCTGATGCTTTCAAGTCTGATCATGCGGTGTCCGGGCTATATGCTGCGTGAAAGGATTTGCCCGGCGCCTTACGCGAAGGATGGCCGCAAAGAAAGAGGCGCAAGCGCCGCATACAGCCGATCTCCCCCCTCGTGGCAGGGCTATCGCATATGGATTCTTGCGAAGAAGAACCCCCACCCTAACCCTCCCCACAAGGGGGAGGGAACGCTGCCGCGTGCCTTTAATTCTTCTTGGCGCCGAAAAGACAGGCGATTCTCCCGGGTCAGTGCCAACGGAAGTCTCCCTCCCCCTTGTGGGGAGGGGTTAGGGGTGGGGGTCCGTGCCGGGCAGACATCTCAGCACACTACCCTCAGGAATTCCATATGCGATAGCCCTGCCCTCGTGGGGGGAGACTGACAGCTTCACCCCAGACACACCCCAGAAACAAGATTCAACATCCGGGAAAAACTCGCGAAAACATCGCCTGTCATAACCACCCTCGCGGCGGCCAAGCGGCCGCGGCACAACGCGAAGAAATGGTCCCGAAACATGCAACGACGTTTGACCGGATGGATCGGTGCCCTGACAGGCATTTCGCTCGCCATGCTGGCGGTCGCACAATCGGGTGCGGACGCAGCGGTCACCCGGAGCGAATATTGCAGCCAGCTCGGCCTTCAACTCGACGGGGCCATCCAAACGAAAGTCGCCCCAGGCACCAGCGCAAGCCAGATCGCCGAGGCAACCGCGCTCCAGGACAAGGCGAACCGGTTTTGTGCCGAGCGCAAACAGGCCCAAGGCATCAGGACCTACGCCAACGCCCTGAAACTCCTTGGCGTGACGCCGGTCGACCTGAACCAGTGACAGCAACCATCAATTCTCGAAGGAAGGGCCGCCTCTCTCGCAGAGCGAGGGCGGTTTTTCCAGCGCATCGCACCGCGGAAGTTCCTGCCGGACTACTTCTCGCCCAGATATTGGAAAACGGCCTGTTTCCACCAATCGCTTTCGATGGTCTGCAGGAGGGCGACATCGAGAGACTTGCGCAACGGGCTGCCGAGCGGCAGCGCAATGGCATATTGCTGCTGGTCGAAGGTCGCATCGAGAACCTGCAGGCTCGTCGCGTAATTCTGCCCGACCAGCCAGCCAAGCAGCGGCTTGTCGTGCACCAGCGCATCGATCTTGCCGGCGCGAAGCGCGTTGAGGCCCTGCTGGATCGAGGCAAAGTCCTGATGACGGATCTGGGTCGAATTCAGATAGGACGCCGTCGACGAACTCTGCACCGCGCCGACCCTGACCGCGGCGAGATCGCTTTCGCCCTGCACCATTCCTTCCATCTGCGTCACCGTCAGCACCGATGTGACACCCGCGGTGAACACCGCGATCGCAATGATCGATCCCATCATCCAGAGCGCGGCCAGCACGCGCCCCGGCACGGTTCGCGGACCGAAATCACCGGTGCTGGCTTGCGTCGCGGCGATGGTCGACCACCACATGCTGGAAAACAGTCCCTTGGCGACGCCGCCGCCGAAATCGTCATTGTGCCGACGTTCGAACATCCAGATCAGGACGCCGACCACCACCGATATGATGACCAGCCCCAGCACCGCCTGCAGGAAGCCGAACGACGTCAGGGCATGCAGCACCGGCCGCCATGACGGCTGGTTGTTGAGCGGTGTCGCAATGCCGAGCCCGGTCGTGAAGAAGGGCTGCGTGAAGTCGACGGCCTTTTCGCGGTCGGCCGTGACCGTGATCGCGGCCATCGCCGCATCGAACCTGCCGTTGACGACGCCATCGATCTGGTCCTGCACGGCAGGCACTTCGACATAGCGGAAGCGAAGGTTGAGCCGCCCGGCGATTTTCTGCCAGAGGTCGATGCTCAATCCCGACCAGCTGCCGTCCTGCAGCTTGAACGCAAAAGGCGGCGCCTCCTTGATCCCGACCGAGATCTCTTTTGCCGGCGAGGCCGAGGGAGAAGCCAGGTCGGGAGACGTCTGGTCGGGCGAGGTCTGGGCAAGCGTGGCGCCGGCTCCCACACACGCGACGATGACAATGAGACCCAGCGCCATCGTCCACGAAGCAACTCTTCTCAACGGCAACGACTCCCAGCGTCCGCCGCTCGATCGTCGCGGCTTTCGAAGGGTAGCCGCCGTGCCGTCCTTCGTCCACCGGCGATGTCGTTGCTGAAACAGCCGCGCGACGCGCCGACCATCGAATTGCGCAAAAACAAGCAGTTGGAACAATTTCACGATTCAGATCCTGAAGCGCTTCGCGCAACGCCGGATCCCGTGCGGACAGGCTTGCCGTGCCGAAGACGAACTGGCGCCCAAACCAGCCCACCCCAAACCTTACTTCCTGCCTTGCGGGTAGATCGTCTCGCCGCGCTTCAGCATTGCCACAAACGTCTCGATCTTCTTCTTGCGCCCGGCCTCGGTCTTCATGTTGTGGGTGCGGAAGGCGAGCGCGAAACGGTTCTGCGCACTGAGTTTTGCCAGCATCGCCTTCGCAGCGGGTTCGGCGTCGATTGCCGCTTGCAGATCATCGGGGATCTTCATCTCCTTGCCGCTGCCATAGGCGCGCGCCCAGCGCCCGTCCGCCTTGGCCGCCTCGACCTGTTTGAGCCCATGCTCGGTCATGCGGCCCTCCTCGACCAGCCGCGCGACATTGTCGATGTTGATCAGGCTCCAGATGCTCTTCCGACCGCGCGGCGTGTAGCGCTGCAGGAAACTCTTGTCGTCCAACCCCTTGCGCACCGCATCGATCCAGCCGAAGCACAGCACCACGTCGATGGCTTGCTTGGGGGTGATCGATTTCAGTCCCGACCCCACCTTGTGAACCTTGATCCACACTTCGGTTTCCGTGGCGTGGTGCTTGCCGAGCCATGCGTAGAAGCTGCCCGGATCCGGGAATTCATGGACCTTGTCGGGATCAACCTTGACCGGCGCCATTAGCCGGCCTGTCCTTTCGGTGTCGCTCGCGCCATCAGTTCCCTCTCTGTCGTCCCTGGCATTGCCCGTCATCGACCAGAATGGCACGAGTCGCTGTCAGTTTCCGGCAGCAAACTTGGCGGGCGCCTACGGCGTTCCTTCGCGCCCCTCGACCTGAACATTTTTCTCCCGGCCCCGCTGTATGAAATTTCGGAATACCTGCCATGCTCGTGCTCGGGCACGCCATCTCGCTCCCGGGGGAATATGCCATGAAATCTCTGTTGCTCGCCTTTGTGTTGTCTCTCCCCACGGCCGCCCTCGCCGAGCCAATCGAAACCCGGAAGATCATCACAGCGGTGACCGGGGGCTTCAACGGCGACGGCGCCGTCGATCTCGCCATGGTGGTGGAGACCGAGCCCGGCCACCCGATGGATGTCCACTTCTTCCTCAGGGACAAGGAGCACAATTACCTCAAGCCCGTCGAAACCGTGCACGAGCAGATCCACGGGGAATGGAACGGCTACGACCGGCCGGGTTACGAGAACTCCGACACCGAGCCGGAACTGACGATGCTGCCCAACGGTTCGATCAAATTCTACCTGCCGGCGATGCCGGTCGGCAGCGAACGGACCGACATGACGCTGACCATCGCCTGGCGCGACGCTGCCTTCATCGTCGCCGGCTTCGCCTATGACCATGATGACTATTTGAAGGAGAATGCCGAAAGCGCCTGCGAGTACAATGTCCTGACCGGCAAAGGCACCGGCAGCGAAAAGCAGCCGGACGGCAGCACCAAGCACAAGACCGTCTCGGTCGAAGGCCAGACCATCGCCTTCAAGGACTGGAACCCGGGCACCGCCTTCACCGCTTGCGGCAACTGATCGCCCTGCATCATCGGCGCTTCCGATAGCGCTATCGGTTTCTTCCGTTTTCACTTGCCGTACCGAACTGCCAATTCCCTGCCCTTCTCCATCCAAGCAAAGGCAGAGCGAATGAGCATTTCAAATGAGAAAATCCTGATCGTCGGTGGCGGCTCTGGCATGGGTCTGGCGCTGGCCCGGCGCTGCGTCGAGGCCGGCGCCGAGGTGATCATCGCCGGGCGCGGCGAGAACCGGCTGCGGCAGGCGCGCCAGGCGCTTGGCAATCCCGCCGAGGCCCTGGCCGCGATGGCCGAGCGGCTGCCCGTCGGGCGAATTGGCAACCCGATGACATCGCCGACGCCATCGACGCGTCTACTGCAGTTGCGGCTTTTTCAGAAAACTGCCGCGGTCGGCCGATTTGACGCGCAGCCAGGTTTCGCGGCCGTCGCGCAACACCCGCATTGGAATCTCGGCCCCCGCCGAGCCGCTCTCCCACAGCTTGCGATAGAAATCGGCCAGCCCGTCGACCGCGCCGTCCCGGATGTCGGAGATGATGTCGCCTTGGCGCAGGCCGGCCTTGGCCGCCGGGCCGCCCTCGGTCACGCTCATCACCACCACTCTGCCGTCGCTTTCGGCCGACAGGGCGCCGAGCCACGGGCGCGGCGGCTTGGCCACCTGGCCGCGTGTCAGGAGGTCGTCGAGAATGGGCGGCAAAAGATCGATCGGCACCACCATGTTGATATCGGCGACCTCGCCGTTGCGGCTCATCTGCAGGCGCAGCGAACCGATGCCGAGCAGCGAGCCGTCAGCGCCGAACAGCCCGGCACCGCCCCAGGACGGGTGCGCCGGTGCAATGAAGATCGCCTCGTCGAGCAGATATTCCCAATAGCCGGCGAATTCCTGCTTGGTCACGATCCTGGCCTGCACAGACTGACCGATACCGTCGGCCAGCACGACGGCGTCACCGATCCTGGCCTTGCCGGCATCGCCCAGCGCCACCGCCGGCAGGCCGAGCGGCGCCAGCGCCTGCACCAGGCCGAAGCCCGATTCCTGGTCGTAGGCCAGCGCGTGCGCGGGGATGACGCGGCCGTCATGACTGGTCAGCCAGACTTCTTCCGCCTCCGTGATGAGATAGCCGATGGTCAGCACCAGCCCGTCGTTGCGAATGACGACGCCGCTGCCTTCCCTGAGCGTGCCGAGCGCCCCGGCCGTAAAGGCATCTTCGGGGACAGTGGCCCGCACGGCGACGACCGAGCGCGGATTGGGATTGATGGTCATGCTTCTGTCCTGGGTGGGCTTTGGTGACATCTTCTATAGGTATGCCACGCAGGAGAAGGCGCAAGGGTGAGGAAGTGCCCAATTGCCGATGTTGGCAATGCGGGCATCGATAATAGTTCAACGCAAGTTGAACTTACACATCCGCAGCCCTAGTTTATGGCGACCTGCCATCCTTCCCCGACACGAGGCCACGAAATGACCGACTACACACCGCCGAAAGTATGGACCTGGAACAAGCCGAGCGGCGGAGCCTTTGCCAGCATCAACCGGCCGATCGCCGGGCCGACGCAAGACAAGGAACTGCCCGTCGGCAAGCATCCGTTGCAGCTCTATTCGCTGGCGACGCCGAACGGCGTCAAGGTCACCGTCATGCTGGAAGAGCTTCTGGCGCGCGGCCACAAGGGCGCTGAATACGATGCCTGGCTGATCCGGATCAACGATGGCGACCAGTTCGGCAGCGGCTTCGTCGAGGTCAATCCCAACTCCAAGATCCCGGCCCTGATGGACCGCAGCGGCAAGACGCCGGTGCGCATCTTCGAATCCGGTTCGATCCTGGTCTATCTCGCCGAAAAGTTCGGCGAATTCCTGCCTACCGAACAGCCGGCGCGCGCCGAAGTGCTGTCCTGGCTGTTCTGGCAGATGGGCTCGGCGCCGTATCTGGGCGGCGGCTTCGGCCATTTCTACGCCTATGCGCCGGAAAAGTTCGAATATGCCATCGACCGCTTCTCGATGGAGGTGAAACGCCAGATGGATGTGCTCGACCGCCGGCTGGCCGAGACTGAATATCTCGGCGGCAAGGACTATTCCATCGCCGATATGGCCGTGTGGCCCTGGTATGGCGGGCTGGCGCTCGGACGCATGTACAATGATTCCGCCGAGTTCCTATCCGTGCAGGAATACGCACATGTGCAACGCTGGGCCAAGGCGATCGACGCCCGACCGGCGGTCAAGCGCGGCCGCATGGTCAACCGCGCTTTCGGCGAGCCTGCCATGCAACTGCATGAGCGCCACGACGCCAGCGATTTCGAGACCAAGACGCAGGATAGACTGGCCGCCGAATAGGCCATCGCGGATCGCGACAAAAGGAAACCCGCCACCGACGCGACGTCGGGGCGGGTTTTTCCCAAGGTCCAGTGCTGCGGGAACCCCTTAGTGCAGCACTTCAACGATCTGGCGGGTCTCCGGGTCGACGAGGACCGTCTGGTCATTGATCACCGCGACGCGGTATTTGACGTCGGGCACTTCACGCAGTTCGACAGTGTCCGGTACCGACGAGCCGAGCTTGAGTTCGACCCCCAGAAGGTTCACCGAGGCAAGCGGTTCCCTCTTGATGTATTCGCGAACGACCGTCTCCTGCTGCGGCTGGACGACGACGACGCTCTCCGCCAGCGCCGCACCAATGCCGCCCGTCAGGACGATGGCAGCCGCCGCGCTTGTAAGATAAAGTTTCATGACCGTCTCCTAGTGACAATTGAATTCCGCCCTCCATAAAAACTCCACCGCTGCCATGTGGTTCCATCCAACTTCAGAATTGAAGATGTTATGTTTGCAGCCCGGATATTAATTTGTTGCTGATCAAGCATGCGGCAGACAGCGCGGAAATGCTTGAAAACTTGCACAAATGTGTACGGACATTAGAAGACGAAAAATCCCTTCTGCAGCCGAATTGGCGAAGCACCTGTTGTCGCCGCGTCAAATCAGCCTCGCGTCCTCTATCTCGACGATGGGAGCACGAAAAAGACTCGCCCCGCCGGGAGCAGAGCGAGCCATGGCAGTGCCGATAGAGGTGGCAACCTCACCGGTACTGCTAGAGGACGCGAAGCATGATCACTTGTTCCACCTGACGGCCTGAGCCATGCGAAGCCGGTCGCGCATGCATCATGTTCCCACGACGACGCCGAAATGTTCCCACGATACGCTGTGCCGAAACCTCCAGCAGGGCTATGCCCAGACAACGCTGTCTCTCAGTGACCAAACACCGTGATCGCGCTGTGGGCGAGGTTCCCCGAATTTGCCCGGGCGCACACGCGCGAGTGATCCTGGCCAGCCGGTCTCAAAGCTGGACACCGTCGCGATGCAATGGCGGGAAGGCGTCTACCGGATCCTGGCTCGGCACGATATCGTGCGAGCGCCTGAAGATCAGCCTCATGATGAGCACGAAGTAGCCGACCTGCAGGACAAGCAGCGTCGCTATCGTCCAGGCAAATGCCTCCCAGAAAGAGCCGGTGACCATATAGGTCCACACCGCGACAATGAGAGCCGTGGCTGACATTCCTACGAGAAACTGCCCAAAATACATGGTTTCCCCAAACCGCCGAAACCGCGCCGGTTCCAACCAGTCCCTGCTCATCCCATTTCCCGCGAACAACATTTCATTATTTTAGCAACTTCGCAAGTAAGCGGCCGATCGCCACTGCGCGCTTTCCATTGCGCGGCGACTTGGCAACGGTGGCGATCCGGCGCGCGGCGGCGGTGCCGGCGGGGCTGGGCTGACGCGCCAGCCGTCGAAAATCCAGAAGCACGCCCGCTCTTTGCACTTCGAGCAGGGGAACAAATGCCGGCACGCCGAGTTTCGCCTCCAGTTTTTTCAAGGAAGGAGGCCGGCATGGCACCGCGCAACAAACCAAGCGCCGACATCGAAGATGACGCACCGCAGGCGGATGGGCCTACCATCGAGCAGCAGGATTGGGATGCGATCAAGGGCGGCGAGATCCTGCCAGAGTCCGTGCCGGAAAACGGCGACATGCGTTACGGCGTCGAAAAAGACGGCGATCTGCCCGACGAGGACGACGATAACGCGTACCAGGACAGCGACGATGCCCTTCCCGATGATGAGGAAGAAGCCGCGATCACGCGCGATCAGACCCGCGAGGGCCGATTCGACGAGACGTGAGCCATTCGTCGCCCGAGACATGACTGCCTGTTGTTGAACTTGCCAAAGCCACATTTTCCATGCCCGGTTCGCGGGAAAATGTGCTTGGCCGGCTAAGTTTTCCGCCTAGGCATTATATCAGATTTACCTAAAATAGCGGAACATCCAAGGGACATTATCGGAACTGAACAAGGCCCCTTGGACTTTTGCGCACGACGGATAAGACCTTGGTCCTACAGGAAAAAGCAAAAGCCCGACGTGACCGATTGAAGCTTCCAACGAGGGAACATCGGGGCCGTGTTCGTCGTTTGTCGAAAGCGGCCCCGCCGGGTGCCATGCCTGGAGAACAGCGCGATGCCCCACCGATCCACCATCATCAAGACGGGCCATGGCCCAGGAACGGCGATCGCCGTGCTCATGGTTGGATTAACGGCGGTGGGCATCGTGTTCCTTCTACTCGGCAGTTCACTTTACTTCAGTGAGCAGCCTGCGGATCAACGTGCCCTGTCTTCCCCGCCCGCTCGATCGATACACGCGGCCGATAGCAAAGCGGCAAACTGAACGAGCTACTGCTGAGCCATAGCGAGATTGCCGCCGCGCAAGTCCTCCAGACTTAGGCCAGGAAGATCCGCCATTGCCGCTGTCTGCAGTGCGGCGGCCGTGCTGGTGATCATGCAGCGAAACGGACAGCTTCGGACTAATGCAGTTCACTTAAGTTGGGCTGGATGAGGATCTGGTAAGACCTATCGAACAGGATGGAGATTCGTTTCCATCCTGTTCGTG